>URCD01000020.1 GCA_900546215.1 uncultured Eubacteriales bacterium | reverse complement strand
TTTTATATGGGATGAAGGCTTTTTTATTTTAGAAAGGAGTACTGAAATGGCTAAGGACAAAAAATTTGTTGAATCTATTACTGACATGGAGGTTGATTTTCCACAGTGGTATACAGATGTTGTACGTAAAGCAGACCTTGCCTCTTATTCAAGCATCAAAGGCTGTATGATAATAAGACCGTATGGCTATGCAATTTGGGAGCTTATACAAAAGCAGATGGATACGAGGTTTAAGGAAACCGGACATGAAAACGTTTACATGCCGATGCTTATACCCGAAAGCCTTTTACAGAAGGAAAAGGATCATGTAGAGGGCTTTGCACCTGAGGTAGCCTGGGTTACCCACGGAGGCGAGCAGGAGCTTACGGAACGTCTTTGTGTAAGACCTACATCTGAAACACTTTTTTGCGACCATTACAAAGACATTATTCATTCCTACAGAGACCTTCCAAAGCTTTACAATCAGTGGTGTTCTGTTATTAGATGGGAAAAAACAACACGTCCCTTCTTAAGAACCACGGAATTCTTATGGCAGGAGGGTCATACAGCACATGCGACTGCAGAAGAAGCTGAGGAAGAAACAATTAAAATGCTCAACGTGTATGCTGATTTCTGTGAAAACGTACTTGCAATGCCTGTAGTAAAGGGTCAAAAAACCGAAAAGGAACGTTTCGCCGGAGCTAAAGCTACCTATACGATTGAGAGCTTAATGCATGACGGAAAGGCTCTCCAGTCAGGAACATCTCACAATTTCGGAGATGGATTTGCTCAGGCATTTGGAATACAGTATACTGATAAAAATAATGAACTTAAATATGTCCATCAGACATCCTGGGGAACAACAACACGTCTTATCGGCGCTGTTATAATGGTGCATGGCGACAACAGCGGCCTTGTGCTTCCTCCAAGAATTGCTCCTATTCAGGTGATTATTGTTCCTATCGCTATGCAAAAGGAAGGCGTGCTTGACAAAGCGGCTGAGCTTAAGAACCGTCTTTCAAACTTCCGAGTTAAGGTTGACGACAGTGATAAATCTCCCGGATGGAAATTCAGTGAATATGAAATGAAAGGCGTTCCTGTTCGTCTTGAGGTAGGACCTAAGGATATTGAAAACAATCAGGTTGTGCTTGCACGCAGGGATACAGGCGAAAAGAAAATTGTTTCCATGGATAATCTGGAAAATGAGATTGCCCTTCTTTTAGATGATATACAGCAAAATCTTTATCTTAAGGCAAAGGAAAGGCGCGACTCAAAGACTTATGCCGCAACAGACATGGAAACCTTTGAGAAAGAGCTCAATGAAACTCCTGGATTTATAAAAGCCATGTGGTGCGGAGACCGCGCTTGTGAAGACGCGATAAAAGAAAAAACAGGAGCTACATCCAGATGTATGCCCTTTGAACAGGAGCATATATCAGATACATGCGTATGCTGCGGAAAGAAAGCTAAACATATGGTTTATTGGGGAAGAGCATATTAAAACAGAAAAGCTTAAATCGCCGGATATATTATCCGGCGATTTTTTATATTACATTCATGTTACAGTTTATGTTAAATTGTTGCGCTTTAATTAATTTGAAATTACTATTAGTGTATTAAATTATGCAAAGGAGGACTAACATGAACAGATATATTAATTTGGCTGTATCCGCCATTCTCACTGTTTCATTTGCTTTCACAGCCTTTGGCGCAGATAAGAACTTTCCTTTTGTAGATATAGATCAAAACTCTTGGTATTACACTTATGTAGAAGATGCCTATAATAAAGGTATAATCGCGGGAACTTCCGAGAAAATTTTTGCACCGGATGTAACCCTTACAAGGGCAATGGCTTCATCACTTATATATCGTATGTATGGAAGCCCAGAGGTTAAGTACTCCAGACAGTTTCCGGATGTGGAGGAAGGCGCATGGTATACAGACGGGATTTTATGGGCTAAAGAAAACGGAATAGTGTCAGGATATGATGACGGTACGTTTTGTCCTGGCTGGGCTATGACTGTTGAGCAATTTGCATCTGTTCTTTACAGGCTGGCAGACACTCCTGAAAATACCGGGGATTTAAATACGCTTGATAAATACTCAGATAATTTTATGGTATCTACTTATGCAAGGCCGGCAATGATATGGGCAGAGAAAAATAGAATGCTTCAAGGAGCAACACTCCACCCTACGTCGGCAATTACAAGAGCTGAAGCCGCTAAGATGCTGTCTGTATTTACAACAATAAATGATTTTAAGGCAATAAAAAACCTTGGAGCTATATCCTCTTATATTAATGAAAATTATGATTCAACTTTCGACATGACAAAGTATTCATATCATACTGATGACAGCGGCGATATCTATCTTTATTATATGGTTAAAGGATATCGTTCAACATTTGGTTACCGAGCCGTAATGTCAGGAGATAAACTTATGCGTGTAGATATGATAGGAATAATGAACCCATATTTCCTTGCCTCTGATATTGTTGAACCAAAGATAAGTGACGAGGAATTACGCAGACTTGCCTTGGAGGCTGAAAATAATGAATTTGCTGTAGAGTCGCAGACAATAACAAAATATTTTAACATGGACAATTTAAAGTTTGTATTTGAGGTTGAGACAACATACATAGATGACGGCAGCGCCTATTTTACAAAGCTTTATACCTACGAACCATAAATAAAAAGGCTCAGTCAATTTGACTGGGCCATTATTCTTTCTGCTATTGTTTCAGTCAGTATTTTCAAATCGCCATATCCATGGTATCTTACGAAAATAACCTTATTGTCCTTATATGCAAACAGCATTTGTGTTTCTTTTACCTTAACGAAATACGCGTAATCGAACTGAGTATTTAAAAGCTCCTCACTCAGCATTTCTTCATATTTAAAAAGTTCAAGCTCATAATCAATTATATTTTTTATTAATGGCTCTCTCAAAAACTTAAATCTCAGCTCATAATAATCGGTTTTAAGAGACGGTGAATATTCTCCTGAGTTATCTTTCCAGTATTCAGTTTCCACTATGCCGTTTTGGCTGATTTCATACATTACAGGAGCAAGTTCAGACCATTTATAATCAATTCTATTATTCCAGTTTACACCGTTTACTACACCAGTCTCTATAATAAAATCTGACTTTTCTATATCATCAAGAGTTATTGACGGAATTGTATCAGCAAATTGAGTAATATCCTTTGTCCATTCATTTTTAAAGTTATAAATAATGGTGCATAACTGAAAAATACAGGTAATTGAAAGCAGAAAACACATGATATAGCTACCATAATGCATTTTATATGAAGTTCTATGTTTAATAGAAATACCGGCCTTAAGGCCCTCATATAGCCGTTTCATCTTACTATACTCCCGCATACTTAAAATCAACGTATAAATTGCGAAAAGTATTATAGCTCCAAACCATATCGTATTATCTGACTCTATCCAAAATTTTGTATCAAAACCACCAAAAATACTGCATATCGTCATTATCCCTAAATAAAAAACAAGTGTAATTATATTTATTCTTCTGCTTTTAGCGACTTTTTTTGCCAGATAATCGTATGTGTAACTTTGAGTGAACGTATCCGTATGTATTTCCTGCGGTTCTTCATCATAGGAGGCGAACACATAAAACATTCTGTTTGGCATTGTGCAGATATAATGCCAGCCAAAGTCAAGATACCCCTCTACAACACTTTCATCGGGCCCCTCCTCTTCCTTCATCAGAGGCTCAAGTCTATAGGTTACCTTTTTAGGTTCTCCTTTTTCATAATATGCAAAAAATCCGATTTTTTTAATAAAGTATCCTTCTGCTGCCATATCGTGAAAATATGACTCAATTGCCCCCACATCATAAAAATCTATAGGAAGTAATTTTTTCATTTTTACACCTCGCTTTCACCGTCTGATACACATAGCTTTAATCTTTCAAGTTCATCAATATATACTGCCCGTCCCTTGTTTGTTATTCTGTAGTTTCTTTTACGTCCAACGATGGATGTTTCTATGATCAGATCTTCTTCCTCAAACTTAGCTAGTATAGTATATAAAGTTCCAGGGCCCATTTTAATTCTTCCTTTTGTTTTTTGGTCAATAAACTCAGCAATTTCAGTACCGCAAAGTTCTTTTTTCAAAAGAGACATAAGGACGTAAAACATTGTTTCTGTTAAAATTTCCAGAGATTTTTTTGCCATATGCTCACCTCTATATCGACTATCAATATCGTATAACGATATTATAATATCGACTTACGATATTGTCAATAAAAAATATGGCAGATAATATCTGCCATATTTTTTATTCTGTCAATTTTATAAATTCTTCTTCTGTAATTATAGGTATATTAAGTTCTTTTGCCTTCTTATTTTTTGATGATGAAGAATTTACATCATTATTTATGAGATAATTTGTTTTGGAAGTAACGCTGCCGGTAACTTTACCACCAAGAGATTCTATAAGCGCTTTTACTTCATTTCTGTTTTTAAATATCGCTACATCGCCTGTTATAACAAAGTTGATTCCGCCAAGCTTATCTGTAGTTTCAGCAGGTTTTACAAAACTAAGCAGCCCAACTGCTTTATTAAAAAGCTCCAGATTTTCCTTATTAGCAAAATAAGAATGTATGCTGTGTGCTATAACTTCACCAAATCCCTCAATATCCTTAAGTTCTTCCTGATCGGCCTTTACTATATCTTCAATACTGTAATTATAGTTTCTGCATAGAAGCTTAGCGTTGGAAAGACCAACCTGATTTATGCCAAGGGCATTTATAAAATTCTCAAGAGGAACAGTTCTTGATTTCTCAACTGCTGCAACAAGATTATCAAAGCTTTTTTGTCCAAATCCTTCCATATCCATTATTTCGGGATGGTCTTTAATTGAATATATATCGGTATAATTATCTAGAATTCCTGCATCAGCAAACTTTTTAATGGTTTCCTCTGATAAGCCTTCTATATTCATGGCATCTCTGGAAACATAATGGACTAAGGCCTTTATCCTCTGGGCCGAGCAGGTAGGATTTATACAGTATAGCTCCTTGCCTTCCTTCAGCATTCTTATCTCTGTTTCCCCTTGGCAGACCGGACAGACCTCAGGTATTTTTGCAGTTGCCGAGCATGTCATATTTTCTGCAATCTGCGGAATTATCATATTCGCTTTATATACCTTTATCTTATCGCCTTTTCCAAGCTTCAGACCTTCAAGCACGCTTACATTATGGACGCTTGCCCTGTTTACGGTAGAGCCCTCTATGTCTACAGGCTCAAAAACCGCTATTGGGTTTATTCTGCCTGTCCTTGATGTATTCCAAATTATATCCAGCAACGTAGTCTCAGCAAGCTCGTCGCTCCATTTAAATGCTATTGAATCCTTAGGGAATTTTGATGTTGTACCTAGTGAAGAACTGTAAGCTATACTGTCAAAGGTTAAAACCAAACCGTCAGAAGCAAAATCATTTTTCTCTATTTTCTCAGAGAACATTTTTATTTTGTCTTTTATATCCTCCGCGTGCACAATATAATGCTCAACTACATCAAAGCCCAGATCCTCTAAAAATTTCAGCTGCTCACTTTTCTTTTCAAACTCCCTTCCTTCAGCACGAACAAGGGTAAACGCATAAAACATAACGTTTCTGTCTGAGGCTACCTTGCTGTTCAGCTGCCTCACTGTTCCGCTGCAAAGGTTTCTGGGATTTTTATATACCTCATCGTCACCAAGCTCAGAGTTTATTCTCTCAAATTCGGTAAAGGTAATTATTCCTTCTCCTCTCAGGTTCAGCTCTCCATTAAAATTTATTTTACCGGGAAGATTTTTAAAATATCTCGCGTTATGCGTAATATCTTCTCCCACTTCTCCATTTCCTCTTGTTACTGCTCTTTCAAGGACACCGTTATTATATGTCAAAACTATTGTCAGCCCATCAAGCTTCCAGCTAATAATTCCCTCACTATCTCCAAGCCAGCTTATTAATTTGTCTGGCTCCTTAGTTTTATCCAGCGAAAGTATTGGGCTGTCATGCTTGACTTTCTGCAGAGAGCTTAAAACCGTGTAGCCAACCCTTTGCGTCGGGCTCCCACCATAAACAACCCCGCTTTCCTTTTCCAGCTTTACAAGTTCATCATACAGCTTATCATACTCATGGTCGCTCATTATCTGGCTGTCGTCCTGATAATAGGCCTTTGAAGCATTATTCAATATATCAATGAGCTCTTTCATTCTATCCATTGCTATTACTCCGTTTCAACTTTAATAAGTTTTGAAAGTCCGGCCATAAATTTTTTGATACCCTTTCCTGTGAAGGCAACGCTAACTTCATAGTCGGCTCCGGCACTTTTTATTGCTTTTACCTCTCCCACACCATATTTTGGGGCTCTGACCTTATCCCCTACTATAAAATCTATTGTAACATTCTGAGGTTTCGGCAATTCACTTTTATACGGATTTCCTGCTTTTTTTATTTCATTATCGCCAAAATGCCAGTGTTTAGGAGATGCAGGCTGCTTCTGTTTAAATCTGTTATCCAAAAGTTCCGGAGGGAGCTCTGCAAGAAATCTTGATGGAGCGTTATACTGTATCTGTCCATGCTGCATTCTGTGTACTGCGTATGTCATGAACAGCTCCTTTTTGGCTCTGGTTATTCCGACATAGCAAAGCCGCCTTTCTTCTTCCATTTCCTTAGGATCTCCGGAAGATATGGCTCTGCTTCCGGGAAACAGCCCTTCTTCCATACCAACCATAAACACATAAGGAAATTCAAGACCCTTTGCACTATGGAGAGTCATTAGTACAACGGCGTCATCATCTTCATTATAGGAATCTATATCAGCCACAAGGGCAACTTCCTCCAAGAAAGCCGAAAGCGCTGCATCTTCGACAGTTTTCTCAAACTCCACAGCCTTTGAAATAAACTCGTCAATATTTTCTATACGCATCATAGCGTCATCGCTGCCGTCAGCCTCAAGCTCAGCCTTATAGCCTGTTTCTTCGGCAACAGCTTCAATAATTTCATGTACTAGCATATTACCTGCTCTTTTCTTAAGTCCGCATATGAAGTCATAAAAATCAACAAGCTTTTTACCTCTTGTTTTAAGTTCAGGATATTCTGCGGCTCTGCCAAGAGCTGAGAAAAGAGAAATATTTCTTTCTACAGCTATTTTTTCTGCTGATTCAACGCTTTTATCGCCTATTCCTCTTTTAGGAACATTAATTATTCTTTTAACCGCGACAGCGTCAGCCGGATTATCAATGAGCTTAAGGTAAGCAAGTATATCTTTTATTTCTTTTCTCTCATAAAACCTTACTCCGCCAAAAAGCTTATATGGAATACCTTTTTTTACAAACCTGTCCTCAATTGCCCTTGACTGGGCGTTTGTTCGGTATAGAACAGCAAAATCGCTGTATGTGGCCTTACCGCTTACTGCGTTTTTATCTATTGTTTCTGACACAAATACAGCCTCTTCTATATCATTTTCTGACCTAAATAAATGTATTACGCTTCCTTCCGTATTTTCGGTCCAAAGTGTCTTATCTTTTCGGGCTTTATTATTTCTGATAACGCTGTTCGCGGCCGAAAGAATATTTTTTGTTGAACGATAATTCTGCTCAAGCTTTATTACAGCGGCGTTAGGAAAATCCTTCTCAAAATCCAAAATATTTCTTATATTCGCGCCGCGCCAGCCATATATACTCTGGTCGTCGTCCCCTACAACACACAGATTGCCATATTTAGAAGCAAGCAGCTTTACAAGCTCGTACTGCGAAGTATTTGTGTCCTGATACTCGTCAACCATTATGTATTTAAAACGCTCCTGATATACAGAAAGAACATCAGGTCTTGTCCTGAATAGGTATACCGTCTTATAGATCAGGTCGTCAAAATCCAGCGCATTGTTTCTCATCAACCTGCTTTGATATGCCTCATAGACCCTTGACGTTTTCCATGCCCTTATATCAGCCTTATCGACCTCTTTTAAATAATCCTCCCAAGAGATCATTTCCTCTTTAAGATGGCTTATTGCGCCTATAGCTGACCTAACCGTATACAGCTTGTCCGTTATACTCATATTAAGCTCTTTAAATACTTCCTTCATAACCTTTTCCTGGTCGTCAGAATCATATATAGAGAAATCCCTTGAAAAGCCAATTTTATCTATATCCCTTCTTAATATTCTGACGCAGGTAGAATGAAATGTACTTATCCAGACATCCTGCGCGGCTTTGCCAGACAGCTTATCAACTCTCTCTCTCATCTCTTTCGCCGCTTTATTGGTGAAGGTTATAGCCAAAATATTATAAGGGCTGATTCCGCGCTCAAGCATATCAGCGATACGTACCGTCAAAGCACCAGTCTTACCGGAGCCTGCTCCTGCAAGCAGCAAAACGGCGCCGTCCTTATGAAGGACAGCTTTTTTCTGCATTGGATTAAGTTGTTCAAAACCTATCATAATTATATCTCCCGTTACCTTAAAAACGGGAAGTTAATAATCTAACGTCCCGTTTTTTATATTCTTGATTTTTTAAGATTTCTTTGAGGATGAAACATACTTGCCTGCATATAAGTCTTCCCAACTGTACTCAATGGGAAGAACCATTTGTCCATGGAAATCATATACACCGTATATTCCGTCCTTTTCAGCCTCACAAACAATTATATATTTGTTGGACGATGTTGCAGCAACAACCGCAGGTATTGTAAACAGCTTTTTGCCATTATCAATATCATAAACATCAGTAGAATTTTCACCGGCGGCAAATGCAACAACCTTTTCTCCATTGGAATAGAAATTTAAACCACTGTATTTAGAGGCCGAAAGCTTAAATATGACTTTTCCGTTTACATCCTCTACCCAGCGAAAATACTCATTTGAAACATAGTATTTGGTATTATCAATTTTTTCTCTGCTGTCTTCATCAGGAACATTATTTATAAGTCTTATCATGGTGGACACAGCCTGTTCCTTTGTATATGTCCCTTTAGGATTGAATGAGCCGTCACCCATGCCGTTCATTATATTCATGCCGCATACAACATTTACGCTTTCCTTGGCCCAAGATGAAATATTCTTTCTGTCAGTAAAGCCCTGTGTATTTGTAAATTCAGTTAAACCGAGATAATCAACCATTCTTGTAAGTATAGACGCCGCCTCTTCTCTTGTAATAAAGGCGTCAGGGTCAAACTTGGTACTTGTTTTACCAGATATTATTCCCATTCTCTTTAATGCGGCAACAGAGGCATTGTCGGTGTCATAAAAACTAGTTTCTCTTTGTGTATAAGTTATTTTTATTTTTGTCTCCGCAGATATTTCATTTATTGTTAAATACGCCAGCTCACAAAAATTTTCTCTTGTTATTTCTTCTGTAAGGTCTGAATCAGCAATTGATCCGGGTATTATTTTATATTCCTCGGCCGCAGTAATGTATTCCTCGGCCCACTGAGAATAATTAGAAGCAGCATAGGCCTGAAAGCCCATACTAATCATTAGGCACAGCGATACAAAAATTGAAGATAATTTCTTTTTCATAGTCATCTCTCCATAAATAAATTACCCATCTGAAAACAGATGGGTAGAATATTATTGTTCGGCTTCGTCTTCCTTCTGGGATCTAACCCTGTCGATGGCTAACTTATATCCGTCCATTCCATAGGTTAAAGCCCTGTTCACCCTGCTTATGGTAGCAGTAGAGGCTCCGGTTTTCTCAGCAATTTCAATGTAGGTACATTTTCTGTCAAGCATCTCAGCAACTTGCATACGCTGGGCAATCGCCTGAATTTCATGAACCGTGCATAGGTCCTCAAACAATCTGTAACATTCATCCAAGTTTTTCATTGTAAGGATACATCTAAAAAGATTATCCGTAGCTTCATTTTTAATTTTACTGTTCATTTTCCGTCCCACCTGCTTTTATATTTACTGTTTTCCAATAACTCTATTTTAACATACTAAAGTTTTAAAGTAAATAAGCACTTAGGACTTTTAATTAATTTTGAGACACTTTTTGAACATTTCTACGGAGGTGTTGATTATAAGCTCCTCAGGGAAATTTGTTTCTTCAATAAGCTTCACAGCATTGCTGAAATTCCCTATATGAGTAGCAAAATGTGCATCTGAGGCTAAAATAACAGGCAGTGATTTCTTTTTACAGAGTTTCAGAAGCTCTGTAATATAAAGCTCACTTCCCTTTCTAAAGCCTCCCGGTATTAGTGAAGCATCGTTTATCTCTATCATAGTTCCTGTTTCTTCCGATTTATTAACTATAGCCTTACAGTCTATAGGATATCGCGGGTCCCCGGGATGACCAAGTATTTTAATATATGGATTTTCCATGGCTTTTAATATCGCATTTGTATTTTCGTCTTGATTTCCAAAAGGAATACATGGCGGATGAAGACTGGCAATGGCGTAATCCATTCTTTCTAAATAGAACTTATCTAAATCCACATTTCCATCGTAATCCATTATGTTTAATTCTGCACCCATTCTTAACTGGATTCCATTTATTTCACGAGGAATAGTCCCAAAGTTGAGAAAATATGCCGGCTTGGTTCCGCCCTCCATAGCAGGGGCATGATCTGTAATCCCCAAAAGTTCAAGGCCCATATCTGCGGCATAAGCCACATTTTCCAGCAAAGTACTATATGCATGACCGCTGGCAATCGTATGAGTATGCGCGTCGAGAACAAATTTCATGTTATTACCTTCTTATATTTATTTATCAGTCCATCTGGCTTCCAGTCTGTATATTGGCTGACCAAGACCTGAAAACCTTTCTTCATATTCAGTCATAATATTTCCTTCATAGCCGCTGTTATGCAGGTCAAGAGAAATATTTGACAGTCTCCATCCCGTTTCACAAAATTCATTGAGGGATGACTCAAAAAAAACGGTATTATCCGTCTTAAGAAATATCTCTTTGTCTCCTTTAAGCAGGCTTTTGTAAATCTCAAGGAAATGCCTGTGTGTCAGTCTACGTTTTGCCCATCTTTTTTTAGGCCACGGATCGCTGAAGTTTAAGTATATTCTTGAAAGCTCCTCAGGAGAAAATAAATCCTCAAGTGTTTCCGCATCGCCCCTAATGAGAGCAATGTTTTTCATTTCAGAACTCGTTTTTCGCGCCGCAATAGCCATTATAGTAGTCTGACGCTCTATTCCTATAAAGTTGATATCTGGATTTTCAGAGGCATTTTGAACTATAAATTTTCCCTTGCCGCATCCGATTTCAGCGTATATCGGGTTATTGTTTCCAAAGTATTCATTCCATTTACCTTTATAATCTTCGGGATTATGTACAAGATGTTCGTTGGTGGTGAGTACATTCTCCTCCCACGATTTCTTTCGTATTCTCATTTTAGACTCCTATTTCGATTCATTGTAAGTGATTTTTTCATTATGTTTTGCGGCCAGCTTCAGCATTTGTGAAAGTACTGTGGCAAACCGGCCAAATTTTATTTTCATTCTTTCCCTATTTATAAAATTAATAGTAACCGGAGTTTTTATCTCATCAAGGCAGTCTCCTATAGCGTCAAGATTATTACCGCAGTATTCGGGAAAACCAAGTTCCTTGACGAACAGATTATTAACCTGAGACTTTGTTTCTATTTTTTCTCCGTCAATAGTTATTTCCTTCATTTTTATCACTCCCTACAATAATATTTAGTATAACATAAAAACATAATATACTCAAAATTTTTTTGATATCCAGGAGTTTTTTAATCTGACAAAAAACTCCTCCGTTATAAACCGGAGGAGTTAATAATTATGCTATTTCTCTATATGCATAGCTTCTGAGTTTTATACTGACCACTGAAGCCACCGCAATTTTAACCGCATCCCCTATCAGGAATGGAATTACGCATGCAATAAGAGAATCATATAAAGAATTGCCTGTCTGAAACATAAACCATGCCGTTCCAAAAACATAGAGCACTGCGGTTCCTAAAATGAGTGCGATAGGATAAGCAATTTTTTTATCCTGAAATCTGTCTATTATTGTTCCGGCAACATACGCACAGGGAATATATCCAACTATATATCCTCCTGTAACTCCAAGTATTTTGCCTATTCCTGCACCAAAGCCAGAAAAAACAGGAATTCCAACTGCTCCAATAAGAATATATACCGCAACAGCGGCGGTTCCCTTTTTACCTCCTATAACAGCAGCCGCTAAATAAATTGCAAATGTTGCTAAAGATATTGGTATTGGCCCTACAGGTACAGTAAATGGAGCAAAAATACATATTATAGCCGCAAACAGTCCCACTAATACTAAGCTTCTTGTTTTCATAATTTTATACTCACCTCTCCGGAATTTAGAGTTTTGATCCCATCTTCTGTCTTTACTATCAGAGCCGCGTTTTCGTTTATATCCAAAGCTTCTGCATAAAAAACCTGGCTTCCATATGTAACCTTAATCCTTTTGCCTATTACATTCGATTTTTTACGATAAGTGTCTAAATATTTCTTGTTTTTAATTTCACATGACATATTCTCAAGGTTATTAAGTACCTCGGCAGCTAAATCGTTTCTTGATATTTTCAAGCCAGTTTCTTTTTCGATAGAGGTTGCAATATTTATAAGTTCCTCGGGAAAATCAGTTCCAAGAACATTTATGCCTATTCCTATAACCGCATAATCTACCGTTCCGCCTTCAAAATCAAAGCCGGCTTCCGTAAGAATTCCGCAGATTTTTTTGCCGTTCATGTAAACGTCATTAACCCACTTTATGTTTACATCCTGACCTGAAAGCTTCTCTATTGCCTTGGCAACGGCAACAGCTGTAAAGGACGTTATCAACGGAGCACAGTCTACATTAATTTCCGGCCTGCATAGTACACTCATATACAGTCCGTTTCCCTCAGGTGAGTAAAACGGTCGGCCAAGCCTTCCTTTGCCTCCGTTTTGTTTTTCTGTAATCACAACGGTCCTATTTCTTTTTCCTGATATGGCCAGCTCCTTAGCATAATTATTTGTAGAATCCGTTTCAGGTAAAATTTCAAAGCTCCATTCAGATTTAAGTCCCTTCTTAATTGCTCCAGCTGTAATTTTATTAATATCTCCTTTAAGACAATAGCCCTTATTGGTAACAGCCTCAATTTCGAATCCTTCATCTCTTAGCTGTTTAACAGCCTTCCATATGCTGTTACGGCTTACATAGTACTTTTCAGCCAACCCTTCACCGGATACGAAGCTGCTTATCATTAGTTCAAAAAGTATATCATCCTTCAACGCCATTATGTATCACTCCTTATGTTTGGTACATGATAGCAATAAAAAAACAGATTGTCAACCATATTTTAAAATATGGTGACAATCTGTTTTAGCTTTTTAGTTAATCTTTATCGGCTCTAATTTCATCTATTTTTCCATCATCATCTAATGTAATTGTTACAATTACGTCCTCTTCATCCTCATTCACAGCTTCGTCAAGATCACTTCTATCTGTATAATCACCTTTGCTATTAAAATCTGTACTGTTAGTGAAATAATACTTTGCTGAAGAAGATTTCAAAACAATATATGAACTAGAAGCTGAAGATTTATGTTCATAAGTTTTAATTAACGCATCTTCAATTTCTGTTACATTTCCAGTTACAATTATAACATTATCATCATCATCTAAAACTAAAGTGACTTCAATTGTTTTTCCATTATCATCAATAGCAGTAACAAGTTTTGACATACTTGTGATTGAACTATTTCCATCTTTAACGGAAACCTTTGTTGAAGATGTATAAGTATAGTCATCGCCGTCAACTGTAATTCTCTTTTTCGAAGTGTTTATCTCTTCAATTTCTTCATCTTCGACTGTCTTACAAGTAGTAGCTGTTATTTTTGTAATCTCTTTGCTCTTAATAGTCATTTCAACATATACCGATTTATCTTTGTCAAGTTTCTTATCTATATCGCTTACAAAATCGTCTAAATCAGTATATTTTTCTCCATCAAATTTCATTGTTACATCGTCTTCGTCATCTGGGAAATCATAAGAGTTTCCATCATTCAATTTAACCTTTGTAGATGAAATAGATTTAACAAGTCCAGTTCCGTCTGCAGATGAGCTAGAACTCTTATCTAAATCATCTATCTTAACTTTAATAGTCCTAAGTTCACCACTCCTAGTAGTATAGTCTTTCACAATCATCTGTTCATCATCATCAAGGTTTTTAAACTTTTTCTCAAGATCATCAAAGTCATAATCATCATCACCGTCAATTTCTACAGTTGTTACGTCATCTGTATCATCAGGCAAATCTATATCGTCTCCACCGTAAAGTTTAATCTTACTTGATGTTATGCTCTTGATTGCCTCATCATCATAGTCTCCGTCACTGCTTTTACCTTTTGTAGCCACTATCTTTGTAACAATATCATCGGAATCAAGGTATACAGTTGCTGAAAAATTATTGCTTCCTTTAAATTTACTTACAAGGCTAGACAATGAACTGTTGCTTCCGTCAATTGTTACAGTGATGTCTTCATCATCTATCTTATATTCTTTAGTTTTTCCACTGGATATAATAGCTATCTTTGATGTGGAAACAGAGTTAATGGTACCCTTAACTGAATTTGTTGATTCTGAATTCTGTGACATAATTATAATAGCAGTAGCTATTCCTCCGCTGCATACCGCAACAATTGAGTCACCAGTTCCAATTTTATCAACTGTTGTTGATTTGCTGTTAGCGTCTGTTACTTTTGTTGCCGAGGTTGTAGTAAATGTATTAGATTTACCGCTGTTTGTAACAGTGATTGAATATCCTGAGCCTGAGCTTGTTTTTTCACTGACTTTACCTGAGTATTGTGTTACCGCACCAGACGGTGTGTTTGTATTTGTGTTTGTATTTCCTTTAAGTGTATTATACGCTTTTGTAACAAGTACTGACATCTCAGCACGGTTGATATTAACCTTAGGGTTAAAGTTATTATTTGAATCTCCAACCATTATATTAAGTCTGTTAAGCAACTCGAGGTAAGGTACAGATGTTGTTGCAACCTTGTCTTTATCTGCATATGAAACTGTAGGATTTGAAGCAAGGCTGTAAACCTTTGCTAAAGCCTTACCAAAAATAACTGCTACGTCCTCACGTTTTGCATAGTTCTGGTTTGAGCTTGAAGATATAAATATAGAAATATCGTTCTGTGTTAAAATTGAGTTTTCAAGCGCATATGCAACAGCATTATATGCCCATGAAGGTATATTGTTTGCCGCCATAGTGCTTGTCCACTTAGTCACTACAGATGAGTTTACAGATGTTCCAGAGTGTGAACTCATTATTGCATACATAAGCTGAACCGCTTCACAATATGTAACATTATTTTTAGGCTTACAGTAACGCTGGTTATTTTCTACATATCCAGCCATAAGGCCAAGGCTATAGGCTTCATCAATATAAGTTACCGCACCGCTCCAGGGGACATCATTTATATCGGCGAATACCGAGCCATACGCTATTGTGCTTCCAAGACTGGAAACAGCAATCGCAGCAGCTGAAAATATAGCTACAAAAGATTTCTTCACAATCATTTCCTCCTTATCGTTTTAATAACATAAAACGCTTATAATTTTAACTGTCTGAATAAAAAGCATAAAAAAACAAAGCATTCTTTTACACCTTATTATTATTTTAATCAAATTCGAGATAATAATCAATAAGAATATAATTATCAATATATTAAGAATTTCTTACAAATATAGTTTTATAAAACTTTTTGTAATATAAGAAAAATTTGTGTAAAAATTATGTATCAATAAAATAGAGGGACTTTGCAGTCCCTCTTCACAATTGATCAGTATTTATTATTTTTCTCTATTATGATAGAAATGTCCTTCATTTGCCAAAGGCTTAATTGTACTTACCCATCTGTTTGTATAATTGAAAAATCCAGCTACATATGCTGCTTCCAGAATTTCATGGTCGTCAAAGCCAACGGCACGAAGTTTTTCTATCTGGTCTTTGTCAATTTCCTGAGGGTGTGCGGTTACAAACCATGCATAATCACAAAGTGCTCTCTGTTTAGGAGTCATTTCGGCAGAACGGTAATTATATGTAAGCTTATCGCACCATTCCGGGTCTCCTGTATATCCCCTTAAAGCATCTCCATGTGTTGTAAGGCAATAGGAACAGCAATTCACAGTAGATACTACAACGCCAATCATTTCTTTATCCGCATTACTCAAATAACATGTTTCAGGAGTAAATAAGGAAGCTTTGAAATCAAGGAATCCAACGTACTGTTTTGCGTTTAAAGGCAGTATCTTAAAAAGATTATTGATAAAACCCCAGTTTTCATTCATTGTATCAACATTCTTCTCAAAAAGCTCAAATTCTTCCTGGGTCATTTCTTCCTTACTTGGTTTTTGAAGCAATGATAATTGTTCATCAAATTCTAATGCCATCTTGCACCCTCCCTATTGTCTGTTAGTTTATATTTATACAACTTATTTCGCATATTATAACATACTGAATTTTAATAAACAATTTTATTTTTTTAAGAATTTCAAATTTATCCTATTTGTACAAAAACAGTATTTATATTTTATTGCATATTACTGTTATAGAAAAAAATTATAGCCAGCTATCTATTTTATCAATAATACTCTTTACTTATCTTGACAAATG
The DNA here is from genome assembly GCA_900546215.1 of uncultured Eubacteriales bacterium. Taxonomy (GTDB): domain Bacteria; phylum Bacillota; class Clostridia; order Lachnospirales; family Anaerotignaceae; genus Metalachnospira. Next base: position 10,856 of record URCD01000020.1, on the reverse strand, counting down.
TGTTATTATATCAACCATGTTGCTCGGAATTTACGAGCATAAAAATTTATCTAAGGAAACAACAAGGAGGAACTTCCATATGCCTAGCTTAAGCAACAGAACTGACACATTCACAGAATCTCTTATAAGAAAGATGACGCGTATATCTCTTGAGAATAACGCAATCAATTTATCACAGGGCTTTCCTGATTTTGACCCGCCTAAAGTACTTATGGACCGAATGACAGAGGTAGCCTATGAAGATTATCATCAGTATGCAATTACATGGGGTTCTCAGCGAATGCGTGAAGCGCTTGCTAAAAAGCATGAACATTTTACCGGTACGAAGCTTAATCCTGATACAAATATACTTGTTACATGCGGCAGTACGGAAGCCATGATGTGCGCAATGATGACCGTATGCAACATTGGAGATAAGGTTATTGTATTTTCGCCTTTTTATGAAAATTACGGAGCGGATGCTATTTTGACAGGAGCTGACCCAATTTACATACCTCTTAACCCTCCGGAATTTACATTTGATCCGGATGTTCTTGAGGCGGCCTTTAAACAGCATCCTAAGGCTATAATACTCTGTAATCCATCAAATCCATGCGGTAAGGTGTTTACACTTGACGAGCTTAAAATAATTGCTGATTTTGCTGAGAAGTATGACACCTTTGTAATTACTGACGAGGTTTATGAGCATATTGTATATGAACCTAATAAGCACATATACTTTGCAAATCTTCCCGGCATGTTTGAGCGTACAATTACATGCAGCTCTCTTTCTAAAACATACTCAATAACCGGGTGGCGTCTCGGCTATATTTTTGCCCCTGAAAAAATTATTGATGTCGCTAAAAAAGTCCATGATTTTCTCACGGTTGGTGCCGCGCATCCACTTATGGAGACAGTTGTTACAGCGCTTGAACTTGGAGACGATTATTATAGGGATTTCCTGAACGTTTATCAGGGCAAAAAAGATATATTTATTAATGGTCTTAAAGACCTTGGTCTGAACTATAATGACCCCCAAGGAGCTTACTATGTTCTCGTAGACACTTCAGAGTTCGGAGTAAAAAATGACGTAAAATTCTGTGAATGGCTTGCCAGAGAAGTTGGTGTCGGTGCCGTACCTGGGTCAAGTTTCTTCCATGAGGATGTAAATAACTATATTAGATTTCATTTTGCTAAAAATGATGACACCCTTTATGAGGCACTTAACAGGCTATCCACGCTTAAAGCCAAGGCATCCCTTGTTAAAAACGGAAACTACTAATATAAAGGACAGACAGAATAGTTTTTGTCTGTCCTTATTATATTGTAAATTTTAATCAGCTATGATATAATTGTCCTACCAATTATTTTAGAGGAGATGAGCTTTATGAGAATTAATGCAAATGATACAGCAGTTCTTGTAGTTGACTATCAGGAGAAGCTGCTTCCAGCCATGAGCGGTCTTGATAATCTGATGGACAATTCCAAAAAACTTCTTAAGGGCCTTAAGGAGCTTGAAATACCTATGATTGTTACAGAACAGTATACAAAGGGCTTAGGTTCGACTGTGCCAGAAATTGCAGAATGTATGGGAGACAGCTATAAGCCGTATGAAAAGCTTACCTTCAGCGGACTTTCTACTGAAGAAATTAATTCAGCGGTAAAAGCACTGGGAAGAAAAAATATAATTGTATGCGGTGTTGAGGCTCATGTATGTGTACTTCAAAGCGTTATTGATTTGAAGGCTATGGGGTATAATGTAATTCTAGTTGAAGACTGTATTGCCTCAAGAAAGGTCAGTGACAAAGACACTACCATAAAAAGAGCAATGTGTGAAGGGACATTAATAACAAGCGCTGAAGCCATACTGTTTGAACTTACCTATGCGGCGGGAACTCCTCATTTTAAGGCCATATCTAAAATTGTCAAATAAAAAAAAGACCTGATTTAATCAGGTCTTTAATATTTTAAATTACAGCTTAGCCTTTGCTGTGTCAACAAGCTTAGCAAATGCAGCTTCATCGCTAACGGCAAGGTCAGCAAGCATTTTTCTGTTGATGTTAACCTCAGCAAGCTTTAAGCCATGCATAAGCTGGCTGTAAGAAATATCATACTTTCTTGCTACAGCGTTAATTCTTGTAATCCAGAGAGCTCTGTATTCTCTCTTTGTCTGTTTTCTTCCAGCAAATGCATAGCTCATTGCCTTCATAACAGACTGCTTAGCAACTCTGTACTGTTTTGATCTTGCTCCTCTGTATCCTCTTGCTAATTTTAATACTTTTTTATGTTTTTTTCTTGCGTTTAATGCGCCTTTAACTCTAGCCATTATTCAAATCCTCCTTATCCTTGGTCTTATGCGTACGGAATTAATTTCTTTTTGATTGTCTTCACTACAGTCTTATCGGCTGTTGTTGCTTTTCTAAGATTTCTTTTTCTCTTAGTAGACTTTTTGCCAAGGATATGCTGTGTATTTGATTTATTTCTTTTAACTTTTCCTGTTCCTGTTAATCTGTAGCGTTTTGCTGCAGCTTTTTTCGTTTTTAATTTAGGCATTTTAAATTTCCTCCTTAATCGCGTTTAAGTAATTATGATTTGGGAGCAAGGAACATAACAAGGCTCCTAGCCTCCATTTTCGCAGGTTTATCAACTACTCCGTATTCCGCTACGGAATTTGCAAAGCTCTCAAGAATCGCCTCACCGCCGCTTGTACGTCCAAGCTCACGCCCTCTGAAACGAATACTTACTTTAACTTTATCCCCATTTTTAAGGAATTCAATTGCTTTCTTAACCTTAACCTGAATATCATGGTCATCAATGCTGGGCGAAAGACGTAATTCCTTAGTCTCTATGGTTTTTTGTCTTTTACGGGCCTCTTTTTCTTTTTTAGCCTGATCAAACTTATACTTGCCATAGTCCATTATACGGCACACAGGTGGTTTAGCAGTTGGCGCAATTTTTACGAGATCTAATTTTTTCTCGTCCGCGAGCTTTTGCGCCTCTTTGCCTGATACTATGCCAAGCTGTTCGCCCGTCTCGCTGATAAGTCTTACTTCCTTATCTCTGATTTGTTCATTAATCATTAATTCAGTAATGGTTAAGCACCTCCGATACAATAAAAAGAGTGGATAGAGAACTATCCACTTTAATACGCAGAAAACCATAGGTTTATCAAAAGTATTAACCCTATCAGCCTAATTGCCGTAAGGTGAGAAGTGGATACTTCTTCTTTGTTACCTGAGATAGTATATCATTTATCCCAGCATGTGTCAACTGTTTTTGTTCATCTTTTCATAAACTGTGAGGAGTAGTATTAAGTTGCAAGGTTCAAATGAGCCTTCGCAACTTATTTTTTTACCACGGAGGACCCTAAAAATGAAGAAAATGACTATTAGAAAAATGCTTGAAAGAATCGTCGTCGCAACTAACAAACGCAGAGCGAAGAATATAGTTCTGGTCAGCACCGACGGCGAAATCGTGGAAGCGGAATTCGCTGTGGACCTGATCCGAACACTGACAGACTGGAATATCCTGTGGGAAGTAACCGTCATTTCTGAAAAGTTTTACGAAGACCGTTTCGTCGTAATCTTCGACCCAAACATTAAACAGGTCAACGGCGATCCTGACAAGGGCGATACGTGGTTATAAGGCCGCAAGCAGAAAGGAGCGTGAGAACGTGGCAGTTTATAAGTCTATCACCTTCGACAACAGAAAGAAAATCGCGGCCCTGTACGCGAAAGGAATGTCCATTTCCGACATTTCTGACGAAGTGGGCGTCGCCCTTCGAACACTGTATGTCGAACTGAAACGCGGCGCGACTGGGAAACTGGATCAGAACCAGCGACCGGCCTATGATCCGGTACTGGCACAAAGAACCTACCAGGAAAACATTCGCCGTCGCGGCAGTGGTCCGAAAAGAAAGGAGGTCAAGAAATGACACCGGACAGAGCAACCAGGCGGAAACGACGCCGAATCCGTCTGGCGATCAGAAGGACGTCAGCCCTGGCGGCGGCTATTGCCTTCTTCTTTGCCTGGGGAACGATCGGCGCCATAGAAACCGACGCGGTGTCCCTGGTAGAAGGAACGGTCAGAACCTTCGGCCTTCTGTTCATTGGAACCGGCTTCACCTTTGTAGGTGGCGCCTTCCGAAATTCTACGGAAAGGAGGTCAAAACATGAAGTACACCGCGACACTGTCGGCCGTCCAGGTCGGACAAGCCGTCAAAAGTCTTCTTCTACTTGGTGAACGCAAGATCACCATTGAAGAAACAGAAAAAGACCGTTTCGTCGTCACCACAACAACCGAAACGGCCCTTTCAAAAAAGTCTACGAACAGTATATCACGAAAAGGAGTGAAAAACAATGGCTAAACTGAATTTTTATGACACCGACGCCGTGAAGGCGTTCGTCCTGGATATTTTAATCGAAAACGCTGAACTGAAAAGCGATCTTGACTATGAAAAGAAGTGTTCGAACGACTGGTTCGACCGCTACAAGAAAGCCGATCAGCAAGTAAAAGACCTTGAAGCGAAGGTCGCAACCCTGGAAGGAGGTTCCGAAAATGAATAACACCCTGTACGAAATCACTGACAAGTATTTGAAGGTCCTTGACAACCTGGAAATCGACGAAGAAACCGGCGAAATCCTGAACGCCGAAGAACTGGACGAACTGTCCGGAGCCTTCGAAGAAAAAAGCGAAGCTGTCGCTTGCTACATCAAGAATTCCGAAGTCTTTATCGGCGACCTGAAAGCCGAAGAAGCCAACCTGGCAAAGCGCCGCAAGCAGACCGAAAAGCGAATCGACTATTTGAAGAATGTCCTGACCGCGTGTCTGGACGCCGCCGGCCGTGACAAGGTCGAAACCACAAAGGTTCGCGTTTCCTTCCGAAAGTCTGTGGCCGTAAGCATTGACGACGAAAAGGCCCTTCCGGCTGACTTCGTTGTTGAAACCGTTACAACGAAACCGGACAAGACCGCGATCAAGAAGGCGATCCAGTCCGGCCAGGAAGTGTCCGGCGCTTCCCTTGTGGAGAACCGAAACCTTCAAATCAAATAAGGAGGAACCGCAATGAAAGAACTTTCGATTCCCCTTCTTACCGAACAAGACATTGACTGTCGCGTTCAGTCGGTCAGCAAAGCAAAGACCGGCCGCGTCGGCGCCGTCCTTCTGCTTTACAAGGACGCGCGCGTCGATATGCGAATCCTGGACCAGGTCTTCGGGCCTGGCAACTGGCAGAGAACCCACGAAGTGATCAACGGAAACCTGTTCTGTAATATCGACATCTGGGACGACGAGAAAAAGACCTGGGTCAGAAAACAGGACGTCGGAACAGAGAGCAACACCGAAAAGGAAAAAGGCCAGGCGTCCGACAGCTTCAAACGTGCCGGCTTCAACGTCGGGATCGGCCGCGAACTTTATACAGGCCCTTTCATTTATGTCGAACTGGCTGACGGTGAATTCTATCCCGAACGCCAGGGCCAGAAGGAAGTCTTCAAGTGCTACGCCAGTACAAAGTTCAAGGTATCGAAGATCGCCTATAACGAACGCCGCGAAATCTGTGACCTGGTAATCGTCGACCGGAACAATAAGGTCCGCTTCAATATGAACGGACACGCACCGGCGCCACAAGCCACACAGAACGCCACGAACGGGCAGAAGGCCCAGGGTGGACAATCTACCAACCAACAGCAAAGAACCGCACCACAACCGCAAAACAGCGCCCAGACAGGCGGCGCCGCGTGTCCCGTGTGCGGCGGCCCTATCAGCGAAGCTGAACGCCGCTATTCCATGAACAAATTCGGCCGTGAAATGTGCCGCGCCTGTCAAAAAAACGCGTGAAAGGTGGTGTCATAAATGCCCAGCCGCATTTTGAAAGAATCAATATGTACGTCGGAAAGTCTGGCGTACTTATCGGCGGAAGCCGAAGTCCTGTTCTATCGTCTGATCGTAAAAGCGGACGACTTCGGCCTGTACTACGGAAGCCCGAAAATCCTTGCTTCCCTTCTCTTTCCGCTGAACGTACCGACCGAAAAGAAGGTGTCTTCCTGGCTGGCTGAACTTGTGAACGGTGGCCTTGTGGCTACATACAGAGCCGAAGACGGTCGGCAATACCTGAAACTTCTGTCCTGGGACAAACACCAGAACAGGCGCGCAACAAAACCCAAATACCCACTACCGCAAGAATTTGATAACACTTGCAGTCAAGAGGTATCAAGTGATAATTCTGACACTTGCGCGCAAATGCAAGCAGATTCTTCCGTAAACGTAAACGAAAACGTATTCGAAAACGTAAACGAGAAACGAAAACGAGTATCGGCGCAACACGGCGCCGGAGTGGACGACGCTTTTGACCAGTTCTGGTCAGTCTATCCACGAAAAGTCGGCAAGAAAGACGCCGTGAAGGTCTGGAATCAAATTCGCCCTAACCCAGACTTGACAAACAAGATTGTCCAGGGTGTGGAACGCTGGAAGTGTTCTGAACAGTGGACAAAGGACGACGGCCGCTTTATTCCATATCCGGCGACATTCCTTCGCGGTGAACGCTGGAACGAATATGACCGCGCCGAAGTCATACCGTCCCCGAAGCCGGCCACCGTCAAGAACTACGACGACGGCGAAGACTTCCTGGACGGCGGTGAATAATCATGGCCGACAATATCTGGACGGCCACTGTCGAAGGTATCGCCGCCAGAGGTAGGGCGAACAACGGCGCCGAAGGCGACTACCGCGACGAAGAAGGATTCCTGTGCTGTGGCAAGTGCCGAACCAGGAAAGAAGGCGACATCACGATCGGCGAAAAGACGCTTCGCGTTCCGCAACTGTGCAAGTGCGAATCAGAAGCCAGCCGCCAACGTGAAGCCGAAGAAAAGGCCGCCGAATTCCGGAAGCAATGCGAACGACTTCGCAAAGACGGAATCACCGATCCGTCGTACCTGTCCCAGAACTTCACCCAGGACGACAACCGAAACGCCAGAATTTCCGACGTGTGCCGCCGCTATGTGGAACACTGGCCGGAAATGAAGGCCGACAATATCGGAATCCTGTTTTATGGCGGCGTCGGGACCGGAAAGTCCTTCCTGGCCTGTTGCATAGCAAACGCCTTGATCGACAAACAGGTCCGCGCCAGCGTGACGAACTTTCCCCGAATCCTGAACAAACTTCAAGGCTTCGGCGAAGATAAACAGGAATTCCTGGACAAGCTGTCCCGATATGACCTTCTTGTCATCGACGACCTGGGCGTCGAACGGGACACGTCCTATTCCGTGGAACAGGTCTTCAACGTCATAGACGCCAGAAGCCGCACCGGAAAGCCCCTGATCGTCACGACAAACCTTTCCCTGGCCGACCTTCAAAACCCGTCGTCCCTGGGATATGCCCGAATTTATGACCGAATTCTGGAAATGTGTCCGATCAGGCTGAAACTGGCCGGCGATTCCAGAAGAACCCAGAACGCACAAGAACGCCGTGACAAGGCGAAGCGCCTTCTGGGGCTTGAAAGGACGTGACAGAGTGAAACACTATAAACTGACAATCCCTGGCCTTCTGCCAGGACTGAACGAATATGTGGACGCTGAACGCGGCGCCAAAGGCAAATACAAGGCCGCCGCCATGAAGAAACAGGCTGAAAACGTAATCGGCTACATGATCAAAACCCAGCTTCGCGGCGTCCGCTTCACCCGTCCCGTGGTGATACATTACACCTGGATCGAGCCGAACCGCCGGAGAGATAAAGACAATATCGCTTTCGCGAAGAAGTTCATTCAGGACAGCCTTGTCCATGCCGGCGTTCTCCAAAATGACGGCTGGAAACACATTGAACACTTTACCGACGACTTCGCTGTGGACCCGAAAAACCCCCGTGTCGAAGTTGTTATCGAAGAATTTGAAGGAGGAAACAAAAAATGACTGTACGCGCAAAATTGAAAGACCTTGCACCTGGAACCGTATTCAACGCCGGACCGATCGACGTCCGCGTCCTGGAACACTTCGCCGACGGAAGAACCCTTCTGATCGCTGATACCTGTATCGCTGACCGCCACTTCGCGGATCAGCCGTTCAAGACCAGACCAGAAAAGCCGGCCGCAAATCCGAACGACTGGCGCTTCTCAAATCTTAACCGTGAACTGAATACCGAATTCCTGGCTACATTCGACCAGGCCGAAGGCCCTATCCGTTCAAAGGACATCTTGACGGCCGACTGGTCCCTGGCTGACCATGAGGGCGGCGAAGGTTACGGAATTATTCAGGCAAAGATCGCGCTTCTGACACAAACCATGTATGAGAAGTACGCTGATCAGGACCTTCTTGAACTTGACGACTGGTGGTGGCTGATCACCCCGTACGCCAGCGACGCGTACATTGCGCGCGGTGTCAACACGGGCGGCAGTCTGAGCGGCGACGGCGCGTGCAATGGCAACGGTGGCGTTCGGCCGGCTTTCTTCGTGGAATCTGGGATCGCGTTATCCGTGGAGCCTGACCAGGTTGAACTTTCCACTTCCGCCCTGTTGGCCGAATTCACTTCGAAACAGCTTGTCGAAGAAGTCCTTCGCAGAATCGCCGAAGGCCAGGAAGACGGTGACAACGATGAAGAAGACGACTTTTAAGCAATGCGCCGCCGGCGACGTCTTCGAACATCAAGGACAAGCCCTGATCAAGACCACGAAGCCGTACACAGCGGTCAACCTGAACAGTGGCGCCTTCGCGCACTTTCACGACGGTTCCCTGGTGGACAGAAGCGACCTTCTCCTGATCCACCAGGCGGACCTTCCGTCCGAAATGCCGGACAGCCTGAAAGGAGGTCGAAACAATGGGTAACAAATCCGCCCTTCAACTGGAAGTCGAAAAAGAAATGGGCTTCGAAATCGACGAAGACCTGTTCGCATACTTAGAACATTACGCCAGAAGAAAACTGGAAGTCGCCAACAAAAGCGCCGGCCGCGCCTGGGGCGAAGACGGCTACGGCGACGAATACCTTTCACTTCTGATCCCCGACGTGATCCGTGAAATGGCCTTTTCTGCTTACTGTGACAAACGGTCAGCGGAAAACCTGGCCGCCAGAAAGGCGGTGTCGTAATGAAAAACGAAAACGCCATAATGAACCGCATAAAAGCCAGGATCGCATATCACGCCAACGAACACCGGCACACATACGAAATCGGAAAAGGCGTCATGGACTTCCTGGCGCGCGACCTTATGGCCGATTTTAAGGCCGCCGGCGGTTTACTTCCGCCGGTAGCCCTTGACGGTGACGTCTATGTCATATACCGCCGAAAGCCGGTGAAAGCAAAGGTCATTTTTATCGGAATCAACGCCGACAGACTTTTCTTCTTCAACGTGCTTCGAGGAAATATAAAGGCGAACTTCCAGACGTACCAGTTCACCGAAAACGACATAGGCTTAAGCGTATTCCTTACCCTGGAAGAAGCCGAAAAGGCGGTGATCTGATGATACAGGCTTTTGACAGCATGACGGAACTATTAGAGAGCGTTCCTAAAGATAACATGACATTCGAAATGTGCAATGCGTTCGTCAAGGCATGGGGAAAAATTCATGGGTACGGCGGAGAAAAGTCCGGCGTTCCACTGTTTACAATGTACCCAAAGATTATGGTCAGCGTCAGCGGCGGGGCCGATTCTGATATTATGATTGATATGATCGAAAGAATTGGTCACCCGTTAAGCGAAGTTCATTACGTCTTCTTTGACACAGGTATTGAGTTTGAAGCCACTAAGCGACACCTTGACTATCTGGAAAACAAATACGGGATTCAAATAGAACGCTACCGAGCAAAAGTCCCCGTTCCGCTTGGGTGCAAAAAATACGGCGTTCCGTTTTTAAGCAAACAGGTTTCGCAATATATATCCAGACTTCAAAAACACGGATTCAAATGGGAAGACAAGCCTTTTGAAGTTTTATGGGCTGAATACCCACGGTGCAAAGCCGCCTTGCGTTGGTGGTGTAACCATTGGGGAGATCACAGCAAAATGAACATTTCAAACAATCCGTGGCTTAAAGAATTCATGGTGCAAAATCCGCCCAACTTTCTAATCTCGGACGGTTGTTGTTCAGGGGCAAAAAAGAAGACTTCGGCTATGATCGAAAAAATTATAAACCCTGACCTGAATTGTCAGGGAGTAAGAAAAGCCGAGGGCGGAGCAAGATCAACCGCCTACACTTCTTGCTTTGATGAAGTCTTCGGTGGAAGTGATAAATTCAGGCCGATCTTTTGGTTTAAGAAAGAAGATAAGGCCGCCTATGAAACAACCTTTGAGGTAGTTCATTCCGATTGCTACACCGTTTACGGTTTTCAAAGAACCGGTTGCGCTTGCTGTCCCTTTGGGCAGCGTTGGGAAGACGAATTGTGCGTTGCCGAAAGATATGAGCCAAATCTATACAGGGCGGCAATAAATATTTTCGGTAAGTCTTATGAGTACACCCAAAAATATAGAGCATTTCAGAAGAAAATGAAAGGCGGTGAAACCGAATGACCAGACTGAAAAGGTTCAAGGCCGGACTATTTACAATCACCCTGGGAATGGTCCTGGTGGGCGCGTCCTTCGCCCTGGCTGACGATAAAGCGGTCGCCGAAGGAATTATCCTACCGGAAGAATTAAACGAAACCACGGCCATTCTGACGCCGTCTGTGGCCATTGCAGAAAATGAACCACCCACACAACCGAAAGAATGGATCGACGCCGTGGCGACGGCTTACTGTCCTTGTGAAATATGCTGCGGAAAATGGGCGCTGAATCGCCCTGACGGTATCGTCTACACGGCCAGCGGAGCCATAGCCGAAGAAGGCGTCACAATCGCGGCCGACTGGTCCGTTTATTCGCCAGGTACTATCCTTTACATAGAAGGCATAGGTGAACGGACTGTCC
>URCD01000019.1 GCA_900546215.1 uncultured Eubacteriales bacterium | reverse complement strand
ACCCTTACAAATGCCCTGATAAGCGCGAACAGCACCGCGATTCCGGTTGCGGCCGATACGAAGTTCTGTGTCGCAAGGCCCAGCGCCTGTGAAAGGTAGCTAAGCTGGTACTCGCCGCTGTAGGCCTGCCAGTTTGTGTTTGTTACAAAGCTTACGGCAGTATTAAATGAAAGATGCCAGCTCATATTAGGTATCTTCTCAGGATTGCCCGGAAGATAGAACTGGAATATCTGCAGTAAAAACAAAACCAGGAAACCTATCAGTGAAAAAATAAGAACGCTGGCAAGATATTTTTTCCATGTCATGTCCTCGTCCTTTTTCACCCTCATAATTTTATAAATAAGGTTTTCGCATGGTTCGCAGATTTTTGAGAGGAAAACCCTCTCGCCGTTCATTACCTTCCCCATATACGCCCCAAGGGGTATTGCAAGGAGTATAAGAACGACTATATAAAAGCCGTATCTTAAAACCAATTCCATCACTGTTTGTCACCTCTTAACAATATAATAAAATAGTAAATTAGCAATATAATTGCCGCTGCTCCCAGCAGCACTGTCATCAGCTGCATTTTCCCTTCCTCCTTTATGGATAAGATATTATCACTGCCCCTATAAAAACGGTGTTAGCAAACATAAGGATAGTATAAAGATTGTATAAAGATTTCTTTATGCCAGGCCAAAAATCAGCGCCGCCGGAACCGTTATCGCTGCCGTAAGCAGAGCTACAATAGCTATTATTGCTATTGGCATAATCACCGCGAATAAAGCGCCCGCAATGTACGGATGCCTTAATGACCATGCTGAAACCGCCTCTTTTGCTTTATTTAAAAATCCCTGCTTTGTTTTCATAATCGCTGTTGTCATAACTATCACCCTTTCTATGATTTAATTGTAGCCTAAAGCGTATAAAAAGGGTGTTAACGCTTCCTCCGCTAGAATTAAGATAATATTAAGACATTTTTTAAGGCGGGCCACACGGCCCGCCCTTCAGCATAATTTATGAAGCTCTTCGGGCGTAAGCCAATAAAAGCCTTCCCGGAGACATATATGTAAAATCCTAAATAGGATGATTACCCAATCAGGCCCTCAGCGCTTAAAAACTCGTGGGCCACAACAGCGGCGTCCTGTCCGTCAACATCAACCTTGCTGTTCATGTCCGCCATCTCCTGCTCGCTTATTTTTCCGTCAAGCATTGAGAGTACGTCGTTAAGCTCAGGGTACTCATCAAGGGTCGTCTGGTTTACAAAGTTGCAGGCGTAATACGGAGGGAAAAAGCTCAGGTCGTCCTCCAGCGTATCTAGTCCCAGCTTGTATAAAAGCGCGTCGGTGGAAAATGCGTCCACAACGTCCACCTGATCACTGTCAATTGCCGTATAGCGCACGCTTGCGTCAAGCGGGTCAGCCGATTTAAAACTGCAGCCGAGCTTTTCAAGGGCGGGCAGACAGTCCTCACGGCTGATAAATTCAGTTGTACAGCCTAGCTTGAGCTCCGGCGATTTTTCGATTAAATCAGAAAGCGTTTTGAGGCCGTATTGCTCGGCCGTTTCTGGTTTTACGCTCATAATGTATGTATTGTTAAAGCCAAGAGGTGCCGACGTATGTATTCCGTGCTCGCTTTCCATAAGCTGGCTCACAGTGCTGTAAACCTCATCGGGGTCGGTATTTATAGGCTGCGCCAGAAGGTTTGTAAGCGCTGTACCCGTATATTCCACAAACATGTCTATGTCTTCATTTTCAAGGGCCGAGAAGCAGAAGGCCGCTCCGCTCAGTCCAAAGGACGTCTCGCATTTGATGTCGGTATTGGCCTCAATCAGCTCCTTATATATGTTTCCAAGTATTATTGCCTCAGTAAAATTGCTGCTTCCTATCGTGACTGTCCGGTCGCCGTTCTGTGCCTCACCGTTTTCCGTTTCAACATTTGCGGTACTGCACCCTGTAAGCGCTAACGCCGCCGCCGTTGCCGCCGCGGCGGCTGTCTTTAATAGTTTCATAAAATCTCCTCCTGTTAAAATAATCTTTATACAACCGCATAATACAATGCAGACGCTATTAAAAATGTGGAGCAAAGCGCCCCAGCCAAAATCTTTTTTCTTGTCTTTTGTTTTCTCGTTAGATTTTTAATTCTGTCGGGTGGAAGCAGCCCTTCGCTTGAAATCGCGTCCTCCAGCCTTCCGAATGTGAAATCCACAAACAGCGCCAGCAGCGATACAGGCACTGCCCCAAGCAGTATCATCTGTATGTCCAGCGAATTAAGGCCAAGATTGATGAACCAGCCCAGGCCCTTTGCTCCCGCAAAGGCGGCTATTGTCATTGTGCCGACAGCCGCGACGGCCGCAATCCTTATTCCCGCCATAATAAACGGTATGGCTATTGGCAGCTCAATCTTTATAAGCCTTTTCCACTTTGTCATTCCAATGCCCTTGGCAAACTCAATATTCTTAGGGTCTACGCTCATTATTCCTGTGTAGGTATTTTTTAATATCGGCAGAAAGGCGTAAACAAAAACCATCAGTATCGCTGGCTTAACGCCTATTCCCAAAAATATAACCGAAATGGCCAAAAGCGCCAGACAAGGTATGGACTGCATTATATTGGCAAGCGCTATAACCACCTTGGCCGCGGTCCTGCTTCTTGTAATCAGTATACCTGCCGGTATGCCGGCGGCCAACGAAATCAGTACGGCCGTTGTCGTCATATTCACATGCTGGAGAAAGTTTATAAACAGCTCTTCCCTTTTAAGCAATATAAGCTCTAAAAATTCTTCCATGCTACTGCGCTCCCCCTTCCGGCTCAAACCTTCTGCTAAGCACCGAAAGCAGGCTGCTCTTTGTTATGTAGCCCTCGACAAACCCGTTGTCGTCAAGCACCGGCATAATGCCTATGTTGTGGTACTCATGCTCCTTTATGCGTGCCAGTATATCCTTCAGGCTGCTGTCCCCTTTAACCGCCATATACACATCGGAAATAAACGGGGCTATATCACTGCTGTAGTTTTTATTCTCCGAAAGCTCCTTCAGCCATACAACGCCCAGAAACCTGCCGTTGGGCTCCTCCGCTATAAGGCTGTCAACATTGTTCTGTCTCATAAGGGTAAGCGCCTGTATAACTGTACGCTGCCGTGTTACAAATATGGGGTTTCTCCTCATTATATCCTCAGCCTTAATAAATTCCGGATTATCCCACAGCCTGTTTTTTCCTATAAACGCCTTTATATATCCTGCCGCTGGATGCTTCAGTATGTTTTCGGGCGTATCGCACTGGGCCACGCTGCCGTTATGGATAAAGCAGATTTTTGTGGCAATCTTTACTGCCTCGTCCATATCATGCGTTACAAAAACTATCGTTTTATGGTACGCCTTCTGCAGTCTTACAACCTCATCCTGAAGCTCGTTTCTGGTCACAGGGTCAAGGGCGGAAAACGGTTCGTCCATAAGAATTATGCCGGGATCCATCGCGAGCGCCCTCGCAATTCCGACCCTCTGCCTCTGTCCGCCCGAAAGCTGCGACGGATACTGCCCCCTGTATTTTTCCGGCTCCATATTCACAAGCGAGAGAAGCTCTGTGACCTTTTCATATATGGTTTTGTTGTCTACGCCGCAGTTTTTCATAATCAGGGCAATGTTTTCCTCCACTGTCAGGTGCGGAAAAAGCCCTCCCTCCTGCACTACATATCCAATAAGCCTCGGAATTTCCTCAAGCCTGATATCATCGACATTCCTGCCGTCAATCAACACCTCGCCGCTGTCAACCCTGTTAAGCTTGTTTATTGTCTTTAAAAGTGTTGTCTTGCCGCAGCCGCTGTTTCCGATAAGCACAAACAGCTCGCCGCTGTCAATTTTCAGTTCAACGTCCTCAATTACCGGCTGTCCGGCCCTGTAGGACTTTGTTACATTTAGGAATTCTATCACTCATAAATCAACCTTTCTTTAAAGCTGTGCCTCTGTGGGCTTATGATAAATTCTTTTTACATACACACCATATCACAGATGATATAACTATTGCCTCAAGAAAAGGTCCTGTTCCGTTAAGATAGCATTAAGGCCCTTTTTATATGGAAAATACATGCTTTTTTATAATTTTGTTTTCCTTGCAAAGACATATTGTAAATAGTATAATCATAATATAAAGAAAATGAATATCTACAGACGATTACTGTCGATTTTAGACGGTATCCCTTTTTATAAAGGAGACTAATTATGGCTACGTTTAAGTACAAGGCTCATACCGAGGCCGGAAAGTCAGAAAGCGGTAAAATGGAGGCCGAGAGCCGGGAGGATTTAATCCGCATCCTCAGATCCGAGGGCAAATACTGCTATGATGTAAGGCAGCTTGGCGCTGAGGCGTCACAGAACAAACCCCTGAAGCTTAAGGAAATATCCAATTTCTGCCGCCAGCTGTCGTCTATGCTCGGCGCCGGCGTCAATATGTCCCGTTCCCTTAACACCATTTACCTTTCCAATGTCAGCAAAAGAATGAAGGCCGCGTCGCTTACCCTTTATGAAAGCGTGCTGCGCGGACAGCCCCTGTCCCAGAGCATGCAGCAGATGGGCAAGGTTTTTCCCGAGCTTCTTATTTATATGATTGAAACCGGAGAGGCAAGCGGTACCCTTGACGACATTCTTGAAAATATGGCCGACCATTATGAGCAGGAGCTCTATTTGAAAAAAAAGGCTATGAGCGCGCTTATCTATCCAATAGTGCTCTGTATCGTATCCGTAGTTGTAGTTGTTTACCTGCTGGCCAACGTATTTCCCAAATTCGTGGATATGTACGCCGGGGTTGACCTCCCCGCGCCCACCCGCCTGCTTATGTCTCTCAGCGACGGACTTAAAAACAACTGGGCTGTTCTGCTTGGCGTGCTGCTTGCGCTGTCAATGCTGTTTGCCTATCTTATGACTAAAAAATCCTTCCGCGTACGTGTAAGCCGTTCACAGCTTAAGCTTCCTGTTATCGGAAAACTGCTGCGCACCATACTTACCTCTCGCTTTGCCTCAACCTTCGCTATTTTGTATTCCAGCGGAATAGGCGTGCTTAAAAGCGTTGACATACTCTCAAGGGTAATGAACAACGCTTATGTGGAGCAGGAGCTTATAGGCGTTCAGGAAGGGCTGAGGCAGGGCAACATGCTTTCAAGCTCGCTTGACGAGATAAAAATATTTGACCAGATGCTGATAACAACCGTAGCCGTCGGCGAGGAATCCGGTATGCTTGATGAAATGCTGAGAAAAACCGGCTCCTATTTCAGCCGGGAATCTGAAACCGCCCTGGCACGTCTTGTGGCCCTTATAGAGCCCGTGATGATTGTAGTGCTTGGCATGATAGTAGGCTTCATAGTAATTGCGGCAATAACCCCTGTATTCAGTATGTACGAGCAAATTTTATAGGCGAAAGCGGTGAACAGTTTTGAAACATATAATTAGCTTTGAAAATGATAATATAGTATATATAGCCGGGAGCCAGAAGGGCAGAAAAATAGCCGTTGAAAGCACGGAGTCTTTTCCCTTTGCCCCGGAGGACGAGGCTTCACGAAGGGACGCCCTTTCAGCCCTTGTCAAAAAATATGCCCTTGCGGGAAAAAAGACCGACGTTGTCCTTCCCTCAAAGGGGCTTCTCCTGCGTGAGCTTTATGTTCCCGGGATGAAAAACAAAAAGCAGCAGCGTGAGGTCGTAATGAACGAAATGCTTTATTACCACTCAAACCTCAGCGAGTTTGCCGTGGAATTTCTGCCTACAGGGCGTGTAAACGACGACGGGCAGAAGGGCTTTGTTGCCTGTGCCATAAACAGGTCGGTGTTTGAGGATTATGTCCAGCTTTTAACCGAGGTCGGAATAAAGCCGTCGTCAATTGACGTAGTGACGGACTGCGTTTCAAAGCTTGTGTCAATGGCGGGCTTCTCGGATAAAACCGTAATTTTTGTTGAGGTAAACAACAGCCATACGGAGCTGTACCTTTTAGACAGGGGCTGTCCTGTATTCACACGCCGCCTTAACTTTAAATACATAAGCTTTTCCGGCAATGTACAGATTTTGGCGGAGGAGCTGGCAGAGCAGATTAACAAGCTTCTTCAGTTCCAGCGCACCAGACACGTCAGTGAAAGGGTTTCCGAGGTTATAATCGGCGGGGACGTCCCTGCCCTTGACTCGCTTACGCCTATGATCAGCGAGGAGCTTGAGGCGCTGCGTCCTTCAGAGGTTACCTGCACACAGCTTCCTCTTTCACAGGTTTTAATAGCTCCTGACGGCTGCGATTTAAATATCGGCCTTAAGGCCGCCGGAGCGGTTTTAAAGCGTGATATGAATTTCCTTAGAGCCAATACGGCCGACAAATCAAAGGCAGTCCATACTCCGGCGCTTAAAAACCGCGCGGTAATATTTCTTGCCGCCTACGCGTTTCTCCTGATTGTATTTCCGCTTGCGGCCGGAAAAATAACGGAGAGTATACTTGCTTCAAAAAC
Organism: uncultured Eubacteriales bacterium; assembly: GCA_900546215.1. GTDB lineage: Bacteria > Bacillota > Clostridia > Lachnospirales > Anaerotignaceae > Metalachnospira. The sequence goes on along the minus strand of URCD01000019.1, from coordinate 22,387 downwards.
CGAGACTATAATGGCCTTTAACACCACTACCGAAGAGGCGCAGGAATATCAGAGGCTCCTTGAGGTTCAGCAGGAATACCTTTCCCTTAAATCAGAGAACGATTCCCTTGAAATGAAGGAAGAGGCCATACGAGCCCTTCCCCAGATGACCAACGAGGTATACGGTGCCCTCACCTCTCAGCTTGGCGACGGTGTAAGAATAACGGGCATAACCTATTCCGCCTACGGCGGCATGCTTTCCGTTTCACTTGCAGGCCCCGGCGGAGGCTCGGCCACATCCTATGTGGAGAACCTCAGAAACAGCGGCTACTTCGCGTCTGTTTCCTATACCGGATGGTCAACGCAGGAAAGCTGCAGCTTCACGGTAAACTGCGCTGTAAAGGGGGCTGATTTATAATGGTTCTTTCAAAGAGAGAAAAAATACTGCTCTACATCCTTGCCCTTTTAGTAATACTTTTGGCCAGCTGGACATACATAATAAATCCCGTCCTTAACGCCAACAGACAGGCAAAGCTCGAGTACGAGGCGGCGCAGGCCGAGAGAGAGCAGATGGAAATGCTTATGCCGTCCCTGATAGGCGCGGATTCCCGTCTTTCCGACGAAAAAATACGCGCACTGTCGGACAGCTACTTTTATAAAAACCTCAGGGATACACAAATCGACCGTATGCTTCAGCAGACCGCCTATGACAGCGGCGTAACGCTTACGTCGGTTACTATAAATCCGGCCCAGATGGGCCCTGTTGCAAGCTCGCTGGCCTACAGCGGCTCCGAGGTTATGGACAGCGCCCTTGAAAGTGCGCAAAGCGGCGGTGAAGGCGGCGAGTCACAGTATCTGTCGTCTATGACGCAGACCCTTTACAGCTGTTCTATAACAATGAACGGAGACCTTGCAAACCTTATAAACGCTTTAAACAGCTTCAGCACAAGCGGCAGAAGCGTAACGGTTGACACCTTCGCCATAACCGCCGGCGACAGCGCCTATACGGCGGAGGTAAATATGACCTTCTATTTCGTGGAGGAATAAAAATGTGGAATAAAAACAGACGCGGCTCAAACTTAATTTACATAATAATACTTATGGCTATATTAGGTATACTGGCCGCGGCTTATTCCGCAGTCAGCATTTATTCGGCGCGCTCCGCGGCGGAGCAGCGCCGGCATGAACAGGATTATATTACGGCTGTCAGCCTTCGGGATACCTTTGTGGATATGGCGGAGGATAACTACAGCAGCACTGATTCTATGACAAGAATTGAGATGGGCAGGTTTATACAGGATCCTGCAACACAATACAGCGCCTACATTGACGATTTGGACGCCTACGACGGCATGTCACCTGAAGAACAGGCTGAGGCGTCTGAGCCTGTGTTTGATGATTATGAGAAAACCGTTACCGGTGAAGCAGATTTGCCGGAGGGCAAGCTCAAGCAAAGCCATACACTAAATCTAATTGAGGAAAGTAAAAGGCATCCAAAATGCTGGATGCTTGTTGAAATAGAGTTTACATCAAAAGAAACCAAAAAGACCTATAAGCTTGGAGCAAGGCTGGAGCCTGACCCGCAGTTTACAGAGCACTCTGTTTCAATAGACGGCTGGAAAGCGGTGAGATTCTATGAAGTGGAATAAAAACAAAGGCTTTACGCTTATAGAGGCAGTAATATGCATAGCCCTAATTGCTCTCATAACGGCCGCCTTCCTTTCAATGGCTCTGTCAAATTTGACTATAACAGACAAGATGAACAGCTATGATAAAAACACCTCAGATATTGTTACCGCTTATGATACGGGAAGGCTTCCGGAAAACATAAAGAAAAAAAGCCTTTCAAGCCGGAACATCGATATAGGCTCCCCCTATGCCTCCGAGTTCACTCTAAGGAGGGCCGAGCTTTACGCCGACGGCGAGGACAGCGGCATAACCTATTACTACTATAAATAAGAGAAGCGGTGAGAACATTGCGCGTTAAATCAAAAAAGGGCTTCACCCTCATAGAGATACTGATAACCCTTGCAATCACTGTTATTGTCGGAGGCTTTCTTGCCTCTTATCTTGTTCCGCAGGTAAATGTGTTTCATATTAACTCGCGGCAGAGCAACGCCCGTTCCGCCTGCGCCGGAATAATAAACGAGCTTCAGGGCAGGCTTTACTGCGGAAAGGATTTCGTATTAAACGGCGATACGCTCACCTACACCCATGTTAATGAAAACAGCGACCATGCCGGTGAGAAAATAGAGCTGGAAAAGCTTGGCCAGCAGCTGTTCCCTAACCTTACGAAGGATAAGCTGTCCATAGATATCAAGCTTGACCTCAAATACGCCGGAGACCCGGCAAACGGCATCGAGGCCTTTTCAGACAAGCCTGCCGTACTTGTTACGGTTACAATTTTTGACGAGGAAGGCAAGGAGTTTTATACCCAGTCACAGGCGGTCGGCTGCCCCAACTGGAATTTAGAAAAGGCTTAGATACATATTAATCAGGCTGTCCCCGGCAAGCGCCATAATCATAAGCGAAACCGCAAAGGACGGCGCCATAGGCACCTCAAAGCCCTTTGGTATTTTCTTTGCCGCGTAGGGAGGCACCCAGCGTACAGCCGCTATTATATAGGCCAGAAAAAAGGCCGGCACAACAAGCTTTGCCCCAAGCAGAAGTCCTGAGGCCGCCATAAGCTTTATGTCGCCTCCGCCGATACCCCCTCCGGTCACGAAGGAAATAACAAACATTATACCGCCAACAATCGCCGCGCCTAAAAGCCTGGATTTAATTCCAACCGCCGGGCCTGTAAACAGCGACGCTATGGCAAGGGCTATTATAATTATATGAAACCTGTCGGGTATGTAAGTTTCGTCCTTGTCAATAAACCAGGCGCATATAAGCACACTGCCGTACAGGCATAGTATAACGGCGTACAGGCTTATATCCCAAAAATATCCGCACAGCCCGAACCATACTCCCGTAAGCAGCTCAACCCCCATATATCTCCAGGATATAGGCTCCCCGCAGTAACGGCATTTTCTGCCCAGCGCCAGGAAGCTTACCACAGGCACAAGGTCCAATGCGCCAAGCGTGTGAGAGCATTTGGGACACATGGAGCGGCCCTTGGCAATCGGAAGCTTGCGTGGAAGACGGTATATAACAACGTTTAAAAACGAGCCGATACACAGCCCGTATATCATAAAAAAAATAAACTGAAACATATTTTTACCTCCCGGGACCCAGTCCCACTATTAATAATATCACATTACCCATTCAATGAAAAGGAGAACTGTCATGCGAAAGAATGTGCAAATAGGACAGATACTGCTTGATAAGGGAATAATAAATCAAAAGCAGCTTGACCGTGCCATTGAGCTTCAAAAAAGCTCCAAGGGCAAACGTATAGGAGATATACTTATCGAACTATCCTATGTAAGCGAGGCCGAATTCGCTCAATGCCTGTCCGAGCAGCTTAATATACCCTATATGGAGCTGTCCGGCTATAAAATAGACCCCAAGGCCGCAAACCTTGTGGACAGGAATTACGCGGTTAGAAACCTTGTTCTGCCCATTGATTTTCAAAATAACGCCCTTGTGGTAGCCACCAGCGACCCCCTGGCCTTTTATACCTTTGACGAGCTGAGAAGCATCACCGGCTATGAGGTCAGTACTGTTGTTGTCCGAAAAAGCTCTCTTCTGAGCATAATTGACAGTTATTTCAGCAAGGATATAGTTAAATCCGCGGCCGATGACCTCAGCCGTGAGCTTTCCGCCGATGAGGAAGAGGACGAGGCGCTTGTAATGACAGGCGAGCGTATAGAAGGCACGCCTCTGGTAAAACTTATAAATACACTGATAAATCAGGCGGCCGCAGCCAACGCCAGCGATATACATATCGAGCCGTCCAAAAACGACCTTCTCATACGTTACCGTATAAACGGCGACCTAACCACCCATACGCGTATGTCAATCGCGGCGCATAACCCGATTATTACCCGTATAAAGCTTATAAGCGACATGAACATAGCCGAAAAGCGTATACCGCAGGACGGCAAGCTTCATTACGAGGGACAGGGCTTTGAGCTGGATATCCGTGTTTCCTCTCTGCCCACAATTTACGGTGAAAAAATAGTTATGAGGCTTTTGGGCAATACCAACCGTCCCGAGCTTATGGATTTAAACCGTCTTGGCATGCCTGAGGGCGTACTTGAGGCGTTTAAGCATATGATTAAGGCGCCCAACGGCATTATCCTTGTAACCGGCCCTACCGGAAGCGGTAAAACCACAACGCTTTACGCCGCCCTTAACCTTTTGGCGCATAAGCCGGTTAATATAGTAACCATTGAGGACCCTGTTGAGCAGCGTATCGACAATATAAACCAGGTTCAGGTCAACACGAAGGCGGACCTCACATTTTCCTCGGCCCTGCGCTCTATACTGCGTCAGGACCCCGATATAATAATGGTCGGAGAAATGCGTGACGCGGAGACCGCCTCCCTTGGCATCAGGGCCGCCATAACTGGACATCTTGTGCTCTCAACCCTGCATACCAACGATACTGTCTCAAGTATTTACAGGCTTATAGATATGGGAAGCGCGCCTTATATGGTAGCCGCCTCCGTTACCGGGGTTGTGGCCCAGCGTCTTGTAAAGGAGCTGTGCCCCCACTGCAAGCAGAAGCGTGCCGTAAATGATGTGGACCGCTTTATTATCGGAGACGCCGATATTGACGAGTTATATGAGCCTGTTGGCTGTCCCTTCTGCTCCAACACCGGCTATATAAGCCGCCGTCCGATTTACGAGATAATAAACGTGGACGAAACCTTAAGAACAATGATAGCCCAGAGTGTGCCTATCACTGAAATCAAGGAATACGAGCGCTCCAAGGGCGTGCGTTTCCTCAGGGATTTTGCGCTCGACCTGCTCCGCGACGGCACGACAAGCATGGCCGAAATAGAAAAAATAATATACTCTATTGAATAGGAGAAACCTAAATGACAGTTTATGAGATAATAACATCGGCAAACCTCATGGGCGCGTCCGACATCCATTACGGACAGAACGAACCTATTTCGGTTAGAATAGACGGCCGTATTCAGCGGCTTCCGGCCAATTACGCGCTTAACGATTTAAAATCTGAGCTTTTGGACCTTCTGACGCCCGAGCAGGCCAAGGACTTCCGTTCGGGAAGCGATATAGACCTGGCCATACAGACGCCTGACGGTATACGCTGCCGTGTAAATATGTTTCACCGAATGGGCAGTCTCGGCTGTGTTATGCGAATACTGGCAAATAAAATCCCTACCGTTGAGGAGCTGGAGCTTCCCGCCCTTCTTGAGGAGCTTGTAATGCTGCCGAGGGGACTTGTGCTTGTAACCGGCCCTACCGGAAGCGGTAAGTCCACAACTCTTGCTGCCATGCTGGGATATGCCAACCGCCGCAGAAACAGCCATATAATCACAATCGAGGACCCTGTCGAGTACGTACATGAGCCTAAGCACTGCGTAGTCAGCCAGCGCGAGCTTGGAAGGGACACTCCTTCCTTCGCCTCCGCACTGCGCTCCGCACTGCGTGAGGACCCCGATATAATCCTTGTTGGTGAAATGCGTGACTATGAGACCATTTCGGCAGCTATAACAGCGGCGGAAACAGGCCATCTTGTGCTGTCGACTGTCCATACTACCGGGGCTGCCAAGTCAATCGACCGTATTATAGACGTTTTCGAGCCGCACCAGCAGACACTTGTGCGCTCCCAGCTTGCCGGCACACTTAAGGCTGTAATCACCCAGCAGCTTGTCCCCAGAAAGGAAGGCGGACGTGTTGCCGCCCTTGAGATAATGCTGGCTACGCCCAGTATTTCAAGCCTTATACGTGAGGGAAAGATACACCAGATTAACGCCTCCATACAGACAGGCGGCAGGGACGGCATGGTGCTTCTTGATAAATCCCTCGGCGAATTGGTTAAAAACGGCACTATCGAATTTGAGGAAGCTCTTTCCTGCTGTGTAAACGAGGGAGACCTGCGAATGTTTGCTAAAAGAACTATTTGATAATAATTGTTATTTGTATACTTTTTTCGGAATAAAATATATTAATTTTACCGTAAATATGTTATAATGAGCTATAATATAATGCAGTCAATAAAACGGTTATTACACTTGCTCTAATGGATTGTAATCTCCGTTTATTCTGTGCACCAGAATTTATTAAATTAAAGGAGATGTTACATATGTACAAAAAACTTCTTGAAATGAAGAAGAACAAAAAGAAGGGCTTTACACTTATCGAGCTTATCGTTGTAATCGCTATTCTCGTTATTCTTGCGGCTCTTGCTCTGCCCCAGTATAACAACCTTAAAAAGGAATCGGCAGAAGCAGTAGGCGCTGCTAATGCACGTTCTGTTTACACTGCGGCTGTTGCGTGTGAAGCACTTGAGAAAAACCCCACGACAGGTGATGATTTAAAAGATATGCTTGGCGACGGTATTGGCGGAACTCCTACAGCTACCGGTACAGGAGCTACTTTGAAAGCCCAGTGGGTAGGCGATGTAGGTTCATTCACAGTTACGGCTACATATGATGCCTCAGGTAAGAGTGAGGCTACCTCCACACCTAAAAAATAACTGAAACATTTTAATCCCGCCACAGGGCGGAACTGAGGATAAGCCCCGTGAAATATCGGGGCTTTTATAAATTAAAGAGGTGAACCCCCATGAAAAGGAACAAAAACGCCGTCAAAGGCTTCACATTAATTGAGCTTGTCATAGTTATGGCACTTTTGGCCATACTTGCGGCCCTTGGCGTATATACCTTTGCCGGGGTTCGCTCCTCGGCCGCTGACGACGCCGCTTATAAAAAGCTTGACTCCATTGAGGACGCTTTTTTGTATTCCAGAACAACAAACGGCTATGATAACGACAAGGCCATTAAAAATGTTGATACTCTTGTGTCGGTCGAGGGCACTTATACAATTGACGCCAAGGACGACCACTACAAAATTGTTTATACAGAAAACAATAAGGACTACATAGCTGAAAACGACCTTTACAGCTATTCCAAGCCCGGTGACAGCGGCGGCGCCGAAGGCGGAGGAGGCTCCGGCGGCGGTGGCGGAGGGGGCGGCACTACAGACCCCGATAATCCGGATAAGCCAGATAATCCCGACAAGCCCTCAACCCCGGAAGAAGGTTTTATCATGGACTCTAACGATCTATATCTGAACACCGCTGAAGTCGCTGATAAACTCAAGGAGTTTTATGAGAAGAATGAAGGCAAGTATTCAAATTGGATAGATATGATAAAGGACTTTATTAAGGAAAACGATCTTGACATAAAAATAGAGTCCACAGAAAACAATATGGCCATGTACGAGTTTATCTCAAAATTCTACTATGACGGCTCATGGCCAACACTGCCTAAGGAATTGCTGACCAGATTCGGCTATAAGGAGGATGATATAATCTATATCCGTCCCACAATAGATTACCCTTCTTTATCACCAGATGATAAAACCATTATTTTGTATGCCAGTCCTAATAAGGATTTAGTGGATAACGGAACATTTACAAATCTGATTTTCCTTGGCGAGCGGAAACAGGATTCCGCCGGCAAATACTACGTAACGGGTACATGGTATTATAAGGGCAACAGTAATGTTCAAATCGCTCCCTATAACCAAAATCGCTACATTACGGAGCTTCTTGTGAAACAAAACTGGAAACCCGTTGAATTAGATATAAACATATAAGAGAGGAGGACGCTGAATGAAAAAAAATAAAAAGGGCTTTACCCTTATAGAGCTTATAGTGGTAATTGCAATTCTTGTGATTTTAGCGGCCCTTGCCCTCCCTCAATACGACAAAATGAAGGATGAGAGCAATCGCGTTGTCTGCAACTCCAATATAGAGGTGCTTACCAGGGCCTATCTTGCGGAAATAGCCATCCATCCAAATGAAAGCTCCGCTGAGGCCTACGCCAATGTCAAGGACGAAAATCCAAGCGCGAAGTGCCCCCTGGACAATGAGTATACTGTTACCTATGCCGATAACGGCGGAATAACAATTACCTGTCCCGAGCACGGAAATAAGTCAATAGGCGGCATTGATATTGAGACTGGGAAAACGTCTGCAGAGGTAAAGGATAACTACAAAGATTTGCTTGATGATGTTTACGGCATGACCGTATCACAGCTTACGGACTATTTTAAGGCCCTTGGCTATGATGCGCCTCCATTTACATATGTGAGCAACGACAATATACTTAGGTACCTTTATAATGATATTTACGGCGGCACATGGCCTGAAATGTCAAAGGACTTTTATAAGGACATGGGGTTGAAGGTCGGAGACAATCAGCTTTATATACGTCCCTATGCTGATGCTTCTGAATATTCTGACAGCTCTAAGGTATACGCGTTTGCCAGTGAAAACAATTCGCCGACCAGTCCCTGGAGAGCGCATATGGTTTATATAGACGGTACTTGGTATAAAAATAAGGACGGAAAGGGCTTTGCTTTAGGAGGAAAAGACGCAACCTACGACGCGATAAAAGGCAAAATCACTAGCGGTGAACTTGTACCTGCGAAATAACGGAGGTAAATTATGAAAAAGTATAAACGCGGCTTTACCTTCGTAGAACTTCTGGCAGTAATTTCCGTTTTGATAATACTCGCCGCACTTTTCATACCACGCTATCTTAATCTCCGCAGGGAAAGCAACAGGATTGTCTGCAACACCAATATTGATACTCTGGCCACCTGCTATAGAGCGGCCTCGGCCATGAATCCGGATGCTGATGCGAAGGAATTATTAGCGGGAGTGCTTGAGGATAATTCAGATATATCCTGCCCTCTTGGGTACAGCTTTATTACCGGCACACATGACGGCAGCCTGTTTATAATATGTCCCGAGCACGGAAATAAAAGCATCAGCGGCGCGGATCTTATAGTAAAAACAATCAGCGATGATATGTACATCAGAGTATACAGCATACTTTCAGACATATCCTCAATGTCAATAGGCGAAAAGCGGACGTATTTTGAGAACCTGGGCTATGACGCCCAAGACGAGTATATGTTTGAAAACAGCTTCATTTACGGCTATCTTATGGAAATGGAATATAACGAAAGCTGGCCTGTAATATCAGATGATTACGCTAAAAAGCATAAAACTCCTAAGGGTCTTACAATACAGCCCTATATCGGCAGCACCTCAAAGCCGGAGCATACGCTGTTATTTGCCGCAAAGGGCTCACAGCCTCCTGAAATGATTTATATTGACGGAACATGGTATTACAGAAACTCCCAGGAGGAAATTCCCCTGACAAAGAGCTACGACACAATAGTCAGAAATGTAACGGCCCTGTGGGAGCCTATACTGTAAATTTGAGGACGGTGATGTAATTGAGAAAAAATAAAAAGGGCTTTACCCTTATAGAGCTTATAGTGGTAATTGCAATTCTTGTTATATTGGCCGCCCTCGCCCTTCCCCAGTTTGGAAAGCTGAAGGAGGAAAGCGAGCGTGCCGTCTGCGACGCCAACATCAATACCTTTGCCAGAAGCTATTTGATACAGCTAGCTATTGACGGAGAGGATTCGCCCCAGACTGTACTTTCCACTGTCAAGGACGAAAACCCAAGCTTCAAGTGCCCTTCGGGTCAGGAGTACTCCACCAGGCTTCAGGGCTCCGTGCTTACAATATCCTGTCCGAAGCATGGACAGAGCATAGTCGGCAAGGACTTTGCCGCAAATGTCCAGGATGCCATTGACAATCTTTTAAAGGACCCTGACAGCGGTTTTACCATGACGCAGACCATTGACTCTACGGCTGATTTTGAAGGCAACCGTACCCAGAAAATTAAAGACGAGCTCAGCAAAATGGGCTTTTCAACAGCCGGAACTACATGGACGCTGTATGCATTAAACTCCAAAAATCTTACCTATGCCATTTGGTCCGAGCAGCAGATACCCTCCGGCGCTAAAAAGGGCGATGAAATGCTTGTCATAAGGTATAATGCCAATACAAATAAATATACGGTAGGAACCACAAAATTAACCGAGCGCACGCCGACGGGCGTGGGCAATGTTGACCCTTATCTTGCCCTAGACTTTGCCGACGGCTCATGGAACGAATATAAGGATATAGACCAGAGCGGGACTAAGGACAGCTACGAAAGCGCCTATGAGGTATATCAGCAGGCCCTTAAGGATATGGCCGCTAAAAACTGAATTATAAAGAGGGATACATATGTATCCCTCTTTTTTTATATGAACAGCCTTGCTAAGTTAGCGAAAATCATACAAACAGCTATGCCCATTACAGTTGGCACAAGGAATGAGACCGCCGACCATTTCCAGCTTCCCGTTTCCTTTTTTATCGTCATCATTGTTGTGGAGCACGGCCAATGCATAAGCGAGAACAGCATCATGCTTACCGCTGTTATCCAAGTCCAGCCGTTTGCAAGAAGCAGATTTTTAAGCTCCATAAGGCTTGACATGTCAGTAAGCACCCCGGTCTGCATATAGGCCATTATCATTATAGGTATAACAATCTCATTGGCAGGAAACCCAAGTATAAACGCCATGAGTATTACGCCGTCCATTCCCATAAGCCTTCCAATGGGGTCAAGGAAGCTGGAGCACGCGCTCAGCACGGAAACATTGCCGATTTTCAGGTTTGCCATAAGCCATATAACAATTCCGGCGGGAGCGGCCACGCATATGGCCCTTCCCAGTACGAATATGGTTCTGTCAAATATTGAGCGTACAACGACATCCTTAATCTTGGGGCGTCTGTAGGGTGGCATTTCAAGTATAAAGGACGACGGAACACCCTTCAGCACTGTTTTTGTCAGCAGGCTCGAAACAAGGAATGTCGCGGCTACCCCCAGCATAATAATCAGGCACAGTATAAGTGCGGACAGCACCGACTGGCCTATTCCCAGCACATAGCCTGTAAAAAACATCGTTATGATGGATATAAGCGTAGGAAAACGGCCGTTGCAGGGCACAAAGTTGTTTGTAATTATTGCCACAAGCCTTTCCCTGTCAGAATCTATTATTCTGCAGCCCGTAACTCCCGCCGCGTTGCATCCAAATCCCATGCATATGGACTATATAATTTTGTAAATATATAAACCCCTCATAAGAGGGGCTTATTTGTAATTTTACACATAACTCACCGCTTAGTACCAATAGCTCTTAGCTACTCCAAGACTCTCATAAATTTTAATTCTTTGATTACGTGTAACATCATATCCATAGGCGTCAAGGTACATATCTATTGCTTTCTTATAGTAAGGGGATCGTTGGCCTTTTGGATAGTCAATGCCGCTCTTAAGCTTATTTAACCTGCCTGATAAGTCCGCATACATTTCTACAGGCACAAAGTTTTCGACTATTTTATAGTTCTTGCTGTCGTAATAGCTTGTCGCAGGAGATGCAGAATAGTACGCAAACTCATTAGTCAAATCATCGGTTATCGCATACTCTTCTGTGTATCCCAACGAAGTCAAATACTCGTCAAACTTCGTTGTTTTCATTTTTGCGCTCAGTTCTTTATCCTTGTTAAGCTCCGCGTATTTCTCATATATATCGACGAAATCATCATAAGGCAGCCCATATTTTTGGTTAAGCTCCTTAGCGGCCTGCTGTCTTTCGTCTGTAAGCATAGATATTTCAGGTATGTAGTTTTCAGCATAAATAGCGTAAAGCTGATTTTCCTGTGAGAGCATACTTTTCGCTATATCGTTTTTCAGCTTCTTAATGTCCCTTATAAGAGCATTTTTCTCTTTAATAGGCATTTCCGATTCTAGTATTGAACGCTCTTGTTTAGTTAAATCACTTATCTGTTTCTGCGCCTTTGCAAATTCGCTCTCAACCTTTTCCTCCGGTGTCCTATATTCCGTTGGTAAATTTTCATCTATATCTCTATCATTGGACGCAGTCTCCAGCTTATCGGTTTTATCATAGAAACGGTCAAGATTGTAATTTGAATACGCGCTGTCTGTTGTAAGCCTGTTTTTAAATGGCTGCACAAAGCCCGTATCAAGCGAGTTCAGAAGTGTTTCCTGGTCATTGCTGCCTATATTCTTTCTTGATGTTAGCCCCTGTAAAAGATCACCTGCATACCCTCCGTAGCTGTCAATAAGATAGTCGACCTTCATAGGGCTTTCCAGCCATCCCGGGGCTACAGGCAGCGACTGCGCCGCGTTGGCTATTCCCATAGCTATTCCTGACGTATTTATATCGTACTGGTTTCGCGGTGAAACCTTTTCCAGGTTTGATGGAACTATTTTACCCCCATGCCAAGCTGTGTTTGTGCCAAGACGTGCAAAAGAACCCACAATATTATCTCCAAGAATGTCTGGCGGAGCTACGCTATTTAAAAGTGTTTCAAGATAACCGTCGAAAGCTGAAGGTAATGTATTATTTAGGCTGTCTCCGTTTTCTTCACTTTCATTAATAGCTCGTATAAATCTCTCAAAAGACGCACTGAATATAGCTCCAAACTCTCTTGATTTAGGAAGCCGTATAAATGTCTCGGCATATCCGTTTCCATCCTTTGGTCCTGACATGTTTGGAATAAGATAGTAATTATCTCTCACACCGTCCTTAACATCCTCCCAATGAGGATTATCCTTATTCACAAGATATAACAATAGTGTAGGAAGAAATACAGAAACCGCCGCTCTGGTTGTAGTCTGTACAGGGTGAGCTTTTATCTGTCTGAATGTTTTATCCATACCTTGTAGTCCAGCATTAAAATAAGGAACCCAAGCATTGGCCAATGTAGACAGAGTGGACGACCTGTTAAAGTTGACCGTTACGTCTGCCGCATTTAAAGAAGCCTGAAGCCTGCCCGCGTCAGTATTACCAAGCCTGTCAATGGTATTAAGATATTCGGCGTATCTAGGTATTTTTTCCGTGAACTCTCCCATACTTTCTATAGCTGTCAACGGAGATTTAAGAACGCCTAATGCCTTTTGTCCAAATGTTTTAGCACCCGGATTTACATTTGTTTCTGCCTTCTGATACATGTTTGAACCATAATACCCGTTCTGAGAACCGCCAAGAGCCTTATACTGGTTATACGTATCTGACCGTTTTGCTATCTCAACTAAAGCTTTTACATAGTTCTTCGTTGCCACAATAGAGTTTTTAGCTGTGTTATTAATTGTATATGTCTGCGCGTCACGCATAAGGTTTGTCATAAAGAACAGCGGGTTATATGTAGTTGTCATCGCTCTCATAGGGTTTGTTAATGCCCGTCCTATGCTTGCAAAGGTTTTATACCCTTTTGTATCCCCCAGCTTGCTGTCAAGAAAGTTATATGCTTCCCAAACATCCCGGCTTATTTTCATCGTCTGTGGCTTTCCATCATTGTAAAAGGTAATTTCATAATTTCCCTTGCTTATTTGTCGTGCTATATTTTTATCGACATTGTCCATAAATTCGCCTAATTCAATTTGTCCAGCATATTGACTGCTTGTATCGGTATCTATTAAAATACCGCTTTTAGCTGCTTCACCCGGAAGAACTTGAGCAAAGGAAAATATTTCTCTTGATATATCATTTTTTGTAGCAGCAGTAATTACCGAATTTATTTTTTGTGTAATAGCCTCGTCAAAGCTCAATACATCAGCCGTACTTCCCTTCGCTTTTCCTACTGCATTACTGCCCCTTATTTTTTTCCCACTCTTAACAGAGCCGCCGCCGGATACACCATCATCAACACGAAATGTCGGCACATAATATGGATACATTTTTTTCATGTTAAGATAATCGGCCTGACTCATTAAACCGCTGTCAACAAGCCAAGTCTGCATAAATGTATCAAGATAGTTTGAAATATTCTGCTGGTAGGTTACAAATTCGGGGTGCTGCTTCTCGTATTCAGCTACTATCTGCCTACTTTCATCCGCAGTGTGAGCCGTTACCGGTTTACCCTGAGCCTGGCGGTCAATGTTATGTTTTTCATGCCAGTAATCATTAAAAGCTGTAAGCTGTTCCTTTGGAACCTGTGAGGCTACATCAACAAAGGATAAATCACTTACCTTATTACCGTTAATATCATAAAGTCCTCGGGTTAAGACAGTATCAACAATACCACCTTTTTGCGCATATTTGTTTGTAAGAGCCGCTATATTTCTACCGTTTTCTCTTGTATCAACTTTGGCCATGCTTTCAAATGGCGCCCATCCTGATATAGTACCTTGGTACAGACTTTTGCTGCCCTCTTTTATCTGATTAACGGCCTCGAAGGTCTTTTGTACATCTGGGTTGATTATACCAAGATTATTATTTCCTACACTATTGCTTTTTTGTTCGGAATTGGGTACAATATTATTAGGTGATGTGTTGCCTGCTTTGACATCAATAGGTCGGGTTCTGAGTCCCGCTGAGATGTCAGAGTTTTGTGCACCGTCACCTTTATTTATTGTAATTATATTTCCGTTGATATCTACAATTTCATGTAGATAGTACGTGTTTGTGTTGGCGTTCCTTTTAACAATAGCTCCGACATAGCATTTTTCTCCTTTAAGAGACACCGGAGCGGCAAATAAATACGTATCATAAGACCTGCTTTTCCAATTTTCTTGGTAACCTATTTCTTTACCATATTTTAAAACCTCTGGTATGGCTGCAAATGCCGTTGCTTTATTTCTGCTATAACCATGCCTGAGACTACTCTTTACACCTCTTTTAGAAATATTTATTTCTCCAAAACCATCTCTTTTTATTGTCCCGTTTTTTGTTACATACTCCTTTACGAAATCCATAACCTGTTCGACTAAGCCCTTATCTGTTTTTGAAAATTCTTCTCCGGTAAGATTTTTTACAGCGTTCATTCCGGATAAGTTACTTATATTATTTCTAAGCTGCTCAACAACGGTGTTTCCCTTTGCCGCCTCTTTATCTGCGGTATTATAATCCACCTCATAATTGCCATTCTCATTTAATCTTATATCTTGAACATTTCTTGCTCCGTTTTCTGTTATCTTTTCATAACCATTAAGGAGGCTATCAAAAGCTTGGAGTTTTCTTGCTGTATCAGCGTCAACATATTCGCCGCCTCCGTTACGAACATCTGAATTAACCTTCTTCTCAATAAACTGTCTAAGCTGATTTTGATTAGGCTTATGGCCATATTCTTTGAATGCCTCGCTATACCATACTTCGTTATTAGAAATGCGCTGAGCCTTTTCAATAGTTCCACCACCCATATTTTCGGTTGTGTTGATAAGCTGTGTACCTTGTGGTCTATATTGTTTGTATACCTCAAAAATATCATTTATTGTTTTATTAAACAGTTTATCCCTGCCAGTTTTATACTCGGAGTATATTTTTTGAGCAGTTAAACCCTTTTGCTCTGCTGTTTTCTCTATAAAATTATAAGCCTTTACATCTGTGTCTGTTAGTATATTTGTGGGGTCAGAGCTATCAAACACCACTGTTTCTGTCCCGCCTATATTAGTGCTGTCATATATATTTTGTGTATTATCGTTGGCGGTTTCCGCACCTCCTACCATTGGCATACTATCAACAGATGGCGCCGCGTCCCATACGGAAGGCATTGCATTACCTTGGCTGTTATACGCGTTCAAATACTCCTCCGCGCTCATATTTCCGATATTAACGTTAGCATTAGCCGTGTTTGCGGAGTAGCCGCCGCTTTCCTGCGCAAAGGATTTCAGCGTTTTTCCTTCCATCTCCCGCGCCATATTCAAATGTTCCATATCCGAATATCCTGATACCATAGGCAAAACCTTGTTTGTTACAGTACCACCGGCGCCAAATATAAAACCGGATAATGCGCCCTGTATAACTGACTGTGAAAAGTCGTCCCAATCAAAGGCTTTATTATCTCCGCTCATCCTGTCTGCAGCATAATTCATTATACTGCTTAAGCCTTCCTCGCCGCCCTCGGAGGCCATTTGTTTAAGTATGCTTGAAAGCACTTTAACGTTGTTAGAGCTAACTATATCTAACAGGTTATCAAGACCTATCTTTTCAGTTACACCCTCAATAACACCGCTTAACACCCCTCGGCTGAATGCGTCTCCTGCGCTTACTCCCTGATTGGATAGCTCATTAGCCTTCTGACCTGCCGCTTTTGCGCCCATCATAATAAGAGTCGCCGTAGGGTTAAAGCCTGTCATTCCCATTGTGGTCAGATTATCCCCAACAGATATAGCAGCCTCGGCAAACTGTAAAGGCAGCCCGGACAGACCGTTTGTAGCTTCCTTCCGCAGTTGTTCCGCGCTGGCCATAAACTCGTTAGCGTCTGTCATATCGGCTGCTTTGTCTCTCAGGCTGTCAGCAGCGGCATATATGCCCTCTATGGCCGTACTGTATTTCTTGTATTCATCAGATGTTGAAGGATACCTGTCCCTTTCCAGCATAAGCGCGTCAAGGGTTTCATTGTAGCTCATTAAGGCATTTCTATATGCTGCTTCATTTGCGGCAGACTGCTTGGCCGTAGCCTTTAAGCTTTTATCTGTTCCTATCATACTGTCACCTATAGAACTCGTGGCATTATAAATTCTGTTTCCAAGCCCTCCGTTCTGTTTAGGCGCTGTAGAAATTGCCGGAAGTTCCATTGAAGAATTGGCCCAGACCTCACTCGGATTAAGCCCTTTTTGCATGAATTTATCTTTAAACGACATTTCAGCGGGCTTAGTGTTCGGGGTATACGGGATTAAATTTCCTACACTTGGCAGTGGTTCAGGCCCAATAGCTGAACTACCTACCATTGGCAAAGCTTCTGGTGTGTATGCTTCAGGTGAATATTTTAAGTATGCTGCATTAGCCCTGTTATTCGCCACAGTTGCCTTTTTAATATTAGAAGAACCCGGTGCAGCCCTTAAAGCTGAAATATCATCCGGACCTGTCCACTGAGTTGGTCCGATTTGCTTTGGAGTGCTGTTATACATATCAGGGCTGTTTTGTGCAAATACCCTGCTTGCCTTTTCAGCGGCAAGACCGGCCCTCTGTGATACCGTAATCTTTGGTAAGCTTTCTACTTGGCCAACCTTAGGCATAGAAGAAGGCGTACCCGAAGATACGCCTGTTATTTTTGGTACATTTACAGCATTATTAAAAGTTTGTTTTATAAAGGTATTATTTGCAGCTTCTAATCTCTTTTTTCTTTCCTCATCGTCTTTTCTTCCTATAGAAACATAATACGCCATTTAATTCCCTCCTATCTTTAAAGTAAATTAAAAATAGGACCGGGAGCAAATCCTACTTTAAATCCTCCATCATTCGGTAGTCCTAATTTTTTTGCTATCTCTGTTTCATCTATATCAGAAGTTGCTGACGACCTACCGCTTGATGACTTCTTAGCATTTGACAGCAGAAGGCTGTTAAGCTCTGCCTGCGACATTTGTTTTATGTAGCTTGCGTCTGTGCCTGTAAGACTTTCGTATAAATCCCAGTCACCTACTGTCTGGGCATATTTTATTAGTTTTTCTGTTTCTTCTGCCTGTGCCGCCTGTGCTGAAAGCATACGGTTATATTCTAATTCGGCGTTATATCTTGCCTGTTCAGCCTGCCACTGTGTCCTTGCAAAGGCCATTTCCTGTACCCATTGATTATATGACTGTTCTGCCTGTGCCGCCTGCATTTGCAGTGTTATAGAGTTCTGTGCCATCTGAGCGTACATATTAGTAGCTTCCATATTTCCTTCTGCTATCGCATTATTCTGCGCTATTTTAAGCTGATTAACGGCGTTTGTAAGTGTTCCGGCTGTATTGTTGTAGTTCTTCATATAATCGCTTTCTAAGCCTGCTAAGGTGCTTTCAGCAATACCACCATTAATACCGGCTGCCTGCATTTGCGCCGGCATATTAAGTCCTGCAAGCTTATAGTTGATATAGTTTGCCCTCTGTTCTTCTTCAGCCTGTTGCTGAAGCTCCTTTATCTGTGAGGCGTAAGCAGCGGCTAAAGCGTCATTACGCTGGTCCACAGCGTCCTGATAGCCCGCATATGCTTCATCCATTTTTGCCTGAATGTCCTCGGCTGTAGGTCCTTTATATCCATAATCAGCATTGCCATAATTAGCGTATATATCATCCATATTAGGACCTTCAACACCATAGCCTCCCATAATACCGCCCTGGCCTGCAAAGCCCGTGCCCTTGTCATATGCGTTTGTTATACCATTTCCCTGATAGTCAAGTCCGGCGTAGGGGTTTCTGTAGTCCATGCCGTCACGTCCGCTTAAGAATGAAAGGTTCATGTTGGTTTGGTCATACATATTGCTAAATTGATTATCACTTGTATACCTTCCTCCGTCAGAGCCGTTGCCAAATCCCGAATAACGTCCGTCTCCAAGAGATGTTGAACCATAGTTATACCCGTCACCCGACAACGAGCCTGTTCCGTATGTAGATGAATACGCTAAAGAGGAACCGTTTGCAATCTGCCCAGAAGATATAGCGTCTTTAAGCGCCTGTGATTGATTTGTAGCATTTGAGTATGTTGTTTTCATACTTCCGTCAGGCTGTCTCCATGTAAAAGCAGTCTGTCTTGTTGTATAATATCCCTCAGGGTCTGCGTAGCCTTTGGGATTATTAACGTCGTATTTAAGGCTTTGAGAAAGGCCTCTTATATCATCATCAGATGGATTATATTTCGCTCCGCTGTTTCCTCCATCTTGCCCTATTACATAGTTATTGGGAGACAAACCATTGCTTCCTGTGTTTCTGTAATTAGCAATGTCATTATCTGTAAGACTACTGTAAATAAGGCCCTCCCCCTTTATTTTAGCGTCCCTCTGTGCGTTATATCCGTCAATGACGTCCTGGCTTTCGCCCCTTCTGACAGCGTCCTGTATCAAAGCCGCATAGTCTGTGTTCTTATCATATGAAGGAGAGCTGCTACCTCCGGAGCTTACCGAACCGGAATTACCTTTTTTGTTGGCTTCCCTATCGCTTCTTGTAACGGTTATTGAGTTTCCGCTGTTACTGGAACCCGAAGAACTGCTTGATTTCTTCTTAGTTGTATTAGTTAATGAATAGGCCATTTTGTCGCCTCCTTAATTCTTTCTGGCAAGTACCACAAACACCCTTACCATATCCTCCGACAGGTTAAGGGCTCTAACATCAGCGAAGCAGCCCTTATTAATAAGCTCCTGTATTGCCGCTTTTCCCCACTCAGGCACTTCGTCTATTGTGTTGTATCTTTTCTCCATGTTCCTTTCTACCTCCTGTTTAAACCATTCCCAATCCATACCGCCCTTGATATACCGCTTATCTATGAGTATTCTTGGGCAGTTCTTTTTCGTCCAGTCATAATGTCGCACCATATCCTCAACAGATAAATTCAGTTCCTTCAGCTTATTGGCCGTAAACATAGCTGCGTTCCTTAATGCCTTTTCCCTGTCTCCGCTTTCGCATATCTCTATGCCAACAGAAAAGCGGTTGCCATCCTTATTTCCGCAGTGCCATGCTTCCTCATTATCAGGTATGGCCTGTATTACTTCTTTATCATCCACAACATAATGCCACGAAGCGAGGCGGTTATTATTGGGATTATCCAGCCAGTTTCTTTCTCCCTGTGCTGTACTGTAGGGATTTCCCGTTGAATGAATTGTTATAAGGGATTTACGCCAGTCCCCGCCTGGACGGCAGCGGTGAGTTTTGGCAAGTAATTGCTGTATCATTTGCCATCACCCTTACTTATCAGGTTCCTGAACATCTCATATAAGCCTGTACTTGCAAGGCCGCTGAAAAGACCGCCTAAGAGTATTTCAGCAGTAAATGACCTGTTTATCCAGAAGTTCAATACAACGCCCAGCGCTCCCATTATAAGCGGTATGTACTGGTTGATTTTGTTATCCGGTATTACATTCTTTATTATGTAGCCTACGCAAAGACATATACCTACTATGATTGGTACTGCGTATTCTGTTAAAAAGCCTAAATCCATATGTATCACTCCTTATTCTCTAAATCGGTTATTCTGTGATTAATTACCTTTATTTGCTCCTCTACTACAGGCATTCGCCTTGCGAAGTTATTATGCTCCCTTACTTCTCGTGTCAGTTCTTCAAGCCTTGTAGACGTTACTGCCTGTGATTTACTGTTGGCTATCAGCACCCCGCACAGTGTTATTGTCCCAGTTATTAAAGCTACTATTATGCTTTCCATAGTCCCCTCCTAAATAAAGGGCGGATTGCTCCGCCCATAATATTAGCCGCCCTGCGGCCTTCTTGCCCTACGGCTTCTACGCCCCTACTCAATTATTCGTTTTTTACTTTGTAGAGGTTAAGGTTTATACCATCATCATGTAAATCTGTCTAAGCAGCTCACAATCGTTCTGCTTTCTTGGATTGTTAGGCGATACCTGTACTTTCTTTGTAGGTGTGTCAATATCTACTGTGTGATATGGTGTGTCTCTTGTGGCTGAAAGATATACAAAATCCTCACCCGCTCCGAATATGTCATATGTACGTCCGTTTACACAGGGCTTGCCGTGGTCGTTTGTGATTTCATCAGTTACGACAAACTTACCGTCTAAGCTTCCTGCCCTGTCCGGCCATTCGGTTGTTTTCAGCATTCCGGTCTTTGAGAGATAGCAGAATACAACGCCATCATCAGGGATAGGAGTTTTCTTCCCGTCTTTGTAGGTAAACATATGGTGCCCGTCAAGTTCTACTGTTTTCATTTCAATTAGTTTTTTCATGTTAGTTCCTCCCTTAAAATAGTTGGTAATAAGTAATAAAAAAAGAGCTTTTCAGCTCTTGATTACGTGTTATAAAATTCCTTGTTCCATTAACTCCATTGTGTAGCTGTCGATTGCCTCCTGCTGTAGTTCCTGCTGGGACTTTTGAAGGACGGCGAGTATATCGGCATTGGTTGGCTGTGGTTCTATTGGTTCCGGTTCGCTGTCCGTTTTACTGCCTGTTATGTATTTCTCAATTACACCATTATCATAGGTATTGATTGTATAGCCGTCTATTTCTTCTGTTCTGATGATTTTCATACTGCCGCACCTCCTATGCCGTACCCTACCGTTAAAGCGTTTCCTGTGCCTGCGGAAGTTGCCGCCGCTACAACTCTAAGTCTGTTTTTAAATATAGGAAGCATTCCGTAGTTTAGATATTTGGTAGAAGTTGTTGAAAAGTCTCTGTTAAGACTGCTTACTTTTTGCGACTTTCCTTGTGATGCGCTTCCTTCTCCGTTTAATGTTTGCACTCCAAAATATATATTACTAGTTCCTGCAGAATTATTGCTGTAAAAACATAAAACTTCATCCAAATAAATCTTATATATTAAATAATTATTTCCTTGTGCCACTACAACTGAAAGAGCTCCGTTTCCTTTAACATCAAGTACAGTCTTTTCCTCTGAGTCCAATTGGTCAGCTTTTACCTGTACAGTATTATAGTGCAAAGAACAGTCTAAATAAAAATCATCATCTGTGTAATTTTGCTTTGCTGCTATTTCATCTATCCTGCCTTCCAATTCAAGCAGTTTTTTTACTACTGTATCCTCAATACCCCCCCCCGGAAAATTCTCCGAGGGTGTTCCTTATCGCTGTTGTATCGGCCTGTATCGTCTCTGATGTTTCCTGCTTTGCGATATATGTTTTACCCGGCATTATAATCCCTCCTTAGGTCTTGTTATGTATTCAAGTTCCTCCGCTGATATCTTGCCCTCTGTCTGCATAGAGGCCAGCTTTTCATTTGTCACCTTGCTCTTTTCATACAGCCTTTTAAGGCTTTCCACAAGCGTACTCATAAAATCCCTCCTTCAAGAAGTTCCTCTGTATATTGGTCTACCGCCTGATTTTGTGCTTCTGCGTAGGAGGTTTTAACCTGTAGCTCTATGCGGTCTAATTGGGTCGGTTCCGGCTCCGGCTGGGGTACTTTCTCCCAAACACCGTTATTGTATTTCATTCCAATTAAACTATTATCAAAGGATGAAATTTTAACATGACATGTAGTAATATTTTCTAAATCTTCTCTTGTATGATTAATTATATCGTAACATACAGAGTCACAGTCTCTTATTTTTGCATAAAAAGACATTTTAACACCCCCTCTATTCAAATACTATGGCTACTGCGTTAACGTATACTGTAAGATAATACTTACTAGAACCAGAGAATTTATCCTGCCATAAGTTAAATATAATTTTGTCTGAATTAACGGTTACTGTTATAGAGTTTCTCGAATAACTACTGCTGCCCACATAGTAGTGGCTAGGAACAGTTATATTCCGTGTTTCTCCAACTGCGAAATTAAAAACATCCGCCAATATTAAAGACTTTTCTGTTGCTGACCCCCCATAAAGATAATAGTCCCCAAATTGTAAAACAACTATTGCATTCTCCGGTATTGTTTCTGTAAACACAGCGTCTATAGTACTTCTTGCTGAAAATA
This sequence comes from uncultured Eubacteriales bacterium, assembly GCA_900546215.1. Classification (GTDB taxonomy): domain Bacteria; phylum Bacillota; class Clostridia; order Lachnospirales; family Anaerotignaceae; genus Metalachnospira. The sequence goes on along the minus strand of URCD01000019.1, from coordinate 27 downwards.
TTTTGCTATCTGTGCCAACTAGTTTTT
>URCD01000018.1 GCA_900546215.1 uncultured Eubacteriales bacterium | reverse complement strand
ATGATCATCACATCCAATTAATTTTTATATAAGTTTATCATTTTTTCAAAAGTTTCTCAATTTATTATTTAAAAATCCCTTTAAAAGTTGTAATATTGTTTCTGTAATTTGAAAACAATACAAACGGGAGGTTTTTATATATGGATGAAAGAATAAAAAAACTTGCATATAATCTTGTTAACTACTCATGCAAAGTTCAAAAGGGAGAAAAAGTGCTTATCAGCTGCAATGGAGTACACCCTCTTCCTCTTGTAAAGCAGCTGATAAAAGAAATTTATGCCGTCGGAGGGCTGCCATTTGTTGATTTTACAACAAATTCTCTTGACCGTGAGCTGCTTATGAATATTACAGAAGAACAGCTTAAGCTTATGGCTGAATGTGAAGCTTCCAAAATGAGCCAGATGGACGCATACATCGGAGTCAGGGGCGAAGACAATCTTGCTGAAATGAGCGATGTTCCTGCTGATAAGCTTGCCCTTTATGACAAGCTTTATATGAGTCCCGTTCACCATGAGATAAGGGTTCCTAAAACCAAGTGGGTAGTGCTTCGCTATCCTGCTCCTTCAATGGCACAGAGTGCGCATCAAAGTCTTGAAGCATTTGAGGACTATTATTACAAGGTATGCAATCTTGACTACAGTAAAATGTCCAAAGCTATGGACTCCCTTGTAGAGCTTATGAATAAAACAGATAAAGTACGGCTTACCGCAAAGGACACTGACTTAACATTTTCTATTAAGGATATTCCGGCCATTAAATGCGCAGGGGAGTGCAATATTCCTGACGGAGAAGTATACACAGCTCCAGTCAAAAATTCAATTAATGGAACTATTACCTATAATACGCCTTCAGAGTATAACAGCTTTAAATTCGAAAACGTAAGCCTTACCTTTAAAAATGGCAAAATAGTAAAATGCAGCGGAAACAATAAGGAAAGGCTCAATCAGGTTTTTGATACTGACGAAGGAGCCAGATATGTGGGAGAGTTCGCAATCGGCGTAAATCCTTATATCACCAAGCCTATGAACAATATACTTTTCGACGAAAAAATTATGGGCAGCATACACTTTACACCGGGAAACAGCTATGACGATGCTAATAATGGAAATAAATCTGCCATTCACTGGGATTTAGTGCTTATACAAACTCCTGAGTACGGCGGAGGAGAAATCTATTTCGACGGAAAGCTTATCAGAAAAGACGGAAGATTTGTAATACCTGAGCTTGAGGTATTGAATCCCGAAAATCTTATTTAATAGTTATATGTCATATGATTTGAAATCTTATAACAAATGAAGTAATTTACAGCGGCGTTTAATTAACGCCGCTATTTTATGACCGAATATTGTCAAAGCATATAACAAAGAATCCAAAAAAATGAATAATGCCTTTATTTTTTGCCGTAAAACGGATATAATAATATCCATCAGATAAATTTTAGGAGGATTGATTAAAATGGCAGAGAAATTTTACATAACTACGCCAATTTACTACCCCAGTGACAAGCTTCATATAGGACATTCCTATTGTACTGTTGCAACGGACACAATGGCCCGTTATAAAAGACTTAGAGGCTATGATGTTAAATTCCTTACAGGAACTGACGAACACGGCCAGAAGATAGAGAGAATTGCCATGTCTCAGGGTGTTACACCCAAGGAATATGTTGATAAAATAGTAGCAGGAGTAAAAGAGCTCTGGAAAGAGCTTGATATTTCATACGACCAGTTTATCCGTACAACTGACGATTATCACGTAAAGTCCGTTCAGAAAATTTTCAAGCAGCTTTACGACCAGGGCGATATTTATAAAAGTGAGTATGAAGGCTGGTACTGTACTCCATGTGAATCATTTTTTACAGAGGTTCAGCTTGTTGACGGCAAATGTCCAGACTGTGGACGTGAAGTAGAGAAGCTTAAGGAGGAAAGCTACTTCTTCAGGCTTTCGAAATATCAGGACAGGCTTATAAAGCACATTGAAGAGCATCCTGAATTTATCCAGCCTCAGACAAGACAAAACGAAATGATTAATAACTTCCTTAAGCCAGGTCTTGAGGATCTATGCGTCAGCCGTACGACATTTAAATGGGGTATTCCCGTTACATTTGACGATAAACACATCGTTTATGTATGGGTTGACGCACTTTCAAACTACATTACCGCACTTGGCTACGGTTCAGATGATGATTCTGAGTTTAAGAAATACTGGCCTGCTGATGTGCATGTTGTTGGAAAGGAAATTGTACGTTTCCATACGATTATTTGGCCCGCAATGCTTATGGCTCTCAATCTTCCGCTTCCTAAACAGGTATTTGGCCACGGCTGGCTTATAATTGACGGAGGTAAAATGTCCAAATCAAAGGGTAACGTTGTAGATCCTAAGGTGTTGGTCGACAGATATGGAGTTGACTCCATCCGGTATTTTCTTCTTCGCGAAATCGCTTTTGGACAGGATGGAAACTTTACCAACGAGGCGCTCATACAAAGAATTAATTCGGACCTTGCAAATGACCTCGGAAATCTTGTATCAAGAACTGTTGGTATGATTGATAAATACTTTAATGGCAAGCTTCCCGCTGAAAGGGAAGCATCTGAATTTGACGCATCTCTTATTGGCACAGCATCTGCCGTAACCGAAAAGGTAGATGGTCTTTTGGACAAGATGCTTTTCTCAGATGCCCTTACAGAAATTTGGACACTGATTAGAAGAGCTAATAAATATGTTGATGAGACACAGCCCTGGATACTGGCAAAGGATGAGACACAAAGGGGCAAGCTTGCAAATTCACTTTACAACCTTGCTGAGGCCATTAGAATTGTATCCGTTCTTATTCAGCCGTTTATGCCAAATACTCCTAAGCTTATTTGGGAACAGCTTGGTATAAACGATGAAGCAATAAAGACATGGGACAGCGCAAAGGTCTGGGGAGAACTTCCAGCAGAAATTACAATCACAAAGGGTAATGTAATTTTCCCGAGAATTGATATTAAAAAAGAACTCGACGAGCTTGAAGCTGCCATGAAGGCCGCTCAGGCCTCCTCTATTGCAAATCAGGAAAAGGCTGAAGAAGAAAACAAGGCTCCCGAAATAACAATAGACGATTTTGATAAAATAGAGCTGAAGGTTGGAACCGTTGTGGCATCAGAGAGAATGTCTGGCTCCAAAAAGCTTCTTAAAAACCAGATAAAAATCGGAAATGAGACAAGACAGATATTATCCGGCCTCTATCCTAATTATACTCCTGAGGAAATGGTTGGGAAGAAGGTTATCGTCCTTACTAATCTTGCACCAAGAAAAATGATGGGTGAAATGAGCTACGGAATGGTACTTGTAGCAGAAGATGAAAACGGTCAGCTTTCAATGGCAACAGTCGATAAAGCTGATTTTGCAGATGGTTCTTCACTCAGCTGATAAAAATTTGTTGTGGAAGTGCAAAATTGCACTTCCACTTTTTTAAAGGAGCAATAAATATGTATTTTGAATCACATGCACATTATGACGATGAAAGATTTGATGATGACAGAGATGAACTGCTGTCTTCATTTCCGGAAGAAGGAATAGAGACTGTTATAAACTCATCCTCAGATATATCCAGTTCAAAAGCATCTATAGCATTAGCGGATAAGTATCCTTTCTTTTACGCATCTGTCGGAGTACATCCTCATGAGGTAGGTAAAATGAGTGAGGAAGATATAGAAACATTAAAAAAGCTGTCAAAGCATCCAAAGGTTGTGGCAGTTGGCGAAATCGGCCTGGATTATTACTACGACTTGTCTCCTAGAGATGAGCAGCGCTACTGGTTTAAACGTCAGCTTGAACTGGCTTATGAGCTGGATATGCCAATAATCGTTCACTCAAGAGACGCTGCTCAGGAATGTTTCGATATAATAAAGGCAAGCAAAGTCAGAAACGGTGTTATTCACTGCTATAGCGGAAGTGCTCAAATGGCAAAAGACTATATAGAGATGGGATTTTATATAGGAATTGGCGGAAGCCTGACATTTAAAAATAATAGAAAAACAGTCGAAGCTGTAGAACAGATACCGATTGACAAAATTTTGATTGAGACTGACGCCCCCTACCTTGCGCCGGTTCCATATCGAGGCCGAAGAAATGATTCGCGCCTTTTAAAATATGTAGTCGAAAAAATAGGAGATATAAAAAATCTTCCCGAAATTGATGTGTGCAATATTACCAAAAATAACGCTAAAAGGCTGTTTATAAAATAATTGTTGCATAGTTGTTACATTTGTGTTAATATATTATTCGTGTATAGATTAAAGAGCATATTAAACCATGCTCTTTTATAGTTCATCGCCAAATATTTTTCATGCAAATGCATTAATCAAGGAGAGTTAGTCAGTAAGAAACCCCCGGACTCTGAAGATATATATATCAGCTTCCGGAGCGGGCCGCTGGGTTTTTAGGCAGCGGAATTAAGCAGCATTTCCCGCATGCTTCATTGGGAGATGCCTATTAAGGAGGAAACTATGACAAAACGACTTAGAGTAATTGCTATCGTGATTGGGTTATTGGCATTGTTGAGCGGAAGTGTTTCCGCTTACAGCGAAGAAAATTTGAGTGTAACAATTATTGAAGGAAAAAACAAATCAACAGCTAACTTAACTGAGCCGGTTTCAGTTGAAAAACTTCTTGAACTTCAGGAAATCACAATTTCAGAAGATGATGAACTTAACTATGCCCTAGATTATATTGTGAATGACGGAGATATAATTGAAATCAAGCCCTCTATTCACGTTATGATCGACTATGATGGAGTTCCCAGAATGGTACGCACTACTTCCCTTACCGTTGGTGAACTGCTTGAAAGCCTTTCAGGCGACTATGAAAACCGTCAGTATTATCTTCCCGATGATATTACGGAAAAAACCAATTTAACAGACGGTATGACTATTGAACTGTCATCAAGTCTTGTTAAAGAGGTTACAACCTATGAAAAAATTGAAAAATCAATAGAATACAAGGATACAGAGGATCTTGCAGAGGGTACCGAAAGAGTAATACAGGAAGGTGCCGATGGACTTGTTGAGGTTGTAAGTGAAGAAACTTATGTCGGGGGTGAACTCACTGATACAAACGAAATAAGCCGAGAAGTGGTAACCGAGCCTGTAAATGCTATTATCGAAAGAGGTACCGCCAGTATGGTATCAACTCCTGTAGGCGACTTTAAATATTCAAAGGCGCTTACAGTTGTGGCAACGGGCTACACCCAGTATGATGAAGGCTGTACTTCGACCACCGCTACCGGAACGGCGGCGGTACGAGGAGCCGTAGCAGTTGATCCAAGTGTAATTCCTCTTGGCACTAAGCTATATATTCCCGGTTACGGGATGGCTACTGCCGAGGATACAGGAGGAGCAATAGACGGCTACCGTATCGACCTTTGTTACAACTCCGTTAACGAGGCGTTTGCCTGGGGCAGACAAACCGTAACGGTTTACATTCTTCAATAAAATAAACACAATCACAAAAAGGCGTCCATATTAATGGGCGCCTTTTGCCTATCATTCTTTTTTAAAAATTATTATCTTTTAGTAAAATATAGCTTGATTTTTCCAACTAGATGTTGTATTATATTCTTAATTAAAACAATATCTTGATTATTGGAGGAAGATAACTATGGCTAATATAACAGTATTAAACGGCACTATGGATCAAAAGGAAATTGACCAGTATGTAAACATTATTTTAAAGGATAATCCAACAAGGAAGCTTGATAATCTTGAGCTTTCAATTGACGGAGACTTCATTAATATGAAGTATACGTTTAAACCTCTTAATTTTGACAGAATTCGCCGTATAACAGGTTATCTTGTTGGAACGATGGACAGATGGAATGATGCTAAAACATCTGAAGAACATGACAGAGTAAAACACAGCCTGTCTCTTGATTAATATAAAAACCGCTTTTTGAAATTCAAAAAGCGGTTTTTAATATATTTGATTAAATTTATAAAGAAGCGTCATAATACCATCCGTCAGGTTAACATTTTCCACTATGGCATTAAGATTTGTTTTAATGTCTGTATGAGAGAAATTCCAAATACCTTCTATGCCAAGCTTAATTATTCTCTCAGAAACACTTTGTGCTGCTCTTCCAGGTGTTGCTATCACCGCGATATCCACTGAATTTTTAACCGCATATGTTTCAAGCATATCTAAATCATATATTTTTATTCCTCTAATCTCCATACCGATTAGTCTTGGATTTACATCAAATATTGCTCTGATAAATATACCTCTTTTTTCAAATTCAGTATAATTAGCGAGAGCCTGTCCGATATTTCCGCCGCCGATTATTATAAGGTTATAAATTCGGTTCAGTCCAAGTATTTTTTTAATTTCATTATATAGGAAGCATACATCATAACCATATCCCTGAAGTCCAAAGCCTCCAAAATTATTTAAGTCCTGTCTTAGCTGGCTTGCAGTTACATTCGCCCTTTCGCTTAATTCTCTGGACGATGTCTTCTTAATTCCGCTATCATATAATTCTCCTAAGCATCTTAAATATTTAGGCATTCTCTTTATAACAGCATTTGGTATCTTATTGTTCAAAACATCACCTTCTTCATAAATTTAGAGTTCTCAAGGGGCTTAATAAACCCAAGCCCCTTGAGTAATGAAATTAGGGTGTGTTTATACTGTTATCATTAACGACCATTCTTGTGCACAGACTACTACACTGTCTTGGTTGACTACGTCCACCTTACATGTAACAACTCCCCTTGACGGGTTTTTTGTAAGTTTTTTCTCAACAGGTGTAAGCTTGACATATATTGTGTCTCCTGCTCTTACTGGTGCCGGCCATTTAACGCTAGCTCCAAGAAATGCAAGAATTGTTCCGTCAATATATCCTGCATGATCTACTAGGCCTGTTGATATAGACAAAATCAGGGCTCCATGTGCAATTCTGGTCTTATATGGTGTTGTTTTAGCAAATTCCAAATCAGTATGAAGAGGATTAAAGTCCCCGGAAATTCCGGCAAAGCTAATTATATCAGTTTCAGTAACTGTCCTTCTTGCGGTTTCATAAGTTTCACCGATTACCCACTGGTCATATTTTTTCCCTTTTGCTTCTCTCATGAAGTTCTCTCCCCTCAAAATAAACTATCTATTCTTAAATAAAGGCTTTCTTTTTTCTAAAAATGCTTCCATACCTTCGTGCAAATCATATGTTGAAAAGCAGATACTCTCATAAATATTTTCAAGATTTGTGGCTGAGTCCATATCCAAATGCCTGCCCCTGTTTATTGCATCCTTTGCGAAGCCAAGTGCCAGAGAGCCCTTTTCAAGCATAGATTTTGCAAATGCCTCAGCCTCCTCCATAAGAGACTCTGGCTCAACAACCTTATTTAAAATTCCCAGTTCATATGCCTCCTGTGCTCCTATGGTTTTTGCTGTAAATATCAGCTCCTTCGCCTTTGTCTCTCCTATTAGTCTTGGAAGTCTCTGCGTCCCGCCGTACCCCGGCATTATTCCAAGCCCAACCTCCGGCAGACAAAACTTAGCCTTTGTTGATGCAAATCTTATGTCACACGCAAGGGTAAGCTCAAAACCACCGCCAAATGCAAGACCATTAACTGCGGCTATAAACGGTTTTTTAACCTTTTCAATATGTTTATAGACCTCATGCCCTACTCTTGAATACTCATATCCCTCAAGCGCATACATGTCTTTCATTGCTGAAATATCTGCTCCTGCGGCAAAAGCTCTTCCCTCTCCAGTTATTATGACTGCTCTTATATCCTTGTCAGCCTCCACATCGTCCACAGCTGAACCCAATTCAATAATAGTGTCTGTATTAAGAGTATTTAAAACCTGCGGTCGGTTTATCTTAATTACTGAAATCCCGTTTTCTTTCTCATAAATAATATTTTTAAATTCCATCAAACTACCTCCCCAGTACGGCTACATCATAATATTACAGAGTGCTATCACAACAGCCAATTCTATAATCGTAACTACAACGGAAACTACGAAAATGTCAAAATAAGCTTCCTTATGATTGGTCTTTGAATATGTAAGGCATGTATTTACAAATCCATTATGCGGAAGTGAGTCCAACGCGGAGCTTGCAACAGTTGCGACCCTGTGCAAAGCTTCAGGATTTACACCAAGCGGAAGGAAAATCTCACCTACTATAGGAACTGCTATTCCAAGTCCGCCTGACGCTGAACCCGATATACCGGCTAAAGCCGCAACCGCAATACCCGCAGCCAAAAGTCCGTTTCCGCCTACAGCCTTTTCAGCAATAATTCCCGCAAGTGTGGCAAAGGCCGGAGTAGCTGATACAATACTTCCAAAGCCTACTGTAGCCGCTGTATTGACTATTGATGTTATGCCGTTTCCTGCACCTGAGCTTATATGCTTCCAAATTTCTGGGAACGTATGAGGAAGCCATTTGAAATAGATAATAAATGCTACTACTATTCCTATAAAAAGCGCTGTCATTACGCTTAATCCAAACGCATTAAGCACAATAATAAGAATAATCATTGGAAGTAAAGATATTATTACGTTTGGCAAATTCTCCTCAGCAGTTATTTCAATATCTTCACCAGCTATCGGAACGAAATGCTCTCCCTTGTTTTTTACCTGTTTAACCCTCCACTGCATGTAAATACATACTAAAACTGCGCATAAAGCTGTGCCAATCATACCTGGTACAGCAGCCGCTGAAAGAGTTGTTCCAAGATATGTAGTAGGTATAATGTTCTGTGTTGCCGGTGAAAAAGGAGCTGTCATGGCAAATGTTCCGGCACCCGCGATATATGCTGCGGGAAAAAGCCTTCTTGGTATGTCTGCTCTCCTGAAAAGACTCATTGCAAGCGGATAGAGTGCGAAAAGCGCAACAAAGAGGGATACTCCGCCAAATCCAAGAATTGCAGCCGCAATTATAATTCCAAGCACCACATATTTTTCTCCAAATCTATTCACAACAGACCTGGCTATGCTTTCTGTTGCCCCGCTTATTTCACAGAGCTTTCCGAATATAGCTCCGAATATAAATATCATGTAGTAATTCATAATATAGTTAGAAAATCCGGTCATATATGAGACTGATATTCCTTCTACAATATTCATTCCTGAAGTTATAAGTATAAGTACGCCGGCAGCAAGAGAGGCAACAATAATCGGTACTCCCTTCATTGCCAAAAACATAAGAAAAATCAATCCAATTACCAGTAATGCTATCCCCATAATATACCTCCTATTTCTTAGATAAAATTAAATCCCTAAGTTCGATGGACCCATCTGTAAAAAGCCTGGAATCCATTAATTTATAATCCTCAACAATAGGCTCAAACTCCATTTGATCCAAAATATCCTTTTTAACATCTATTCCGGGAGCGACCTCAATCAGTTTTAAGCCACCCTTAACCAGCTTAAATACCGCTCTCTCGGTAACATATAAAACATTTTGACCTATTTCAGCGCCATACTCACCGCTGAATGTTATCTGCTGAACCTGCTTAATAAACTTTTTGTTTCTGCCTTCTTTTACTATAGTAAGTTTCCCGTTGCTAACCTCCTCCTTAAGTCCTCCTGCTGTAAATGTTCCGCAGTAAACAAGATTTGGTGTATTTTGTGAGATATTTATAAATCCTCCGCATCCTGTAACATTTGTTCCAAAATGGCTTACGTTAACATTTCCGATCGGGTCAACCTCAGCGAGACCAAGATATGTAACATCAAGACCTCCTCCGTCATAGAAGTCAAACTGAATACCCTGCTCCACAACAGCCCACGCGTTCTGCACTGCGCCGAAGGCCTTTCCTCCCATCGGTATTCCAGCCACTGCACCGCTTTCAGACGTCATAGTAATTAAATCACTTATTCCTTCCTCAGCGGCAACATTTGCTACTCCCTCAGGTGTGCCCACTCCAAGGTTAATTACCGCCCCTTTTGAAAGCTCCATAGCTGCCCTTCTGCTTATAACCTTTTTTGCGTCTAATGGCAAAGATGCAATATCATCAGTCGGGACAAAGGAGTGTCCTGACATGCTCGGGTCATAGAAGAAAAGCTGTGTCTGTCTGTGGTTTTCGACCGGATCCTTTGAAATTACTACTGCGTCCACAAAAATTCCCGGAATTGCTACTTTATCAGTCATAAGCCTGTCGCATGTGTATTTAACCTGGACAATTACCTTTCCTCCGCAGGCCTTAGCTGCCATTGCAATTACCCTCATGTCTACAGGCAGCGCCTCCTCTTCAAAGGATATATTGCCATACATGTCTGCCGTAGTGCCTCTTATAATAGCGACATCAATTTTAGGAGTTTTATACATCAGATACTCCTCATCATCAATGTTAACTACCTTAACAATATCCTCTGTCGTTTTAGCATTCAGTTTTCCACCCTCTATCCTTGGGTCAACAAAGGTTTTTAATCCAAGCTTTGTTATATGTCCGGGCATTCCCTTTACCGCTTCATGGAACAAATCCACAATGACCCCTTGAGGCAGGTTATAGCCGATAATTTTATTCTCCTCTATCAGTTTTCCCAGAGAAGCGCAGGTGCCATAGTGCCCCGCTATTACGGAAGCGAGCAGTCCTTCATGGGCCATATGCTGCCATCCGTGTACATCATCCCAGCACCCCTGACCGGCTGCAAAAATTGCTTTAAGGCTTTTGGGTTCCCCTTTTTCCAAGAAACTTTTCTCTATTCCCTTCATTATTTCTTCGGGCACACCTGACATACAAATGCCGGACGTTGCAATACAGTCTCCGTTGTTAATCAGACCAATGGCATCTTCAAGTGAAATCACCTTACTCATAGATAAACCTCCTTAAATTTTTGATTAAGGCTAACACGAGTTTGTTAACCTACAAACAATTAAAAGCAATTTCCGTGCCAACCACATATCCATATACAGGTAAAATTCTATTTTATAAGAATTATTTTTTGATTTTTGTGCAACTCGCAGGCTGAATATTATTTTTCCAACTGCGCATCAAATGAATTTTATTGATATTTTACAGAAATAAAATATTTCGGTGTATGCGGACAAATCAAATTTTATTTATGTTATAATTTCAACAAACAAAAGATAAATTAGACAAAAATAGAATTTTCTAAAAAAATAGAATACATTTAAAGAATTTCAGAACAGGAGGAACTAAAATGGAATATATGGAAGATCTCCCTGATGAAGCTAAATATTATAGAGATATAATATATAATTATCAGGGCAGCATTATTGTCGTAGATAAAACAGGAAAGCTTGTTTTCTGCAATAACGGGACCTGTGAACTCACCAGCATGACAAGAGACCAGCTAGTAGGTAAAACTGCTTACGACCTAAAACGTACAAAGGTTTTCAGTGAAAGCTCTCTCATAAACACATTGGAGTCAAAAAAACCGTCTATATGTTATCTTGTAATTAACGGGAACAAAAACAGAGGAGTTTACGCTTACTCGGTACCGCTATTTGATGAAAGCGGAGAAATTAAAAACGTAATAGCATTCAGTCAGGGTGAGGCCTTTTCTGACGAGTACTTTTCAAGAATAGAGTCGGAAAAAAGGCATATCAAAGATATGTTTAAAAAGGTCATAATTGGCAACGAAGACAATCAGTATATTGCCGTAAATCCACAAATGAGAGAGATATTTAATTTTGCCGCACAAATATCGAAAGTAGACACAAATATCATAATATACGGAGAATCCGGAACCGGAAAAGAGGTATTGGCTAAGCATATTCATAACTGCAGCCATAGGAATAAAGAAATTTTTATACCAGTTAACTGCTCGGCCATTCCAGACGATTTAATTGAATCTGAAATGTTTGGATATGAAAAAGGTTCTTTTACTGGCGCAAGCAGAGAAGGAAAGCCCGGACTTTTTGAAATAGCTGACAACGGAACATTATTTTTAGATGAAATAGGCGACCTTCCCTTTCATCTCCAGCCTAAACTGTTAAGGGTGCTGGAAACCGGAGAAATCAGAAGAATAGGTGGTAACCGTTCAAGAAAACTTAATGTAAGAATAATTTCCGCTACAAATAAAAATCTATCGGATATGGTTAAGAACGGTACTTTCAGGGAAGACCTCTATTACAGACTAAATACTCTTCCGCTGACTATGCTTCCATTAAGGCAGCGCCAGGAGGACATAGAGCCAATGATAGAGCACTTTTTAAAAATATATAATAAGAAATTTGATATGAATGTAAAAATGCCAAAAAAATGTATTGATACACTTAAAAACTATTCATGGCCGGGAAATGTAAGGGAGCTAAAAAATATAGTTGAAAGGTATGTTATAACAGATGGAAAGGCGGCCTCAAGCCTGTATAAAAGTATTGTCAGCCTGCCTGACGGAACTGAAGCCAATAATACGTCCGAATTTTTAAGTGAGGACGATATTCCATCTTACAGCAGCTATATGGACAAATGCGAAAAAGAATATCTTGAAAAGCTCCTTAAAGCAACTAATGGAAATGTGTTAAAAATATCAAATATAACCGGTTTGCATATCTCCGGTATATATCGTAAATTCAATAGATACGGACTTATCCCTAAAAAATATATTACTAAGGAATAAATAAAACCTCCGCGAAAATTTTCGCGGAGGTTTTATCAGCCTATTTTTGCCCATTTTTCAAACTCATCTATCGGCATTGGCTTTGAATAATAATATCCCTGCACCATTCGGCAGTTAATTCTTTTCAAAAACTCAATCTGCTCTTCGGTTTCTATTCCTTCAGCCACAGTGTCAATACCAAGCCTTTCAGCTAATTCCGTTATACATGATAATATGTTCTCAGCCTTTTCGGACTTTTCCCCCATAAAAAAGCTTCTGTCTATTTTTATACTATCTATATTAAATTCCTTTAATAAGCCTAAAGAAGAGAAACCAGCTCCAAAATCGTCAAGCGAACAGAGGAATCCCATTTGATGCATCTCATCTATTTGTTCCTTAATAAATTTTATGTCGTTTTCATGTAAAAAGATAGACTCAGTAATCTCCAGCTCTATATATCCGTCAGGTATATTATGAGAATCCGCTATACTCTTTAATTCGCTTAAGAAATCCGGATTTTTAAAATGAAGCCTTGACAAATTAACGGCTACTTTTATTTTTATGCCTTTTTCAATCCACGTTTCCAGCAATTCGCAAACCTTTTCAAAAACAAAAACATCAAGCCTTATAATATATCCATTTTTCTCAAATATCGGTATAAAATCACCAGGCTGTATAAATCCCCGATCCTTGCTGTACCATCTCACAAGCGCCTCAGCGCTTTCCGTTATTCCATTGTCAAGCCGTACCTTTGGCTGGAGAAAAACTCTGAATTCATCGTTTGCAAGCGCATCGCTGAATGCTGCAGACATTTTATACTCTTTCCTAAGCCTTTCCATAAACGAATCATCGTAAAAGACACATTTTCCTTTATATTCGTCGGTGCAGTTTCTGCAAGCCGTTTTAGCCCTGTCATGTATTAATGTCATATCCATAGATTTATCATTTACAATGTATACACCTATTAAAAATTCAATATTATAGGCCTCTTTTTCTGAATTATTGAAGGAGTTTATATCTTTCAATATATAGTCTATTCTATTTTCTATTATGCTTTTGTTATTCTCATGCAAACATAAAGAAAAATGATCCATTTCACTTCTTGCCGCCAACTCATCACTATGTATATTTCTCTTTAAAACACTCATTATGTATTTAAGGGTTTTATCACCCTCTGAGCTGCTATACCTTTCGTTAATTAATCTAAAATTCTTTATGTTCAGATGTATAATTGAATAACTATTTTCCGGCGCATTTTTGATAATTTCTGCGCTTCTAAAATTAAATGCCAGATTATTCATTTCTCCTGTCAAAAAATCTGTGAACGCCAAATCCTCCAGTATCTTATGATTCAAGCGATTATAGTACAGAAGGAGCATAATAATAAAGATAAAAATTGCAGTTACAACAGCCACAAGTATAAACATATATGATATATACGTATTCGTATCATAGGATAAAATGTCCGCTCTTACTAAAGTAAGCACGACCCAGTCATAGGTATCTAATGAATTGTACGCCATAACGACATCATCATTTTTGACAGTAGTAAATGTTATAGTACCGTCGGCATGCTCTCTCATATTTTTTTGCATATGCTCAACATCACGTACAACATTTAAGTCCGACTTTGACTTAAAAATGTCTTCAAGCGCCATAAAAGGCTCAAGATCAGTGGGAGATATAATAACTTTTCCGTTGCAGTCAGTAATACATATTAATCCTTTTCCCTCAAAACAGCTTGTTTTAAGAATGTTCTGCATAGATTCCTTATATATAACTCCGCCTAGTACACCCTCTATTCTTCCATCACGATATATTGGAACGCTGTAAAGCAGGCTTTGTCCGTCTAAAAATGAGACGCCCTCTTTTCCGTTAAATGAGTTTTTCACTCCAGGCAAATCTATTATATCAATTTGATTTCCATCGGTACTGAAATAATTTCCGCTTTGATCTGTAATGATTAATGAGTTAAAATCAAGAAGTTCAGCCTTTCTGCCCATATATTCTTTAAGTCCGTCTATATCTTCCTCAAAACTTATTCTGGAAATACTGTCTTCAACCATTTCCAGATCCTGTGTTATGTTAAAAAGTTTCTCGTCAACGTAAGCTGTCACCTGAGATGAGACGTCGCTTACATAACCTTTTGTCTTTTCATCAACAGCAGCTTGCAGCCTGACAGTTGTCGAAATGATGATTAATGAAACGGCTGCAATAATAATGGCAAAAACAAAAATCATCCTATTATTTAACGCATGTGATACTTTATTTTCATAATTTATGTTCATAGTTTTCTCCATAATTAAATAATATGCTATTTACAGTTTAAATTAAACACTGCCAGAAAACAACTATATATCTGTGTACATATGCATATAGCATGTCTTAATTTTTTATGATAATATTAATATAAGGAGGGTATTTCTATGGAAAACAAAAGAACTCTTCACGATTATCTTTATGAAAATATTAAAAGCCAAATAGAAGATGGTTATCTGAAATACGGCGATACTCTGCCCTCGATTAAGGATATGCATAATATATATAATGTCGGAGTCAGAACTGTTAGAGAAGTGATAAAGGAATTGAGCTTTAACGGATACATACAAACCCATGAGAGAAAATTATCTGTGGTCTCCTATCGTTTAGAAAATAAAGATAAAAACGATTTGAGCGTTTCTTCATTAATAAAGCGCAGAGACACAATATTAGATGTCTATACGGCCATGGAAATTATTATGCCGTCTATATTCTATTTCTGTTCAGGGTTTTGTGACTCTGAAACATTTTTAAATCATAAAAAGCTGTGCAGACAGCTAGGCAAAAAAAATCCGTCTGACCTATGGCCTTCATCTTCAAAAATTCTACATGATATTCTAAATAAGTCAGGAAACCCGCTCTTTAGCGATGTATATTCAAGCCTTGAATCTTATACCCAAATACCTGTTCACCATAGTTACGTCCATCCATTCATAAAAATTTCTGAAAGGTTTGATACAAAGCGTTTCTTTTGGGTACTGAGTTCACTTAAAAGAAGTAATTTTAATGAGGTACACCATAGGTTTAAAACGATGTATATATATTTAAAAAATGGGGTTCGACAATATCTTGATACATTGTCTGCAGATTTCTCTGACATTAAAGCAAAAGAACCCTTTGATTACCAATTGAATTCTGAAGCATCATTAACACATTTCTACAAGAAAATTCAGCTTGATATTATATCAAATATTGAAAGAGAAGAATTTGCTGACGGAGAACTTATACCCTCGTCAAAAAAACTGGCCGAGCACTATAATGTATCACTTTCTACTGTCAGAAGGGCATTATATATGCTGAACGAAATAGGGATTTGCCATACCGTAAACGGGGTAGGCACATATGTAACTAAACCAGACAGTACCTCTGTAATACGATGTACTCAGAACAAAACATATAGAAAGGATATATTTTCATTTTTGTATGCCTACCAGTTTATGACCGTGGCTATATATCCTGCGTCAGCCTATACGTTTAAACATATCAAAAAAGAAGACATTGAAGCATTAGCCGATAAAATAAAATCCAATACAGGATTTGCTATTTCTTACATACTTGAATGTGTTATGGAAAGGCTTCCTAATAAAACCCTTAAATTAGTATTTAATGAAATAAATGATATGCTGTGGGTTGGAAATTATTTATCATTTTTTCAACGTGGGAAAAGCCGTATAATTCTTGAGCAAAAGGGAATTTCAGCAATGCACTATCTCACTGTAGGCGACTGTGAAAATTTCTCAAAAGAGCTTTCTGACAGCTTTGGGGCGATTTTAGAGTCCATAAGGGATTTTATCATATCGTGCGGTATGAAGGATGCTGAAAAAGTCATTGTCCCAAAAATATATAAATAAAAGTGCCGTCTTTTATACAAAGACGGCACTTAATTACTCTACTGTCACGCTTTTTGCAAGGTTTCTAGGCTTATCTATATCAGTTCCAAGATTAAGAGCCATATAATAAGCAAAAAGCTGGTTTGGAATATTCGCAAGCACAGGCGCGAGCAAGCCCATAGTTCTAGGTATATATATAACGTCATCAGCAACATCGGCAATTTTCGTATTGCCCTTCATTGCAATAGCCATTACCTTTGCACCTCTTGCCTTTACTTCTTTTATGTTGCTTATTGTTTTCTCGATAAGCTCCTCCTGAACAGCAATAGCAACAACAAGAGTGTTTTCATCAATCATAGCAATAGGTCCGTGCTTAAGCTCTCCAGCCGCGTATGCCTCACTGTGAAGATATGCTATTTCCTTAAGCTTAAGCGAGCCCTCCTGGGATACAAGATAATCCAGGCCTCTTCCAATATAAAATACATTCCGTACTCCCTTATATTTTTCAGCAAGCCTTTTTTCAACCGATTCCTTCTGCAGTATATATTCAATCTTTCCCGGAATTGTATAAAGCTCCTCTTTAACAGCTTTAAATTCATCTTTTGACATTTTTCCGATGGCAACAGCTATATGGCATGTAAGAATATACATAGCGGCAACCTGAGCCGAATAAGCCTTTGTAGATGCAACAGCTATTTCAGGTCCTGCAAGTATATAGAATACATCGTCAGCCTCTCTAGCTATAGAGCTTCCCACTGCATTTACAACAGCAAGTACCCTTGCACCGCTTCTTTTGGCAATTCTCAACGCTTCAAGGGTATCTGCCGTTTCTCCGGACTGCGATACAACTATAAGCAAGGTCCTGTCATCGAGTATAGGGTCTTTATATCTGAACTCGCTTGCTACCTCACTTACAACCGGTATACGGCATACCTTTTCTATAAGGTGCTTTCCGATAAGTCCTGCATAATATGCAGTCCCACAGGCAACAACGTATATTCTGTCTATGTTATCCAGCTCTTCCTTGCCAAGCTTTATATTATCAAGAACTATCCCTTCCCCATTTTCGGGAACTCTTTTAAGTATAGTCTCTCTTACGATTTTAGGCTGCTCATGTATTTCCTTTAGCATAAAATGCGCATAACCGCTCTTCTCCGCTGCCTCAATGTCCCAGGTCACATGATATATATCTCTTTTAACGGGATTTTCGTTTTTGTCGTAAATCTTTATATCATCAGGGGTTAATACAGCTATTTCATCCTCTTCAAGAAAATACACCTCTCTGGTATAGTTCAGAAGAGCCGGTATATCACTGGCGATAAAGTTCTCTCCGTTTCCGTTTCCTACTACTAACGGAGAGCCCTTTCTAACTGCTATTAGAGTATCAGGACAGTCTCTGCAGATAATTCCAAGAGCGTATGCACCCTCAAGTCTGGATACCGCCTTAAATACAGATTTTTCGAAGCTTAATCCTTCTTTATAATAGCTGTCTATTAAATGCGCTATAATTTCTGTATCCGTCTCAGAGACAAAATGAAAACCTTTTTCTGAAAGTTCTTCTTTAATTTCCATATAGTTTTCAATAATTCCGTTATGTACAACGGCTATAACGTGGTCTTCACTCATATGTGGATGTGAGTTTATATCCGATGGGGCACCATGTGTTGCCCATCTTGTATGCCCAATTCCTAATGTCCCTTTTAGCGGGTGTTCTATGAGAAGCTTTATAAGGTTCGAAAGTCTTCCCTTTGTTTTAAGCATATTTATATTCTTTCCGTCATGTACCGCCATTCCGGCAGAATCATATCCTCTGTACTCAAGCTTATTTAATCCGTCAATAAGAATAGACGGCGCTTGATTTTTTCCAACATACCCTACAATACCGCACATTTTGGATACCTCCTTAAAATGTCACTGCAAATTTCTCTCAATTATAGAAGCCAGCCTTTCCGCATCCATCTGCATCTGCTCTATATCCTTTCCCTCTATCATAACCCTAACAAGAGGCTCCGTTCCGCTTGGTCTTATTAGCACACGGCCCTCGCCCTCAAATTTTTTCTCAAGCTCATTTATGGCCTTTTTGACCTCAGCGTTTTCCATATAGCTGTGTTTATTTTCGTTTTTTATTTTCGCATTTACAAGCACCTGAGGATAAATGTCCATTATTTTTGCCAATTCACTCGCCTTACATCCTTTTTCTTTAAGCACTGTAAGAAGCTGAATAGCAGTTATAATACCATCTCCTGTTGTATTATACTCATGGAAAATAATATGGCCGGATTGCTCTCCGCCAAGTGTATAGCCGCCCTCAAGCATTTTTTCAATTACATATCTGTCCCCTACATTTGCCTGCTCTATATTAATACCGTTTTTATCAGCCATTACCGAAAGTCCCATATTACTCATAATTGTGCCTACAACAGTATTTCCGGGCAGTTTTCCCTTTTCTTTCAGGTAAAGTCCGCATATAGCAAGTATTTTATCACCGTCTATTAGCTCGCCATTTTCATCAACCGCCAGACACCTGTCTGCATCACCATCGAAGGCAAAGCCTATATCCGCACCATTTTCCACAACCAATTCCTGAAGGGATTTTATATGTGTAGAACCGCAGTTAAGGTTTATATTGTTGCCGTCAGGCTCATTGTGAATAATACAAAGTTCTGCACCAAGGTTTAAAAGAGCTATAGGCGCAGCCTTATATGACGCTCCATTAGCACAGTCAATGGCAACCTTAAGTCCTTTAAATTTTATACTTCCTGATGAAGATAGGAAATCAATATAATCATCAAGCGCTTCCTCTGCAACACTTTTTGTACCTATAAAACCTCCTGTTGGCTTAGGAAGGTTATCCGTCTTGCTCATAACAATATTCTCTATCATGTCTTCAAGCTCATCTCTGAGCTTATAGCCCTTATTGTTAAAAAACTTAATTCCGTTATACTCAACCGGATTATGCGAAGCAGAAATCACTATTCCAGCATCCAGCTTATATTTTCTAACAAGATAAGCCACAGCCGGAGTCGGAATAATTCCTGCCAGTACCGCATGAGCCCCTACTGAGCAAATGCCTGCCGTAAGTGCGGCCTCCAGCATATCCCCTGATATTCTGGTATCCATTCCCACAAGTATTCTCGGTGTATGGTAAGTCTCTTTAGTAAGCACATAAGCACCTGCCCTGCCAAGCTCATATGCCATACGTCCTGTAAGCTCTGTATTGGCCACACCTCTTACTCCGTCAGTGCCAAACAATTTCCCCATAAAATTAATATCCTCCCAACAACTGTACAGTTGTTATATATTCAAAACAAAATCATATTTAAATCCTATTAAAGTTCTGTATTATTATATCACCGGTTTTTTATTCTGGCAATAACCCTATACTACTATTGTATTTCAGTATAATAGCAAAAAATCCCACAGAACTCATATTTCTGTGGGACTTTATATTCAACTAACAATTCCAGCTAAATCTCCGCTTGCAGGCATTCGTAAATTTTCAGTAGTTTTTGCTGTATTTGTATAAGCATAAACTACAAACGGTTCTTCTTCATTTAGAAGATATATGTAATAGCATGGAACAAGTCTTATTTTTGAGCCGTCAACTATTTCCTCAGATTCCTTCAGCGCGTATCCTATTTCCATATCTTCAATAAATGCGCCTGAGCTTTCTCTATTCTTACTATCATGTATATATGTAAGAATAGCCTCGGAAGACGCACATATTTCCCTGCTGTCTTCAACAAATCCATTAATATCATAATTTTCAGACTCAATTGTCTTTATTCCGCTTTCATCTATAAAGAATATACAGTAGTTGCAGAATACCTTATAGCCCTTATAATACTCATAGTATTCCAGCTGGTATCCTCCGTTTTTATATGTAATTCTGTCAAGTACGTAATCTGAGTAGCTGTTTCCAAACTTTTTCATGAATTCTTCAGCCAGTTTTCTTGCCGCGTCCTTTCCGACTCCGTTCAATTCACCTTTCCCAGTAGGGCAGCTGTAGCTTAGTCTGCTGTCCTCAGCAATTAACTCTGATGAGTAGCTTTTTAAAATAGCCTGTTCAAACTCTACTTCTGTTTCTACGGCTTCTCCCTCGTCAAAAAACATCCTTTTAAGCTCATCTAAATCCGGAGACGTTACAGTGACATCCAGCTGCTTCATTGGCTTATAGTCTTTAATAAGCTCGGTATAAATACCAATGCCGTTTTGTGACAAAAGCTTATATACAGCGGTTTCCTCAGACTGCTGCAAATGATAATCATTGTTATAAAATCTGTTCAATATGAATAAACCGGCGTTAAGGGCAATAAGCACTATAATTATAATTTTTTTAGCTTTTCTCCAGTCCAAGCCCATCACCTCATTTATATGTTTCCCCGACTATTACACTGTTGTTAACCGTCGTAAACCATTTAATATAAATATGCTCTCCGCCGTCTAAGTAATATCCGATTGCCATATCAGCTACAGATGTTACATCCTCTGTACCCGTATATTTCATGATGGCATCATCCCAAGCTGATATCATATCCACATTTATTTCAGCTGTTAGCTCACTGTCAGGTGAAAAATCAGCAATATATCTTTTGTATCTTTTTACACTGTCGTTGCTGACTACCACTTCGATTGCATGGCCCATTCCGCTTTGCTCGGCCATATCAGCTGAAAACTTAACAGGTATGTTGTCAACTGCATAATCATAATAAAAAACCAGTCCATCGTTTCTTGTCTCTACACCAGCTAAATAAATGTCATTTGTTATAAACGTGTCTCTTTTAATAAAATTCTCGCTGATTGTATATGCGCTTGAAAGGGTCTGTTCTGTATTTGATGCACCTGTGTCATAATTATAATACTCAAGCACACCATTTTCATAATATTTAACTACAACATTATCATTACTAAAGGTATATACCCCATTTACACTTGAAGCATCATCTCCGGAGACATAATTCCCGAAAAAGTTATTCACACACTGTCCCAGCCTATCCTGCATGAACTCTCCATTTTCATCTAAAAACGGATTTTGTACATTAATCGCATTATATGTGTACTCGCCGTCTGTCCACTGCGGCACATAAATACTGTCAAATATATTCAGACCGCTCTGTACAGTAGATATATAATCAATGTCCCCGTTATCAGAATACTGCATATTCTGTATCGCATTATACAGCGCAGAGGACGATCCCGCTCCTGTCAATGTAAATAAATATGCTTCTGATGTACTGCTGTCAATGAAATAGCAGTAAGTGTTCTCAGAGCTGCCGCTGCCGGGTATAACGACTACATAATTTATACTTTTCACATTTTCTGAAAAAGCCTTATTTGTAATGCCGAAACCCTTCATGTACTCCCTAGAGGAAACATAGAATGAATATTTCATTATTACAGCCTTGCCTTCTATGTAATCGCTCCAGTTTATCTGTGAAACTGAATCGAACTTCCCATTTCTGAAAACATCGCCTATGACATTTTCGCACAGCTGTACAACCGACGAATTGTTAGTATCAGAATAGAGCATATTAAATTTTCTGTTTCCATATCCCACAACTGTTTTTTCAGGTTCTATTACCTCATAGTTTTTATCGGTCTCATTTATTTCCCCACCGGTAGAATTATAGAGAGAATAAAAAAAGTTATGGCTTTCGGTATTCCCAAGCCATAACTTTCCCGTCTGAAACACAGCTGCGGCAATAAGTACAAAAATAGCTAAATCTGTTAGTTTATTATACTTCATCTAATCACCGCTTATTTATATTATCAGTCTATAGAAAATGAAATATAAGGAACCAGTCCATTGCCCGGTATACATACGCCGCGCTCAAGCCTGTTCTTTATTTCCTCACTTTTTCTCTTAATAAGTGCCATTACACTCGCACTGCCGTCCTCGGTGCTGATAACGATTATGTTCTCTCCCTCAAAAAGCTTTACATTTTTAGAAAAGAAACCGCTGACTCCTATTTCTATCTCATAGGACTTCATCACCGTCAAAACATCTTCGTCATCCTGTGTACATACGTCAATGGTTATAATAGTTCCCCTTTCAGCTCTTCCCGTAATTGTACGGGTGTCATTGAATGTGGACTCATATCTTTTATCCATATCTATACCGCCTGTAATTTCAATAACATCAGGCTCTCCGTTATAAACAGCAGCGAACGCATTAGTAGAGATAAGCATAGTTATCATAACTGTGAGAATTGCTAATAATTTAATTTTTCTCATTTCCATGCGCCTCCTCCGCTTAAAAGTCACAGCGAAGCAAAGGCTCGCCGTGCAATATAACTGTTGTAGATATATTATATATTTGCAATGTTACAGTTATATTACACTTAGCTTACTGTTAAGTTACAATTATTCGAAATCGTCATCATTTTCGGATAACTTATAGTCCTGTCCTTTTAAGAACCACATAGTCATTGTTGTTCCCTTTCCATACTCGCTTTCAGCCGTCAGCTTTCCCTCGTGGCTCTCCATTATTTCCTTTGCTATAGCAAGGCCGAGACCCGTTCCCCCCATAGACCGGCTTCTGGCTTTATCTACTCTGTAAAATCTCTCAAATACCCTCGGTAAGTCTTCTTTAGAAATGCCCATACCGTTGTCTTCTACACTTATTTTATAATAGCGTTTATCCTCAGTCACATAAATTCTGATTGTAGCTCCCTCAGGGCTGTATTTAATAGCATTTGTTGTTATATTATTTATAACTTGATTTGCCCTGTCCCTGTCGGCAACAACGTATGTGTCGTTATCAGGCCACAGCTCCATAATCAGTTTCTGATTTTTATTATCCGCGTGTATCTTATTCTGGCGCACATTTTCGCTAATCAGTTCATTTATATAAACCTTTCCTAAATCAAGCTTTACCTGCTCATTATCGAATCTGGAAAGCTGAAGCAGGTCTCTTACAAGAAAAGACATTCTGTCAGTCTCCGTATTAATAATGTTTAAGAAATCCATAGCTATGGCTTCATCCTCAAGCGCTCCAAACATAAGCGTTTCCGTGTAGCTTTTTATTGTTGTAAGCGGCGTGCGCATTTCATGGGAAACATTAGCTACAAACTCTTTACGCATATTGTCCAGCTTCTTCTGTTTTGTTATGTCCTGAAGAACTACGACTATTCCCTCTATTTCCTCTGTTTCGTTAAAATATGGCGAAAAGCTGGCGTTAATATATTTTTCTCCTACAGGGAAAGTATACTGCAGCTGAACGGCTCTGCCCTCTTCGTCTGCGTGTTCGGACTCGTCAAGCTCCAAATCATATTTCCTTGTAAACATGTCCAGATTAAAATCAAGATTTTCAACCTCCAGCATTTCTGCCGCAACCGTATTGGCATGGCTTATATCCCCGTTTTTATCAAAAGATATAACACCGTCTGTCATATTATGCAAAATAGCCTCAAGCTTATTCTTTTCCCTAAAGGTTTCACCTACTGTTTTATTAAGTTCTGAAGCCATGTAGTTAAAGCTCTCAGCAAGCTGGCCTATTTCGTCTTCAGAGTAGACCTCAACGGTCTGTTTCAGGTCTCCCTCCGCCAAAAGCTTTGCCTTCAGCGTAAGCTGATGTATCGGACCAGTAAGGGTTTTAGCAAATACATAAGCCATAAGCACAGCAAGTACAAGTGCCAAAAGTACTGCTACGACAATAGTTCTGGTTGTCTGAGCAAGGCTTTCCTGCATGGAAGAAGCGTTCATCTGCGCGTATACTATGTATTTTACTGTGCCGTTAATTGTCATGGCTGGAGTCGCATAGCAAATCCATGTCGTATCCGTCTCAGAGTCTGTCCTCGAATCATCAAATCCTGTTTCGCCAGCTTTTGCCATAACAACAACTGAATTATTATAAACCGGAAACGGCGGCTGCGAAACTGTAGTTGAGGCTACGGTCTCACCGTATTCGTTTATAATGTTCCCTTGTATCTGGCTTCCTGACGAACTGGTTCTTGTAAATTGCTCCAATCCGTTTTGGAAATCCGATTCCTCGTAGCTTTCAACAACCTGCTCGCTTACTTTTTCTGCATAAAGCTCCAGCTGTGTTCTGGCCTTATCTATTTCAGTTTTCTGCATACTCAGCAATATATATGAGCCTGTAACAATCATAACCATGAACACAAGCCCTAAGTACATTGCAATGAGTCTCCACTTTATGCTTTTCACTCAAATCACCTTATTTTCCGCCGAAATAGTAGCCGACTCCACGTTTAGTCATTATGTATTCTGGCTTTCCGGGGTTATCTTCAAGTTTTTCTCTCAGTCTTCTCACCGTAACGTCTACTGTCCTTACATCACCGTAATATTCATATCCCCAAACCCTTTCAAGCAGCGTTTCTCTTGAAAATACCTGGGTTGAATTCTGGGCTAAAAATTTAAGGAGCTCAAACTCTCTGAATGTAAGCTCAAGAGCAGTTTCTTCCTTTCTTGCCTCAAATTTATCCAAATCTATCTGAAGCTCACCAAAATCCATTACGTTAGTCGATTTTTTAGTCTTTTCAGATTTTATTACCGAACGTCTTAGGTTTGCTTTAACTCTTGCAATCAATTCTCTGGTGCCAAATGGCTTTGTTACGTAATCGTCAGCCCCCATCTCAAGTCCGAGCACCTTATCAAGCTCTTCCGCTCTGGCCGTAAGCATTATTATCGGCATATTATGCTTCTCCCTGATTTTTCGGCATGCTTCATATCCATCCATTTTGGGCATCATAATGTCCAAAAGAATAAGGTCAGGATTTTTGGCTTCGGCAATTGCGACTGCCTCTTCACCGTCCCCGGCAGTAAGTACTTCATAGCCTTCCTTTTTGAGATTAAAAGCAATAATATTTACAATATTTTTTTCATCGTCAACAACAAGCACTGTCTGAGCCATATTATTCCCTCCATATAAAAATCTTACGTTCATTATACTAAATGCCGCTTAATATTACAATTAATTAGGCTGCCGTTCAAATATTTCTTTTTCTGTCCTTTTAAAATCCTGAGGCATAACAGCTTCAATAATTCTGCCGTTTAAATATTCCAGCTCATTTTTAAATCCGCCAAGTTTCATTCTGTATGCATGCAGAAGCTGTCTTCTAACTCCTGTCTTATTTCTGAACTTCTGATTTTCTTTATCATTGCCATATTTCATGTCGCCTATTATCGGACAGTTTATCGAACTCATATGCAGTCTTATCTGATGAGATTTTCCCGTTATCAGCTCTATTTCCATAAGAGTATATTTGCCGTTAGTTTTAACTGGTTTATACTCGGTAATTATTGTTTTATCTCCACTTCCAATAAAAGCTTTATTTTCGTCCTTATTTTTACAGTACAAGTTCTCCAGTCTGCCCGGTTCTTTGACACTTCCAGAAACTATCGCCAAGTAAATTTTTTTAATATTTTTATTCTTTACCGCCTCATTAGCCTGTCTCAAAGCTTCTGCATTTTTTCCAACCAAAACTACTCCGCTTGTATTTCTGTCAAGACGGTTGCATAGTGCCGGAGTAAATGAGTTCTCTTTTTCGGGTATATATTCCCCTTTTTCATTCAGATAGAATAAAACCTGGTCAATGAGTGTATCCTTATCTTCCTTTGTTTCTGCATGGGAAAGTACGCCGGCGGGCTTATTAACGGCAAGTATATTTTCGTCCTCATAAATAATATCAAACTTTTTTTCGGCTCTGACTACTTCTTTTATCTCAATAAATCCACTGACCGTTTCATCTGAGAGATACATCTGCACCTTATCTCCGTCCGAAAGCATTTCACTGCCCTCAGTGCGTCCGCCGTTAAGCTTAATTCTTTTTTTACGCAGCATTTTATAAACAAAGCTTTTTGGAGCTTTTCCAAAATACTTCATGAGAAATTTGTCTATCCTTTGTCCGCTGTCGTTTTTAGTTATATTTATTTCCTTCATAAAAATCACCAATATCTGCAAAGACCCTCCGGCGGAGCACCGCACAGAGGGCCAAAATTTAAATTTATGTCTTATTTCTAAATTTCATAAAAGCCATATAAGAGATTACTTAATGTATCCAGCTTAAATAAGCATTAATAAATCTGTCTATATCCCCGTCCATTACGCCTGAAACATTAGCTGTTTCCTCACCGGTTCTGACGTCTTTGACAAGATTATACGGCATAAATACATATGAGCGTATCTGGCTGCCCCACGTATTTTCCTTAATATCTCCTCTTATTTCAGCAAGCTTTTTCATGTTTTCCTCAATCTTGAGTTCAAGAAGCTTTGATTTAAGCATTTTCATGGCTGTATCCTTATTGCTGAACTGACTTCTTTCGTTCTGACACTGCACTACAATTCCCGTAGGATAATGTGTAATACGTATAGCCGACGACGTTTTATTGACATGCTGGCCGCCTGCACCGCTTGAACGGTACGTGTCAACTCTTATATCATCCGGTTTAACCTCTATTTCAACATCATCGTCTATCTCGGGCATTACGTCGCAGCTTGCAAATGAAGTGTGTCTTCTTCCCGATGAATCAAACGGCGATACACGAACAAGCCTGTGAACGCCCTTCTCGCTTTTCAAATATCCATAGGCATTTTCGCCGCTCACCTGAATTGTTACAGACTTTATACCGGCTTCATCGCCCTCAAGATAATCAAGCGTTTCAACTGAAAAGCCTTTTTTGTTTGCCCATCTTGTATACATCCTGAATAACATGCTTACCCAATCGCAGGCCTCTGTTCCGCCCTCTCCAGCATGAAGAGTGACAATAGCATTATGTCTGTCATATTCGCCGTCAAGGAGTGTGGAAATTCTGAGTTTTTCATAGTTTTCCTTAAAATCTTCTGCCTCCTGTTTAACCTCTTCAAGCAGTTCGGCATCCTCCTCCTCTTTGCCCATTTCAATGAGGGTGTATATATCCTCATATTTTGACACAAGGGATTCATAGCCGTTAACCTTATCTTTAAGACCTTTAATTGTCTGCATTGTTTTTTGACTTTTAGCCATATCGTTCCAGAAATCCGGGTCGGCAGAAATTTCTTCAAGCTCGGCTATTTTTTCCTTGGCCTCTTCAACGCCAAGAAGACTGCCCATTTCCTTAAGTTTATCCTCATATGGTGATAATTCGGTTCCTATCTGGTCAAGTTCAAACATAACACTAACTCCTTACAATAAATCTATTATGCGTTTTTACCGCAGCAATTTTTGTATTTCTTTCCGCTTCCGCATGGACATGGGTCATTTCTGCCAACCTTTGCAGTCTTTCTTTGTACGGGCTTAGCTGCAACCGAGTCATCTTTATTTGTGAACATTGGTTTTGCAACCTCTTCACGCTTAGCCTCAGTTACAACCCTGACGCGGTAGAGCGTTTTTACAGTATCTGTCTGAATACTGTTGCTCATTTCCTCAAACATATCATAGCTTGCATACTTATATTCAATAAGGGGATCCTTCTGTGCATATGACTGGAGGCTTATACCCTGTCTCATCTGGTCCATATCATCAATATGATCCATCCATCTTGAATCAATGACCTTAAGCATAATTACACGCTCAAGCTCACGCATCTTTTCATCATCATTAATTTCCTGTTCCTTAAGCTCATAAAGCCTGTGGGCAATCTTTTTAATATCATCCCTGAAGCTTTCCTTTGTAACAGTATCTTTTTTATCCTCTGGAACAAGGAAGTTACCCTTAAGAGGTATTATTTCATGAATTCCCTCATTAAATCCAATCATATCCCACTGGTCAATGGGAGTTTCATCAGTAATATATCTGTCAACTGTTCTGTCGACAATCTGGTCAATCATGCTCTGTATACTATCTCTGAGGTTTTCACCCATAAGAACACGTTTTCTTTCACCATAAATAATCTCACGCTGCTCATTCATAACCTCATCATACTCAAGCAGGCGTTTACGTGTTGCAAAGTTATTTCCCTCAACCTTTTTCTGGGCGCTCTCAATAGCCTTGGAAAGCATTCCATGCTCAATAGGCTCATCTTCGCCAATGCCCATTTTTTCAACCATTTCCTTAGTTTTGTCCGAGCCGAAAAGGCGCATGAGGTCGTCTTCCATTGAGATAAAAAATCTGGACTCGCCAGGGTCTCCCTGTCTTCCTGAACGTCCTCTCAGCTGATTATCAATACGTCTTGACTCATGCCTTTCCGTACCGACTATTCTTAAACCGCCAAGCTCTTTAACTCCTTCGCCAAGCTGAATATCGGTACCACGTCCAGCCATGTTTGTTGCGATTGTAACCGCGCCTTTCTGTCCTGCAAGAGCGATTATCTCGGCCTCTTTTTCATGGTACTTTGCGTTGAGCACCTGATGAGGTATACCTTCCCTTTTAAGCATTGAGCTTAAAAGTTCAGATTTCTCAATTGTAATTGTACCGACAAGCACAGGCTGTCCCTTTTCATGAGCTTCCTTAATTTCCTCTACAACAGCGCGGAATTTACCGTTCTCAGTAGTATATACAACGTCTGTCTTATCGTTTCTTATAACAGGCCTGTTGGTCGGAATACATACGACGTCCATATTATAAATATTTCTGAACTCCGCTTCTTCCGTCTGTGCAGTACCGGTCATACCTGATTTTTTCTCATACTTATTGAAAAAGTTCTGGAATGTAATTGTCGCAAGAGTTTTACTTTCTCTTTTAACCTTTACATGTTCCTTAGCCTCTATAGCCTGATGAAGTCCGTCCGAATATCTTCTTCCGGGCATAATACGTCCTGTAAATTCATCTACTATTAGGATTTCATCATTCTGTACAACATAGTTCTGGTCCTTAAACATGTTATAGTTTGCCTTAAGGCCATTGTTAATATGATGGAGAATTTCAATATTTTCGGGATCCGAGAGGTTTTCAATGTTAAAGAATTTTTCTGCTTTTTCAACACCCTGCTGTGTGAGTGTAACTGTTTTGGCTTTTTCATCAACAACAAAATCTCCTTCCTCCTTTATTTCTTCCTTAATGAGGGGGTTAAGCGCATCATCCTCATTAAGAATACGGCCTTTTTTAAGCCCCTTTACAAAACCGTCAGCAATTTCATAAAGCTGAGTTGATTTTGTTCCGCTGCCTGAAATAATAAGCGGCGTTCTGGCCTCATCAATAAGAATGGAGTCAACCTCGTCAATAATTGCATAGTGGAGCCCTCTCTGAACAAGGTTTTCTATACGCACAACCATGTTGTCTCTCAAATAGTCAAATCCAAGTTCATTATTTGTCGCATAGGTAATATCGCATCCATATGCCTCCTGTCTTTCAGCGCTTGTAAGGCTGTTAAGAATACAGCCTACAGAAAGACCCATGAATCTGAATATTTCACCCATCCATTCAGCGTCACGATGTGCAAGATAATCGTTAACAGTAACGATATGAACGCCCTTTCCTTCAAGAGCATTAAGATATGCCGGCATTACAGCAACAAGTGTTTTTCCTTCACCAGTTTTCATTTCCGCTATACGGCCCTGGTGAAGAACAATACCACCTATAAGCTGTACCCTGAACGGTTTCATTCCTCTTACTCGCCAAGCAGCCTCTCTTACTGCAGCAAAGGCCTCCGGTAAAAGGTCATCAAGTGTCTCGCCGTTTGCAAGTCTTTGCTTGAACTCATCTGTTTTAGCCTTGAGCTCCTCATCTGAAAGCGCCTGCATAGCGCTGTCATAACCTTCAATTTTATCTACAATCGGATTTATTTTCTTTAATTCCTTTTCACTGTAGTTTCCAAATATTTTTTCCAGAAAACTCATTAGATGTGCACCTCTTTATATTTTTACTATTGTATTTCTACATAGTCCATCCACAATATAATAGTTTATCAGATTTATAAAGAGGTAGCAATAAAAAGTTTCATATTAAGAAAAATTTAAACTAAAAAAGGAGAAGCAGATGCTTCTCCTGATAAACTAGTTTATTCTGGTTCAATAAGACCGAAGGAACCGTCTTTTCTTTTATATACAACATTTATTAATTCTGTCTGGTCATTTCTGAAAACAAAGAAGCTGTGGTCAAGAAGCTCCATCTGCATAACAGCTTCCTCTGCCGACATGGGCCTGATTTCAAAACGCTTGCTTTTTTCAATTTTATATAAAGGCTCCTCATCAAGGGCCTCCTCCGCAACAGGAACCGAGTCATATTCCGCAGTAAATGCAGCATTTCTTCTAACCTGTGATTTAAGACGTTTTTTATATCTTATAATCTGCCTTTCAATAATATCCACTGCCTTGTCAACTGCGGCCATCATATCATCGGCTGAAACCTCAGCCCTGACAACCCTCTTTGACATAGGTATTGTTACCTCGACAACATACTCAAGCTTTTCGCTCTTAATCAGTACTACAGCCTCTGCGTCTTCAGGAAAAAGTTTCTTAACTCTGTCCAGCTTGGCGCTTACCTTCTCTCTAGTTCTGTCGCCGATTTCCATGTTTTTTCCTTTAATGTTGTAACGCATAATAACAACTCCCTTCGGGTGATACTGTATATAATAAAATAGCTACGTCACCATTACAGGTGCCTTCACTAATATTACCCGTTTTTATCTTACTGTACTCTTAATATATAGCTAACATCTTTATAATATATATATTCTATAAATATTTCAAAAATCCTCCTTT
>URCD01000017.1 GCA_900546215.1 uncultured Eubacteriales bacterium | reverse complement strand
TTAAGTAAACTTTTTTCATCACTTAATATCTCTTGAGGTTTTCCAATTGCAATAACTTTACCGTTATTCATAACAATAATACGATCTGCATTTTTAGCTTCTTCAATATCATGAGTAATTGATATAATAGTCATTGTTTTTTCTTTATTTAGTTTTCTAACTAAATTATTTATCTCACGCTTTCCTATAGGATCTAACATACTTGTTGCTTCGTCTAAAATAATTATTTTAGGATTCATTGCTAATATACCAGCAATCGCAACACGTTGTTTTTGACCTCCAGATAATTTTGTTGGCTCATGATCTAAGAAATCTTGCATATCAACTTTACTGGCATAATTATTTATTATTTCAACTACTGAGGCATAAATCCCTTCAACTGGTCTTGAAATACCGGTGCCAAATACTGCATCCACCACTATATCTGCTCTGCCTGTTTCTATTATCGCCTCTGTAAAATTCGTAATAATTTTTAATCCGCATTTTACCGCTATATTGTAATTAATTTCAGCGTCTTCACTGAATTTGCTTTTTTCAAAGAGGAAAGCAATCTGACATTCAATTCCCTGGTCGTTAAGCAGTCTTGCAAGTGCAAAGCCGTCTCCGCCGTTATTTCCCTTACCTGCAAATATAATAACCTTTGGTTCTCTTATGTTTTCAAGTTCTCGTATGCATATTTTAGATACTTCTCTAGCAGCGTTCTCCATCAAAACTATGGAAGGAATTCCTATATCAGTGCTTGTGGCCCTGTCAATACGCCTCATTTGTTCAGCTGTTACAGCTTTCATTAATTGTCATCTCCCTCTGCCGTCACATAGGCCGTCGCATACATTCTGCAATGCGACATGGATAAATGCATTATTTTTATTCCTCTTCGCTTAGCCGCCTTTTCAGCCTTTTCATGTAAAACTATTGACGGCATTCCCTTTTCATTATGAGTAATTTCTATGTCCTTTGGTCCAAAACCAGAAAAACCTGTTCCTATAGCCTTAGCGGCAGCCTCTTTGGCTGAGAACATTGCAGCCGCGGATTCGGCTCTGTTTGGGCGTTCTGAGATATAAGAAATCTCATTATCGGTATAATAACTTAACATAAATTTTATATTGTCAACCAGTTTATTCATACGGCTGATTTCCAGTATATCCGTACCTATTCCTTTTATCATATTATCACCTCTATGTATTATACATTTGCCATTTATTTATTTCAACATTACACAAAAGAAAAAGCCGCTGGAATAAATCCAAGCAGCTTTTAGGTTACTTTGAAAGCTTTTCTCTAAGTTCAATAAGGCTTTCATTTTCTATAAATTCGTCATAAGTTTCACGTCTGTCAATTATTCCTCCAGGGAGAATTTCAATAACTCTGTTTGCTATTGTCTGAACAAACTGGTGGTCATGGGAATCAAAAAGCAATGTGCCTTTAAAATCTACAAGGCCGTTATTAAGCGCCTGTATACTTTCAAGGTCAAGGTGATTAGTAGGCTCGTCAAGCACAAGCACATTTGCTCCTGAAATCATCATTTTACAAAGCATACATCTTACTTTCTCTCCTCCGGAAAGAACATTTGCCGGTTTAAGAGATTCTTCTCCTGTAAAAAGCATTCTTCCGAGCCAGCCTCTGATATCCGCGTCATATCTCTCCCCTTCTTTTGCATATGGTCTGAGCCATTCAAGAAGCGAATCCTTAAAGTCGTCAAAATATTTTGAATTATCCTTAGGGAAATATGCTGTCGAGGTCGTAACACCCCATTTATATGAGCCATCGTCAGGCTCCATATCTCCGCATAATATCTGGAAGAGAGTCGTTCTGGCTATTTCATCAGCACCGACAAAGGCAACCTTATCGTTTGGCATTATAATGAAGCTTACGTCATTAAGAACCTTTCTTCCGTTTATTGTTTTAGAAAGATTTTTAACCTCAAGAACATCATTTCCAACTTCCCTGTCCTGTTTGAAAGAACAGAATGGATAACGTCTTGATGATATTCTTATTGTATCCATCTGAAGATTATCGAGCAGTTTTTTACGTGAAGTTGCTTGTTTTGATTTTGATGCGTTGGCACTGAACCTTTGAATAAACTCTGTTAATTCTTTTATTTTCTGCTCCGCGCGTTTATTTTGGTCTTTAATCTGCCTGTCAACCATCTGTGTATACTCATACCAGAAATCATAGTTGCCAACATACATTGTAATTTTACCATAGTCTATGTCCGCCGTATGAGTACATACCTTATTCAAGAAATGACGGTCATGTGATACTACAATTACAGCATTTTCAAAATTGAGGAGGAAATCCTCAAGCCATTTTATTGAAGCAAGGTCCAAGTGGTTAGTCGGCTCATCCAAAAGAAGTATGTCCGGATTTCCAAAAAGTGCCTGTGCAAGAAGCACTTTAACCTTTTGGTTTCCAGAAAGCTCATTCATTTTAACATAATGAAACTCATTTGTTATGCCAAGGCCATTAAGAAGTATTTCTGCGTCAGATTCAGCACTCCAGCCGTCCAACTCGGCAAACTCAGCCTCCAACTCAGATACCTTAATACCGTCTTCATCATCAAAGTCAGGCTTACTGTAAAGAGCTTCTTTTTCTTCCATAATATCATATAGACGCTTGTTTCCGAAAAGTACGCATTTAATAACATCAAAATCATCAAAAAGGAAATGATCCTGTCTTAATACCGACATTCTTTCGCCGGGAGTTATAGAAACCGAGCCTGTGTTTGGCTCTATTTCCCCTGATAGTATTTTAAGAAATGTAGACTTTCCAGCCCCGTTTGCGCCTATAAGGCCATAGCAATTACCCTTAGAAAAGGTAACATTTACATCTTTAAAAAGCACCCTGCCTCCATACTGCAGTGATACATCATTAGCACTTATCATTTTATAATTCTCCTAATCTTCTGTATATTAATTTGCGGTGTTTTCTTTTGCTATATCAACTGCCGCTATTGCTTCGTCAGGTACGATTGAGTTAATTCCTTCGTCATAGCTTGTTACAGTACCCTTGGCAATATATGAGTCAAATTGAATTATTGCGGATTCATCTGTTATATTGTTTTCAGCATAAAGAGCTTTAAATAAACACTGTACAACATCTGTAAGCTCCATTTCATATCCGATAGCAACCCCTTCACTGTTAACCCATACTATAACAGAAGGGTCTTCACAATCTTTATAATATGTTTTGCCTATATTAGTACCTATGAGTGAAAGCATCCCTGTTTGTTTCATAAAATCAGTAAGCATATCCTTAGGAATAGTTCCCTCATATCTGTCGACTGTGACACCATTAAGCTCATCAGAGTCTGATTTTTGCATGTTTGCAGAAGACTCCATAATAAGTTTAACAGTTTCAATTACGTCATATTGTGATGCAGCTGTACGGAATTTGTCTGATTCTACAGTTTCTTTCTGCCATTCATCATTGTGGAAAAGATATACTGTGTTAATACTGTCCTTTGTTTCAAGAAGCATTCTGGAATCTGTAATCTCAGGCTCTTCTCCATCAACCTCACTGTATATGTTAAGATTTATGTCTGCAAAAAAAGGAAAATTCTGCAAAGAAATTTCTCCGGTTGTGCCCATAGATATATTTTTACCTTCAGATAAAGCAGAAAAATTTATATCAGTTATTCCACTGTAGTTCTTCACCGCCGATGTTGCCTGTATGATATCTGCATTAGGCGATACAGATTCAGATTTAGAACACCCTGTTATCAATAATACTGCTGACAAAGCTGCAACAGAAATTTTTGTAATTCTTTTCATGTTAGTTCTCCCTTATTTATTTAAAATTTTTAAACATACTTATTTATTATATTTTATTCGCAGACTTATTTCAAGGTATATTTAAAAATCGTACTTCTGATTATCTGCCGGTTGCCTTTTTAGAGGAATTGAATCTCACAATTTTTAATTCTTATATTTATAAAAGCCATGCAAACAATTTCTATATTATCTGCATGGCTTCTTATTAAACGTATTTATTTATATCATCAGTTGTCAGCGCTGGGTGAATGGCTATATTTATTGCATTCGATATAATATCTGCAAGCCTGTCTATAACGGCGTCAACCTCTTTAGGTGTTACAAACATATTTTCTGCATATGGTGTCAGAAGGTCATTAATTAGCGTGTATCTTTCCTCGCCTTCAATATCGTCCAGCATATCATAAAATGCTTTATCCTTTGATACTGCCGCCATTTCGGACAAAATTCTGTCCATAGTATCATTTACAAGAGTAGCTGCGTCCACAACGGTCGGTACGCCAATTGCTATAACAGGAATACCCAAACTCTTTTTGTCAAGGGTCATTCTTTTATTTCCGACTCCAGACCCCGGACTTATTCCGCTGTCCGCCATTTGTATTACCGAATTGATCCTACTGAATTTTCTTGCTGCAAGGGCATCAATAGCGATCAAAAGATCAGGCTTAATTTTTTCAACTATACCGGATAGTATTTCTCCTGTCTCTATTCCAGTTATACCCATTACTCCCGGAGCTATTGCAGCTACAGACGCTACATTTTCATCAATGTTTTCTGGCAGAGTATCTTTGATGTGCCTTGTAACAAGTATTTTTGAAACGACCTTTGGCCCTAATGAGTCGGGAGTTATGAAACGGTTGCCAAGTCCTGCCACAAGTATATTTTTATATTTATCAGGTTTAATCAGAAGGGCCAGCATTTCCGCGGTATCTTTTATTACTTTTTCTTTTACATCCGCATCATTTTCTCTTATCTTAGCACTTTCGACAGTTATATACTTTCCAATTGGCTTTCCGACAGCCCTGCTTCCGTTCTCATTATAAATTTCTACACATGTAATTTCTATTCCGTCTTTATTTTTTGTAACCGACTTAACACCATCTACTATTGTTTCTTCCTTTGCCTTCAGCATCTCACAGGCTTCAAGAGCCAAATCCGTTCTAATGCTGAAGGATTTTTTAGTATTTGACATATTTCCTCCTGTAAATTAATATATTTATTGCCTGTAATATATTTTTCCGCTAAATTTTTTATATATACATTGACTTATACTTACAATTAGGTTACAATATTAGCTGTTGATTTGACCGCAATCCCTGCGCAGCGCACTTGGCCGTGGTGCTGTTTTAGCGGTCATTATATAGTGATATTCCCCAAATATCAATACGTAAATTATTCAAGAGAGTTTTTTTAGGAGGAACGTAAAATTGGCTAACATTAAATCAGCAAAGAAAAGAATAAAGGTTATTTCAAAGAAAACATTAAGAAATAAAATGATTAAATCAACTACAAAGACAGCTGTTAAAAAGGCTCAGGCCGCTATTGCAGCAGGTGACAAAGCAGCAGCAGAGATTGCTTGCAAGGATGCTATCGCCGCTATTGACAAAGCTTACACAAAAGGTATTTTCCACAAAAATGCAGCTGCAAGAAGAAAATCTACTATTCAGAAGCTTTACAACGCTATGTAATAAAAACATTGAGAGCCTTATTTAAGGCTCTTTTTTGTAAAGTATATAATTAATAAAAAGCTGGTTTTACTCAAGGGTAAAACCAGCTTTTTATTTTTAAACGGTCAAAGTCATAAACCATCCAGCAGCTCCTAATATTAATGAAAACGGAACTGCCATTGCGGCAGAGCATATCGTAATGAATCGTCTTGTCCTTTCTTCGGTTTTAAACTTTTTATATAAAAACTCAAATACAATTATTCCTAGATACGCGCCAAGTGTATTCATCATTACATCTGTTATGTCAGCAACACCAATAGCAAAAACAAACTGAACCGTCTCATAAAATACACTTAATGCGGCAGCCGTCATAATCTTTTGTTTCATCGGTATTTCCTTAAGCATAGCTCCTGCATATATTCCGAAAGGTATAAATGCAATGATGTTTGCTACCATATCAAATTTATCAAAGTATTTACCTGCTATGATGTCATAAAAAGGTATGAAGTTTACAACTCTGTCTCTGACTAAAGAGCCTATGTTAGCCGGTATAGCAAGCTTAAAAAGTATAATCCATGTTAGCGCAACTAAATATATCGAGAAAAAAACGAAAAGAACCCTATTATAATTGCCCTTTTTCCATTCCATTGCATTCACCTCCATTTTTAAATAGTATAAGGCATAATATTTAAATTTAACCTGACACAATGCTTAAAAATTTATTAAGATAAACCAATATATAAATTGGCAAAAGTCCACGCTTGATGTCGTTTGACATATCCGAAAGCTGATATTAAAATAAAATTGTGTTAGTTATCCTTTGACAAATAAGGCGTAATTATATATGATGGTGTTTTTTATCTAAAAGGAGGAATCTGTATATGCGAGATTTTGTTGAAGCTCTTACGAGTGAAAGAAAAAATATGTTGCTACCTGAAGAGTTTAATTATTTTGGAAAACTCATCGGCAGCTGGAAAATAAATTATGTAGAGGATGACAATTCTCGCGCAATCAAAGGCGAATGGCATTTTTCATGGGTTCTAGAGGGAATGGCAATACAAGATGTTATTATCTTGCCTGATTATGAATACGGAACATCGCTTCGAATTTTCAATCCTGAAACAAAGGCTTGGGATGTCGCTTATGGATATACAGAAAAAATAATACGGCTTGAAGCAAAAAAACAAGATGAAATGATAGTTCTAACTTACATCGGCGATAAAAATAGAAAGTGGATTTTTGTCAAGATTGAAGATGATAAATTTCATTGGCAGAATGTTACTGTAAAAGATAGTGGAGAATGGCATATAAATGCAGAAATATATGCGGAACGATTATATAAGTAGCAAAAAATAGCTGTCAAAATGACAGCTATTTGTAATCTAGTGTTCTTTTTTGTTTTTTCCAATTTTATGAACTGCCTTTTCAATACGTTCTTTATATCGTATACTTATGAGACCAATCAATCCGGTAAGTAAGAAAATAATCAGAGTGAGTCTCCAATCATTCAATAATACGTTTCCTGCAATAGTACTAGTTATTATTGACGGTATTCTGGCAAATGTGCTGATCAATATAAAATTCGACATTTTGATTTTACTTACTCCTGCAACGTAGGTGAGCATATCCTTTGGAGTACCCGGAAGCAGGAATAAAATAAATGTTACGGTTTCAATCTTTTGGCTGTCTCGTAAAAAAGAAAAATTATCAACCTTATCTTTTCCAAATAATTTGTATAAAAGAGGCATTCCCCATTTTCTGGTTATCGCAAATACAGCCATTGAAGCAATAATACTTCCAATTAGACACAAGAAAAGTCCTCCCCATGCCCCATATAATACACCAGCAAGAACCTCTACAGGTTCTCCGGGAATAAATGCAATCACAATCTGCAATATTTGAATGCCTAGAACTACTATCCAGCCAAATGGACCGACAGCATCCACCCAGTCATGTAAAGCCTGCTGTCCCTCTGGTTTTGCCAGCTTACTTATAATTGGCCATAGAAGAATTGTTGCAACTGCTATTAACAGGCATGCGCATACAGCCGCCAGAACTATATAAATTTTGTTTTGTTTTTCTTTATTATTTTTCATAGTCAATTTAAATAAATATCCATAGTTTAACATATCTGCTGAGAGTTTTAGTATACTATCATAGAAAATAAATTTCAATATATGACGGAAATATGTAAGATTATGATATATCTTTTTCTGCTTATCATAAAAATCACATGTGATTATTATTCCAATAGAAATAGGTTATATGTACTGTTTTAAATTAAAATCAAATTAACAGTATGAAGTTTTTTAAATTAAAATAAGCGTACCTCTGGCACGCTTATTTATATACTAAATCTGTTAAATTTATTCAGCAATAGCTTCTTTAAGAATTTTTATTCCATCTGTAAGAGTTTCAAGGTCAATGTTCAGCGCCGGAAGAAGTCTGACTTTATCCTTAGCTGTAAGAACGAGCAAGCCTTTATCCATACAGGTCTTTACTACTTCATTGGCAGGTTTGCCGCATTTAATTCCTATCATGAGCCCCATGCCGCTTATGCTTTCAACACCCTTTGCACCATCTAATTCAGCAAATATCAATTTAGATTTTTCTTTTACCTCATTCAAAAGCTTATCATCTATTCTGCTTAGAATACTGATTGCTGCTGCGGCACATACCGGATTACCCCCAAATGTTGAGCCATGTGTCCCGGGAGTAAAAATATCTTTTACCTTTTCACCTAGAATAGTAGCCCCTAAAGGCAGTCCTCCCGCTAGTCCTTTAGCAGTTGAAACTATATCAGGAAGTATGTCGTAATTCATATACGAATACAACATTCCGCTTCTTCCATTTCCAGTCTGTACTTCATCTACTATAAGAAGCATATTGTTTTCTTCTGTATACTGACGCACAGCCTGTACAAACGTCTTATCAAGTGGACAAACGCCACCCTCTCCCTGCACAATTTCCAGCATAACAGCAATACACTTATTATCAGAAGCCAGCCTTTTAATATCATCAATATTATCAGGTTCGGCATATACGAACCCTTCTGTAAATGGTGTAAATTCCTCATGGTAATGTTCCTGCCCGGTTGCAGAAAGAGTTGTTATAGTTCTTCCATGAAAACTATTTTTAAGTGTAATTATTGTTGAATTCCCATCTCCATACTTAAGAAAAGCATACCTTCTTGCGGCTTTAATAGCACATTCATTGGCCTCAGCTCCTGAATTTGAAAAAAACACTCTGCTTAAGCCTGTTTTTTCACATAGCATCTCAGCAAGCTTTGCGCATGGTTCAGTATAATAGAGATTAGAGGTATGCTGTACCTTATTTATCTGTTCAATAACTGCCTGTTTCCACATATCATCAGCTATCCCAAATGAATTAACGGCTATTCCTGTTCCGAAGTCAATATATTCCTTACCATTTTCATCATAAAGCCTCGAACCGCTTCCGCTTGTTATACATATTGGATAACGTCCATAGGAGTGAGCTACATATGTATTGTCCATATCTATAATATTCATATTTATTCCCCCTTAACAAACATTGTTCCAACACCTTCATCAGTAAGCATTTCCATTAAAATAGCGTGCGGCTTTGTTCCATCAAGTATGAAAACCCTGTTTACTCCCAAATTTATGGCATCAAGGCAGCATTCAACTTTCGGAATCATTCCTCCGTCAATTATTCCCTGAGACATTAGTTCATGAGCCTTTTGAGTATTTATATTTGTGACTAGAGTTGAAGGATCATTCTTGTCCATTAATATGCCGCATATATCTGTCATAGAAATAAGGCTTTCTGCCTTCATTTCTCCAGCTATTTTAGCTGCGGCAGTGTCTGCGTTAATATTATAGACATTTCCTTTGCTATCACATCCAAGTGTTGATACAACAGGTATATAACCTTTATCAAGTAGGTCCATAATAGGCTCAATATTTATCTTAGTAATTTTACCGACATATCCAAGCTTATCGTCCAATGTTTCTGCTTCGATAAGATGTCCGTCCAGTCCGCATAGCCCAACTGATTTGCCGCCTGTGCACTCAATAAGGTTTACAAGGCTCTTATTTACTTTTCCCGCAAGGACCATAAGAACTGTGTCTATTGTTTCAGAGTCAGTTACTCTTAAACCGTTTACAAATTCACTCTTTTTTCCGGTCTTTTTAAGCATATCGTTTATTTCCGGACCTCCGCCATGTACGAGTACTACTTTAACGCCTATAAGCGAAAGCAGAACAATGTCGTTCATGACAGCCTGTTTCAATTCTTCATTTATCATGGCGTTTCCGCCGTATTTAATTACTACTACTTTGTTATAGTATTTCTGTATATATGGAAGTGCGTGAACAATGGTCTCCGCACGCTGAAGGTTTGTAAGCGTCATTTTAATGCTCCTCCGTTTTATGAACGATAGTCTCCGTTAATTCTCACATAGTCATAGGTTAAGTCACAGCCCCACGCCACAGACGAAAATTTTCCGTCGTTGAGGTCGATAAGTATCTCTATCTCTTTTTCTAAAAGAATTTCTTTAGCTTTTTCTTCTGAAAAGTCAACGCCTGAACCATTTTTGCATACAAGTATTTCGCCTTTACATGATTTGAATTTTACATCAATCTTATTAACGTCCAGTTCTTCTCCGGAATATCCCAAGGCACATAATACACGTCCCCAGTTTGCATCTGAGCCAAACATTGCAGCCTTTAAAAGAGAAGAGCATATAACAGACTTAGCAGCTCCCTTGGCGGCCTTATCAGTCTTTGCCCCGGTAACCTTACATTCTAAAAGCTTTGAAGCGCCTTCGCCGTCACCTGCAATTTTTCTGCAAAGATAAACTGTAACGGTATTTAATGCTTTTTTAAAGGCTTCAAAAGCAGGGCCCTCTTCTTCAATTTTTTTATTTCCGGCAAGACCGTTTGAAAGTACTGCAACCATATCGTTAGTTGATGTATCTCCATCAATGCTAATCATATTAAATGATGTTTTAACATCATCACTTAGTGCCTTTTGCAGCATTTCTGATGATATAGATACATCTGATGTTACAAAAACAAGCATGGTTGCCATATTAGGATGTATCATTCCAGAACCCTTGGCAATACCTCCGATTTTACATTCCGTTCCATCGATCTCAAAGGAGAGAGCAACCTCTTTTTCAATTGTATCAGTTGTCATAATCGCAGCCGCCGAATCATGGCTGTTATTTCCAAGCGCTTTAACCAAATCGTCCATTTTGGACGCTATGGGTTTTATATCCAATGGCTGGCCTATTACTCCTGTTGAAGCAACGACTACATCGTCACTGCTTATGCCAGTATATTTTTCTGTGAGGGCACACATTTCCTGCGCGATTTCAATTCCATTGGCATTACAAGTATTTGCGTTTCCACTGTTGCATATAATAGCCATTGCTTTTCCATCTTTTATATTATCTTTAGTAACAGCTATAGGAGCGCCCTTTACAAGGTTTTGGGTATAAACCGCTGCCGCGGAAGCTTCCACTTCACTGACAATAAGGGCTAAA
Source organism: uncultured Eubacteriales bacterium (assembly GCA_900546215.1). Classification (GTDB taxonomy): domain Bacteria; phylum Bacillota; class Clostridia; order Lachnospirales; family Anaerotignaceae; genus Metalachnospira. The sequence goes on along the minus strand of URCD01000017.1, from coordinate 21,087 downwards.
TCTTTTTTAGTCGTCTGCTTTCTAATTCCGCAGTGTACGCCGCTTGCCTTAAAACCTTTAGCCGCACAAACTCCACCTTCTATAAATTTCATAAATTAACACTCCTTTATGTTCAAACCGCTGGTTATTTCTTTTCCCAATTTAATATTCATGCACTCAACCGCCGCTCCCGAGGCACCCTTTCCAAGGTTATCGTATCTTGCGGTCAGCAGAATTCTTTCTTCATTTCCTTTAACAGACACCGTCATATTATCATATCCGGAAAGTATATTGGCTGAAAGGAAACCGTTTTCGTCATCATGCTCAACATATGTAATAATTTTGCCGCTGTATTTGTCTTTATAAGTCTTTTTTATATCCTCAATATTATATCCGTCATTTATGTCATCTTTAAAAAGTGGGACAGTAACTTCCATTCCGCTGTAGAAATCACCTACAACGGGACAAAATACTGGTTTAGTCTTAAGTCCTGTTACAGCCGACATTTCCCTTAAATGTTTGTGGTTCTGCGTCAAGGCATACTGTCTTGGTGCGCTGTACATACTGTCTCTGTCAGCAGACTCGTAATCAGCAATCATCTTTTTGCCTCCTCCGCTGTATCCTGTAAGAGAAAAGCATGTAAGTTTTATATTGTCTGGAATTATCCAGCTGTCTATGAGCGGATAGATTAACGCTATAAATCCGCTGGCATGGCATCCAGGAACAGCAATTCTATTTGAGTTTGTAATTTTGTCTTTATGCTGTTTGCTCAATTCTGGCATACCATAAGCCCACATATTATCTGTTCTATGTACAGTAGAGGTATCTATTAATATTACCTTATCGTTTTCAACAAGATCTGCAGCTTCAGCAGCCGCAGCATCAGGAAGGCACAAAAAAGCAATGTCACAGGAATTCAGTGCCTGTCTTCGTATCTCGGTATTTTTTCTCTCTTCATCTTTTAAAATAATCAGCTCAATATCATCCATGGCTTCAAGCCTGTCATATATTCTCAGCCCCGTTGTTCCTTCTCTGCCATCAATAAATACTTTTGTTTTATTATACATGCTTTCACCTCGGCAATCTGTATGAGTTAAACATTATAATACATTAATACGCATAAAAATGCAATAAAGACTTCAAATGAAATATATATAAAATTAATTTATCATTTTTGCAAATATTAAACATTTAGCACATATCCAAAGACTATTGTGCTTTTTATTTCAAATTCAACGGATTTTATAGTGTTTAATTCGTCAATTCTAAATATCTTTATATACTGCTTGCAGTTTACTATCTGCATAAATATAAACACCCCTCGGATTATACATCCGAGGGGTGTTATTAATTTTCTACTGGTCCATAATAAATTGCATCACTAAAGCCAAGTATCATATAAAATATGCCCGGGAGAAGAATAAGTCCTACCGCAAAACCTGTTCCCTTTCCAAAAGCTCTTGCAAGCTTTATTCCAAGCATAATGTGAATTACAAGATTAACAATTGGTATTAAACCCAAAAGAAATATCCATCCGCTGCCCCAGCCAATTTTAAAAAGCTTATAAGAATTTAAAAACGGGATAATTGATGTCCAACCCGGCTCCCCTGCCTTGGAGAACATTTTCCACATTCCTATAACCATAAGTATGCTTGTAGCCAATCCTATAAGAGCGACCGTAGTAGCATATGCTCCTAAAAAGTAAGCCAGTCCGCTTGGATAGCCACCATAGTAATAGTATGACATGCCGTTTCCCCCTTCTGCTGTTTAATAATTTATGTGGAAAAATTATATATCCTATGACGAAATATGTCAAGCAAACACAATCTTACAATAGATTTACAATTAAATCATCTTTTGCATATCCTATCAAATTTTTCTTTTATTCTTTTTCCTTTATCATTTTAAACATTTGTACTCTGTTTTTTATTCCTAGCTTTCTGTATATATTAAGTATGTGCTTTTTAAGAGTGTTAACGCTTATTTCAAGAGAACCGCATATGAAATCATTGTTTTGTCCATCCATAAGAAATTTTAATATCATATGCTCCTGTTTTGTTAGTCCATACTTTTCGCTTGCTTCAGAAACTGTCAGTTTATCATGCAGATTGACCATATGTACTCTATCGTTATTCAGCCTTAAAGACAGATGGTCCTTTATCATATCCAGAATAAAAATATCATCATAGCTGAAGTTCTCTTTCCCTTTGCATCTGTAAAACGTTACTGCTCCCAGGAAATTTCTGTTTTTTCCAAGTGTCATATGAATAGAATAATTCCAGCCTTGGTTTTCGTAAAATTCTTTAAAATATTTTTTGTTAGTACGGTCATCTTTAACCATATCGGTATCCCTATAAACCATTGACCTAGCCCCATACATAATACCATTATCTGATTTATATTTTTCATAAATTCCTTTAGTATCAATATCACAATTAAATGAAATAATAAAAGAATTATTTAATTCATATGCCGGGAAATAAAAATCTGCACTGTCAAATTCAATAGCCAAAATCATATGTTTTTTCAACGGAATAAATATCGTATATTATTTTATTTAACAGTATCCAGTCATTAATCTCTATTGTCCTCATGCTGTCATCTTCTTTCTTGTCCTTGAAAATTTTATTTTAGCATATAATAGTTTCTTCTCACAAAAATTACAAGGGTTTTTAATTAATTTTTTTCATATAATTTGGTTGAGTCCTATTTAAATTAAAAAAATATCGATTATTAATTAAAAATTATTATTAAAGCTCTTGCAATATCCTAAAAATTATATTATAATAGCAGCATAAATAAGAATTATTATCATTTAATTACATCAAGGAGGAACTAAATATGATTTATGTATGTAAAGTATGTGGATACGAATATAATGAGGCTGAAGGCGATCAGGAACACGGAATCGCTCCCGGAACAAAATTTGAAGACCTTCCCGCTGACTTTGAATGTCCTTTATGCGGCGTAGGAAAAGATGAATTTGAAGTAAAAGAATAAAAACTAAGCCCTTTCAAAATTGAAAGGGCTATTTTTTATAGCTCATGAAAATACGGAACTATATCCTCGTAACTTCCATCCTTCATAAGAAATCCTTCTGGTATCTCTCCAAGTGCTTTAAACCCCAGCTTTTCATAAAGATGTCTTGCTTGATAATTTGATTTTACAACAGCATTAAACTGAAGAATTCTAAAGCCAAGTTCCCTGCCTATTTTCATACAGTCCTTTACGAGCTTTTCTCCAATACTCATATTCCTTGCTGTTGATTTTACCGCATAGCTCGCATTTGATATGTGACCGCATCTGCCGACATTATTAGGATGAAGTATGTAAAGTCCCAAAATTTCATTGTTCTCATCAACAGCCACTCCGCAGTATGACTGAGAAGAAAAAAACTCCAGACCTGTTTTTTCGTTCAATGAATCAAGCTGAGGAAACGCTATGCCTTCTTCGACTACTTCATTCCATATATCAATCATTGACTTTATATCATTGCCTTCAAACTTTCTGACCTTAATATCCATGATGTCCTCCGTCATTTACATGCATCAACAAATGCCTTTAAAATTTTTCTTGAGTTTTCATCCTTTTTATATGAATACTCAGGATGCCACTGTACAGCCCAAATAAATTTCTTATTCATGTCCTCAACAGCCTCAATGGTTCCATCCTCTGCTTGGGCCATAATTTTAAGCCCTGGAGCAAGTTTTTTTACAGCCTGGTGATGATAGCTGTTAACCCCTAAGCTATCTGTTTTTAACAGCTTATACAAAGATGACTCTCGTTTTATTTTTACTCTATGCGCAGTTGTGTCGTACGGCGGCTGCATATGATGTTCTATATCCGAATCAGTTTCTGAAGGTAAATCCTGATATAAAGTTCCTCCGCTTAAAACATTTATTATCTGCATACCTCTGCATATTCCCAAAACAGGTTTATCATTTCTATAGGCCCTGTTAAAAACTAATTTTTCAAGTAAATCCCTATCCTCGTTTATAATTCCGCATTTTCCCCTGTCCTTTTCACCGTATAAAGCAGGGTTTATATCATGGCCTCCTGTAAACAAATACCCATCACACATATCGTCTATTCTATCAACGTCCTCCTCAGTCACTCGTAATGGCATAATAACGGGAATTCCCCCAGCCATAGATATAGCGTCCATATAAGCGGGAAGCATCCAAATGCTTTCCTTTTCATCATCATATAAAGGAATTATTCCTATTACTTTTTTTCCAGCCATGCTCTTACCTCGTTTATCTTTTCTTTAGCATCATCGCGCCCCAAATCATACATTTCCCAAATACGCGCCAAATTTTTCTCCATCCTCGAAATATTAACAGTTCGTGAAGGCCTTATTACAAGAATTTCCCCATTTTGTTCCATTTCATTCACGTAGCGAAGGTTTTCACTGTATCTTAAATGTCTTGTAATCAGCGCGTCTACAAACTTTGGATACTCACTGTATTTCTTCTTTGACAGAAATGGTTTATTAGGCTTAGGAATATAGCCTTTAGGCTTGGTCAATACAACAATAATCCTGTCATATCCCATTTCCATAAACTTTTTTACTGGTACGCTGTCGCATACGCCTCCGTCTAAAAGCTTGAAGCCTTCTGTTTCAACAATTTGTGATACAAATGGCATAGAAGCAGAAGCCCTGACAACATCTATTTGCCTAAATAAGTCCTCACATTTTATATATTCTGCCTTTCCTGTTTCTACGTTGCTGCAGACAGCATAGAATTCTATTCCGGAATTCATAAATGCCTCATTATCAAATGGATCAAGCTTTTCTGGTATTTCATGGTAGCAGAACTCAGTCTCAACCATATTGCCTGTCTTAAGCAAAGAATGCACACTCATATATCTTTTATCACTGCGGTATTTTAAGGTGTATCTTATGCTTCTTCCTTTTTGTCCCGAAACATAATTGACTCCATGAACAACTCCGGCTGATCCTCCTATTACTCCATCTACCTTTATATTATTTTCATTTAAAATATCAAGGACGCCCGCCGTATATAATCCCCTCATGGCGCCGCCCTCAAGTACAAGACCTGTTTTCATCTGGTGTGACCTCTTTTCATCACTTTTTAATTTGCCTATAGCAATTTATTGTGCTATCGTATTAAGTATTAGATTACCACATAAAAGGCATTTTTTCAATAGAACCAGTTAAGGAGAAGTATTCATGAACACCAAAAAAGACAGGAATAAAAATTTTAAAAAGGCAATGGACATGGAGAGGCGTGAGCATAGAAGTTCATTTCTTGTATACATAATTTTAAGAGCCATTGTAATAGCAGTCCTTATCCGCCAGGCATTTATAGGCAATTATGAAAACGTTTTTTTCTGCGCTCTTACATTGGTGCTTCTCATTGTGCCAAGCTTTATACAGGTAAGATTTAGAATAGAGCTGCCCAATGCTCTGGAGGTTATAATACTTATTTTTATATTTGCTGCTGAAATTCTTGGAGAGGTTAACGAATTTTATATAAAAATACCTAACTGGGATACTATGCTTCATACTATGAACGGCTTTTTAGCCGCTGCAATTGGATTTTCTCTTGTTAATCTATTAAATGAGGATAACAGGCTTTCATTTAATCTATCACCGTTTTTTGTAGCTATTGTGGCTTTTTGCTTTTCAATGACTATAGGTGTACTTTGGGAGTTTTTTGAGTTTTTTATGGACATGAATTTTGCAACCGACATGCAGAAAGATACAGTTATACACTCAATAAATTCCGTAATGCTAAACCCTGATTTTGTTAATTCACCATATCATATTAGGGGTATAACCTCAACCGTTGTAAACGGTCAGGATCTTGGTATTAACGGATATCTTGACATAGGGTTGATAGACACTATGAAAGATTTATTTGTTAACTTTATTGGAGCTGTTGTATTTTCAATAATTGGATATTTCTATACTAAATATAAAGGAAAAGGGAAATTTGCACCTAACTTTATACCAAGCCCTAAAAATGATGATAACGACTATTTAAAGCAGATAGAAAATTCATCTGAAAAGAAAAATTAAAGAACAGCCGCGGATTAATCCGCGGCTGTTCTTATTCCAAATCTAAGAAATCAGTAACTTTATCAATAAAAACAACTCCATCAAGATGGTCTATTTCATGACATAGGCATTTTGCCATCTCTCCTTCGAATTGAAGAGTTATCTTTTGTCCATTCTCATTCAAAGCTTCGACTTTTATTTTCTTTGGACGCTTTGTTTTACCAAATATCCCAGGAAAGCTCAGACATCCCTCAATACATTCCTGCTCACCGGCTTCTTCAATTATTAACGGATTAACTAATTTTAGATAATGTCCTTCATAGTCAACAACAACTAAACGCCTAAGAAGTCCAACCTGATTGGCTGCCAAGGCCGCCCCGTTATCACTTGCATGAAGCGTATCCATCATATCATCTAGAAGCTGGCGCACCTTATCGTTTACATCGGCTACATCTTTACACTTTTTTCTTAAAATCTCGTCCTTATTAAATCTAAGCTGTCTAACGGCCATATTAATTCCTCCGAATAATATCATGAAAAATATTTTTCCAGCATCTCCATATATTTATCGTGTGATGCCTTTATCGCAAACCTGCAGTTTGGCTTTGCGGCAGGAGACCTACGGTCTATTATTGTCCTGCCCTCAGCAATTCCTGAAAGGGCTATACGTACATTACAGTCAATATATTCCGTTATAACAGTTTTATCAATTGCTGCGCAAACGGCAAGAGAATCATGAACAGGAGTTCTGTCTAATTTCTTATTCTCCATTGCACTGTCAAACTCAGTTCTTTGTTCTATAATTCTTGCAGTAAACTTTCCTGCAAAGGTATTCAAAGCACTAAGCTGTTTTGCATCTTCCAGCGTAAGAGCTGCTGAATGTGTGGCGTCAAGGGATATAAAAGTAATAGGAACGCCTGAATTTAGAGCAATCTGGGCCGCTTCCGGGTCATGCCATATATTTGCCTCAGCACATTCAGATACATTGCCAAGTCTGTCAGTTCCGCCCATAATGATTATTTCTTCTATGTTCTCTGCTATTGATGGCACAGCAGAGAGGGCTAAGCCCAAATTAGTCATTGGCCCAACAGTAATAAGTGTAATCTTTTCATCGGTATTTTTAAGACAGTTTATATAAAAAGATACTGCGTCCATTTCTTCAGCCTTTTTGTTCGTTGCCTGTTCAAGCCCCTCAAGTCTTTTATAATGAATCCTTACCTCTTTGCCATTTTTTATAACGGGTTTAAGCTCCTCTTTAACAGCTCTTTCCAGATATTTCGCTATGGCAGTTGCTGCACCCTTATAAACAGGTATATCTTTATCCAATGCTGAAACAAGGCGAAGTGTATTTTCCGTAGTGTCATCTACATCGAGATTACCCCATACACAGCATATGCCAATGACATCAAGTTGTTCCGATAACAGTGCCGCCATTATAGCAACTGCATCGTCAGAGCCTGTATCCACATCTAATATAACTTTTTTAGACATTTATTTATCCCCCATAAAAAGTTCATCTGTTTTCTCTCGGTCTATAAGCCAATTTTCGTAGTTTTTATATATAGGATATATAGTCTCCTTTGAAGAAGCTATAATATCAATTCCTCTGTCATCGTATAAATGACAGACACAGCTCTTTTTACTGTCCAATAAAAAAACTGAGGACGATAAAATACTGTACCCTCCAATGTCGGTCTTAATAATTTCTCTAAACAGCCTGTCCAAGTTTATTTCTTTCGCGTTCCAGTAAAGAGAAACTCTCCTATATTCTTCGCTATCCTCACTCAATACAATTTCTGAAAAAGTTTCCTCTGCCGCACTTCCTATTATATTTTGTATTAGCTGTATATCCTTTTCAGAATAACACAATCTGATTATCAAAATATCAAAATTAAAGTATGAGCATATTTCATTGGCTCTGAATAGAGCTTTATTTACATACTCATCCCTTACATTCATATTTTCATCATATATTTCTATTTTACTGTCGCCAATTTCAAATGAAGCTGCATACTTATTTTTAAAAAATATTGGAGCTTCAAGCGTTCCTATTCTGCTTATTATTCCTTCGGCAGTTTCTTTGAGCAAATTCAGTTACCTCCGACCATCTTATCAAAACAAATAAGCGTTTCCATTATTACATTTTGAAAGTTAAATTCCGCACTGCCTACATATGTGTATCCCTGTCTTTTGTATAAGGAAGCAGCCGGTATATTACCCTCATATGTATCCAGTCTAATTGTCTTACAGCCAAGCTCAGCAGCCAGTCTGTCGGTAAAGCTGACAAATTTCTGTCCAATTTTCATACCTGCGTATTGCGGCGGTATACATAAAGTATGGATGACTAAAACTTCGTCTCCTTCTGCTTCAGTAGACCAGTTTATCTTTGAATATTCAGGCGGCTGTATATGATTTAAATTGACACAGGCAATAACCTTTCCGTCTGCTTCACCTACATATAATGTCCCCGCAGCCATCGCATTCTCCGCATCAGTTCTAGTCGGATAGAGACCCTTTTTCCAATTTGTATATACTTTACCCGTTTGCTCCTCATTGTCAAGCACAGCCTCATAAATTTTTTCCACTGAATCAATATCCGTCTCTACAGCTTTTCTTATAATCAAATTTTCCACGTCATTCTCTCCTAATTTTTATTTATAAAGAGATAGTACCATATATTCTCCATTTTTTAAATGGTAATCATAAAAATCCCCGCCGAGATATTTTTTTGCTATTGCCATAATTGTACCGCCATGAACAATAAAAGCCATTCTGTCTGCCTTATCAAATTTTCTGACTAAATAGTCAAATGCGTTTATACAGCGTTTAGAAAAACTGTTCATACTCTCTCCATTTGGAAATTGTAATTTCCCTCCGCTGTCAATCCATTTTTGATAATACTTATTATCTTTCAATTCCTCAAAGCTTTTATTTTCAAATAAGCCAAAGTCGCATTCTTTAAGGCCATCAATGACATAATCGCATTTCCCATATATTATTTCGGCGGTCTGAACGCACCTTAACATTGGGCTTGAAATAATTATATCTGCATCTGGATATTTAATTTGCTTCAGCTCATGGGCTCCTTCGTCTGTCAAAGGTTCGTCCGTTATACCTATATATCTTTTTTCTAAATTTCCTTTGGTTTTTCCGTGGCGTATTAAAATAATTTCCATATAAATCACCTTAGTACTTTATATGAGTCATGTTCCCATTTATCAAAGGTTCCAAGCTTACTGTATACATCAACAGCCATATCCAAAAGAGGCATTAAAGCAACAGCACCGCTTCCTTCACCAAGAAACATTCCACAGTTTATAAATGCTTTTAAACCGAGCTCATCAAGCAGCATTTTACCAGCAGGCTCGTTGGAAACATGCGAAGGAAGTATAAAATTCTTAACCCTCTTATCAAGCCTTACAGCTGATAGGGCGGCGACAGAGGAAATAAATCCGTCAATTACTATAGGAATTCCGTATACAGCTCCCCCTATAAATAATCCTGTCATACCTGCAATATCGAATCCTCCGACTTTTGAAATCACATCAATTGGGTCATTTTTATCCGGTCTGTTCACAAAAATTACTTTTTTAATTACTTCTATCTTATGTAATAGGACTTCAGCAGCCAGTCCGGCACCTTTTCCGGTAACATCCTCAGGTTCTTTATCAAGCATAATCGATGTAACGGCTGAAGCCGTTGTTGTATTTCCAATTCCCATTTCACCGGTTAAAATTATATCGCAGCCGTTTTTTTTGAGTTCACCAACAATGTCAATACTATTTTCTATAGCCGCTATACACTGTTGTCTGGTCATAGCTGGACCATCCGCTATATTTTGTGTAGAATATGCGAGTTTTATATTTTTAATGTTCTCAATATCATCAGCCATTCCAATATCAACAGGAAGAACTTTTACGCCGGCACGTTCTGCCATAATGCACACGCTTGATTTTTTATTAATAAAGCTTTTTGCAACTGTACAAGTTATCTCACTTCCACATTGTGATATGCCTTCCTTAACGACACCATTATCAGCACACATTATTACAAGAGTCTTATTGTTGAGGGCAAAAAAAGGTTCTCCTTTTATTCCTGCAATTTGGGTAACTGCTTTTTCTAAACTTCCTAAAGAAAATAGTGGTTTAACAACAGAAAGCCAGCGGCTTTCAGATGCTGACCTAGCATTATTGTCTATTTGTTTTATATTTTTTAGCGCTTCTTCTAAATTCATTTTACCGCCTACATTTCAATAAATTTTCTGGCTTGTACTCCTAAGTCATAGGGATGTTTTATTTTTTTCATCTCTGTGATGTAATCAGCTTTGCTGCAAAGTAAGTCAGATGGATTTCTTCCTGTCAAAACTATTTCCAAATTTTCCGGCCTATTATTAATAAGCTCAGCAAGCTCAATCTCAGTCAATATTTCATTGTTGACAGTCGGAATAATCTCATCAAGTATAAGCATATCGTAAATACGGCTTTGAACCTTTTCACATATCATTTTAAATCTATTTTTACAAAAATCTTTATAAGCATTCTTTTCATGTTCATTCATAAATTTATAAAATTTTACTTCGTCTGGATTTTCCATTAGCTCAATATTTTCAATACAGCTCAGAACGGCTCTTTCTCCGCTGCTATTATCCTTCAAAAAGCTGGCGTAAAGTACATGTCCCCCGCATCCGGCGCATCGTATCGCCAGACCAATGGCTGCCGTTGACTTACCCTTTCCGTCTCCGCAATAAATATGAACCAAGCCTTTCATTCGCCCACGCCCTTTTCAAGTATTTTATATACAGCTTCCATATCAATATTTTTTCTGACACAGTCGGCAAGAATATCATACTGACAATTTTTATACTCCGTCATGTCTATCGCTTTTATTTCATTATCAGCTATACCCTTCTCATTTTTTATTGCCTTTAATATGGAATCTGTGACATTTTTGCTGTCAAAAATACCATGTATATATGTTCCATATACATTCTTATTTCCGTTTACAATTATTTGTCCATTTTCTGTTTTGCCCATATGTATTTCATATCCACTAAATGTTTGACCTGAAAGGCCGTTTAGTATTCCCTTAACGTTATTGATTACTCCAGAGGTTCTTGCTGCTTTTTTTTCCTTGTCAAAGAAAGTCTCTATTGGAATCAGACCCATCCCGTTATATTCACCGGTTGTCTCAGCTCCCGATATGTCAGTGATTTTCCGGCCTAACATCTGGTATCCGCCGCATATTCCAAATACAATAACACCTCTGTCAGCAAGCTGTTTTATTCTCGTTTCCAGTCCGTTTTCACGAAGAATAAGAAGATCCCCAACCGTATTTTTTGTTCCCGGTATTATTATCATATCAGGTTCATTTAATTCTCTGACAGTTTCAACGTATCTTACATTTACACCGTCAATACATTCAAGAGCCATAAAATCTGTAAAATTAGATATCCTTCCAAGCTTTATAACCGCAATATCTATTACACCGGTTGTTCCATTTTTATCAAATCTTGCTGACAAGCTGTCTTCGTCATCTATATCACAGTTTATATAAGGTATTACTCCTATAACCGGCTTGGAACAACGCTTTTCCAGCATATCAAGCCCCGGCTCAAGTATTTTTTTATCACCGCGGAATTTATTTATAATCAGGCCTTTAACCATGTCCCTCTCAACTTTCTCAAGCAGTTCCATTGTTCCGACCAATTGTGCAAATACCCCTCCACGGTCAATATCGCCTGCGAGAATAACAGGAGCTGACACCATTTTGGCTAATCCCATATTCACTATGTCGTTTTCTCTCAAATTTATCTCAGCAGGACTTCCTGCGCCTTCTATTACTATAATATCATGTTTTTCAGATAATTTATTATAGGATTCAATAATATACGGAATAAAACTCTTTTTGTTTTTGTAATAATCCCCTGCGCTCATATTTCCTATGGACTTGCCCATTACAATTATTTGTGAACCAATATTATCCGTAGGCTTTAATAGTATTGGGTTCATATATATCTCCGGCTCAATCCCTGCAGCTTCAGCCTGCATTACCTGAGCTCTGCCCATTTCCTTACCGTCAATTGTTATATAAGAATTAAGAGCCATATTCTGTGATTTGAACGGAGCTGTTTTATATCCGTCTTGAGTAAATATCCTGCAAAGTGCGGCTGTTAAAAGGCTTTTTCCAGCATTTGACATTGTTCCTTGTATCATTATTGGCCTTGCCATATACATTCCTCCAACGCCTTTATAAGCCTAATATTTTCGCAGTGTTTTTTTACAGCAATCCTATAATAGCCTTTATTAAGTCCTTTATAATTTGAGCAGTCTCTTATAAGTATTCCTTTATTGGACATTTCTTCTTTAAGCCCGCATTTTGCTTTAAAAAAAATATAATTAGCATCCGGCTTAAAATATTTTATTTTTAGTCTGTCAAAGGCAGACAATAAGTATTTTTTCTCTTGTTCTATATATTTAACTGTCTCATCAACGGTTAAATTATAAATTCTGCACGCGGCTCGTCCTGCCATATCAGCCGTGTGAGATACATTCCATGGCTGCCGTATCGAATAGATTTTTTCAAGTGCATCTTGATTTGAACATATTCCATATCCAAGTCTTATCCCAGGAATAGCAAACATTTTTGTAAACGCCTTCAGAATTAGTATGTTATTATACTCCGCTATTAATTTAACGGTTGAAAGGCTTTTGCCATTTTTTATAAAATCGGTAAAACATTCGTCTATTACAATAAATGTGTTTGTTTGAGCACATCTTTTAATTATTTTCTCCAGTAATATGACATCTGTTAGGTTCCCTGTAGGATTATTTGGCTGGCAAATAAAAAGCATATCTATATCGTCATTTATCATGTCCATATAATCACTTGTCATTTTAAAATCATTTTTTTCTTCAAGCATGTAATAAACTTTTTCACAATTTATTGTATCAACTGCTTTTTCATACTCAGCAAATGATGGGCAAATCAGCAGTACCTTTTTAGGTTTCATTGCTAAAACAATATTAAATATAATTTCTGCCGCTCCATTTCCGCAAATAATGTTTTCTTCGTGTACATGTTCTATTTCAGCAATTTCGCTTCTTAACTCTCTGTACTGCGTATCCGGGTAAATATCTGCATATTGATATGAGTTTTGTATAGCCGTCCTTATTTCTTCCGGTATACCAAGCGGACTAATATTGGCTGAAAAGTCCAGCATTTCTCTATTAAAAGAATATATGTCACCGCCATGTACTATTTCCATTTACAGACCTCCAAGAATAATGAACTTAATAATACTAAAAACTGCTAACGTCAGACATGCTGTAATATACATCAGCCTATTGGCCAGCTTTATTTGTTCCTCATCTATTTTATTGATTTCGTCACCTATGTAATCTTTTTTATACAGCTTTCCAAAATACCACGCATCCCCCGCAAGCTTTATGCCAAGCGCTCCTGCGCATACTGATTCAGTTTGGGCTGAATTAGGGCTTTTGTGTTTAAGCCTGTCCCTTCTGAAAATATATACCGCATTCCTGATATTTAGTCCTTGTAAGCCTGAGGCAGCAATCATCATTACAGCTGTAATTCTTGACGGCAGAAAATTAGCTGCGTCATCAAGTCTGGCGGCTGCCTTCCCAAAGTATATATACTTATCATTTTTATATCCAATCATTGAATCCATTGTATTTACAGCTTTATAAAAAACGCCGAGCGGCGCACCGCCTATAAGCATATAAATAATAGGTGCTGTTATTCCGTCCGATGTATTTTCAGCAACGGTTTCAATAGTAGCCTTTGTTACTCCCTCAAAGCTCAAGTTATCAGTATCTCTTCCCACTATCATTGATACTGCCCTTCTTGCACTGGATATATCTCCGTTTTTCAATTCATTATAGACTTTCATGCTTTCAGTTTTAAGTGACTTTGCCGCTATAAGCATCCAGCATAAAAGGCTTTCTGCAATTAATCCCAAATATAAATTCAATCCATAAATAATCCGTAAAACAATATAAACAATTATACTGCAAAACAAGCATATAAAAATTACAAGGATAGCCCCTCCCGCAATCTCCCCATTTTTGCTTTTAGGCAATATTCCTCTTATGATTTTTTCAGAAAATGATATAAGTCTTCCTATTAACCTAACAGGATGATATTTAAAGTTTGGGTCTCCAAACAGCATATCAAGAGCAAATCCAATTAAAACTGCATATAAAGAATACATTATTTTATCCTCACTGAAATCCCTGCATAAATTCTATACACTTCGTCAGAAGCTTTTGCTATTTCACACAGAGCTCTTCCCGTTTCTTCCCTCCATATTCTTTCAAATTTATCTAGAGGAACTATTCCGTTTCCTATTTCATCACTTATTACAACATCATAGTTTTCTAAAATTTTGCTTAAATCTATCTTGCTTCCATTTTCAAGCATTTCTTTTATAATCATATGAAACCCGTTGAGAATACGCTTTTCTTTAAAATTTTCTCTGGCATATTCTGTTTTGCCCTGATAGCTTCCGCCTATTAAAAGTATCATATCTTTCCTCCTATCACAGCCGCCGCCAGCATAAAAAGTTCCGCCAATTGAAGAAAGTATCCTGCTAAATCCCCGGTTATCCCACCGAAATTTTTAGTGCAGTTTCTATAATGATAAAAATAAATTATTGCGGTAAATATCAAAATTATAACTCCTGTGCAAAAATCCAATAAAATCATAGTAGCACAGCATAACGCCGCCTCCGCAGCAAGAACCGCAAAAGCAATTTTTTTATCTGTCATCCCACTCCATAATACAGCTAGTCCGGTATTTTTTGCTTTTGGAAATGTAATTACAGATATTCCGCTTAATGCTCGGGATAAAATGAATCCAATACAAAAAATCTTTAAAGTACCCGCGTCCAGCTCACTATATAATCCAACCGACATTATAAAATACACAGCTGCCCTGATTACTGCAAACGCTCCTATATGAGGATCCTTCATTATTTCAAGGCGCTTTTGTTTGTCCTGATTAGAGGAGAGAGCGTCCGATGTATCAATAAATCCATCCATATGTATTCCTCCGGTAATAATAATCGGAAGAACCGTTAATACACAACCCACTAGAGTACTTCCGGCACCAATTTGGGAAAGCAGAAAAGAGACAGTATATACTGCGGCACCAATAACCAGCCCTATTAACGGGAAATAACATATAGCATACTTCATGGACTTTTCATCCCAATCTGTCTTTTGCATAGGTATACGACTGTACATAGAGAACGCAATGATCATAGGCTTTAGCATATGTAATTCTCCTTTATTACAATAGGTATTCCGCATACAATTTCATATATCATATCTGCTTTTAATGAAATGTATCTGTTAATTAAACCTAAATTATTTATATATTCACGGGTTTTTCCATCGTAGTTAATACCATCACCAAATATATCATTAGAGACTATAACTGTATTTTCTGTACAATTTATAAGGCTGTCTATACCGATTATTATTTCCTCCACCGCTTTGTCTCCTGCCCCATCATTTTCGAACATTTCATTTGCCAGAAGATTTGACATACACTCCAAAAGAACTGTACTTTCCTGCTTCAGCGTTAGTTTTTTTAAACCGGTATATTTTTCAATAGTTTTAAAGCCCTTGTTTCGTCTCATTTTTTTATGCTTCTCAACTCTTTCAGTGCCTTCTCTGCCGTATGGAATCATAGTTGCCAAATAAATCAGATTTTGCTTAGACAAATTCAAGGCCATATTTTCGGCAAATTCGCTTTTGCCGCTGCCGCTGCCGCCAATAATCAAGGCTACCATATTAATCCCTCCATGAAAGGCATTTTCTTATAAATTCCTCAGCAAATTCAGGCTTGGCGTGATAATACAAATGCGGAAATCCTGCAATTGTATTTTTATATATATGAATACAAGGCCAGCTTTTTTTCCCTGAAGGCTTATAAGCTGTACATGCGCTTCCATTATTATTTGTATCCCAATAATGGAATTCATGACCCCTTATACCGTCTATATAATTGTGCTCCGACGAAAGAGCCACATATCCAAATCTGGTCAGCTTATCAGTTTTAAAAGCCTCTGCGTTTATAAACCCTGCCATGCAATATCTTTCTCTATATTCATCTTCTAGTGAACCGCACAGATACATAAATCCTCCACATTCGGCAAGGCACGGCATACCATTATTCAGCTTATTTTTTATATCGTTAACCATAGACTTATTCTCAGATAATTTTTCCGCGTAAAGCTCCGGATATCCGCCTCCGAGTATTAAACCATCAGCATCTTTTGGCAGCTTATCGTCTTTAATGGGACTGAAAAAAACAATCTCAGCTCCCATTTTTTTTAGCAGGTTTAAATTTTCACTATAATAAAATGAAAAAGCCTCATCTCTGGCAACTGCGATTTTAACACTGCCAACATATCCTATATCACTTGATATATCATTAATTGCCTCTGCGCTTGAAGCGATTTTTAAAAGAGCGTTAATATCTATTGTACTTTCAGCAATCTGTCCAAGTTTTTCAATTTTTAATAATATCTCGTCTTTAGGTATTTTAAGTCCCAAATGCCTGCTTTCAAAGGAATTATCATTATCGTGAGGCATATATCCTATTACTTTTAGGCAAGTTTCCCTTTCAATCACCGGTTTCAAAGATTTATATACTGACTCTGAAATATTATTTAATATAACAGCCTTAATATTGCTCGGTCTTCTGAAATCATTAATTCCATTTATAACGGAGGCGGCGGTGAGTGCAGCGCCTTTGGCATTAATAACTAAAACAGACGGAGTTCCGGTTGAAATAGACACGTCATATGTGCTTGCTTTATCTGTATCTATACCTAAACCGTCATAGTATCCCATTACCCCTTCTATTAGACAAATGTCTGAATTTTTTGCATGTTCAAAAAGCATTGACCTAGCTGTTCCTGCTTCTGTAAAAAACATATCTATGTTCATTGAGTGTACACCCAAAGTTTTCCCGTGAAACATCGGGTCAATATAGTCCGGACCGCATTTAGCCGCAGTAACCGAAAATCCTCTATCCTTAAGCGCCTTTAATATTGCACAGGAAACTGTTGTTTTTCCGCATCCGCTGCCTGTGCCGCAAATTATTACTCTTGGTATATTCATTAAGCTACCTCATAAAGAAATTATATATACTGGATTAGAAGCTTTCATGAGTGTATGTATACCTATCCGCTTGCCCTTTGCCACCGAAACTTGAGTTATTTCAGCTTCAAATCCATATTTTGTAATTATATTCTGCACCTGACATAGGCTCTCCAGAGTAACTATGTTTATTACAATCTTTATTTCACGGTTAATTTTCTTTAACTTTTCTATAATTTTATCTAAATTTCCACCACCGCCCCCTATAAAAGCATGCGACGGCTTTTCAAAACTATCTAGATTATCTAAGGCTTCGCCCAAAATAATCTCAACATTGTCGGCTCCAAATTTTGCCTTGTTTTTCTCAATCAAAACTAAAGCATCTGGGTTTTTCTCAAATGCGTACACTTTAATATCTGGAGATTTGAGCGCGACAGAAATACTGACAGAACCGGTGCCCGCTCCTATATCGTAAAAGACAGAATCTTCTTCTATTCCAAGTTTGGATATTGAAACTGACCTAACTTCTTCTTTAGTCATCGGAACGCTTCCTCTTATAAAATCATCATCTTTTATATCTCCAATTAATCTTCCGGCGGTATTATTTATAATTAAACATACGGTAAGATTATCGAATTCAATGTCAGCTAAATCCATTGGCGCTCCGGAAATTATTCTTTCATTATTATAGGATAGATTTTCACCTACATGTAAAATAACATTTTCCATACCATAGTACAGAAGTTTTTTACATAGCACATTTACATCTTTTCCATTATTCAATATAGTAAATGTCCTTTTATTTTCCTTTGCATATCCGATAATATTAGTATTAATTCCATGCGTACTGACCATTTTCCAATCTTCCCATGGCATACCGACTTTAGAAGAAAAATATGACACGGACGATATTCCAGGAATAATCTCTACATCATAATTTTTCAAGATATCAGAAAGTTTTTTTGCTCCGCTGTAAAACCCTGTGTCGCCGCTCATTAATACAGCGGTATCCTCTCCGTTCCTGTCGATAATTTCTTTAATAATTTCAGCTTTATATTCGCTAAAGACTTTTTTATCTGAACTATATTCTTTCACAAGCCTTTCTGCTCCAATTAAAATTTTACAGCTGGCAATCGCTTTTACCGCATCGGAAGTTAATGTGCTTTTATCTCCGCAGCCTGCTCCAACGATATATATTTTCACCTTTTATTCTCCTTTATTTCATTCAGAAATTTAAGTGCATTATCCGTTTTTCCTAATATACCAAATTCATTGGAAAACATTATAACCGCTGTTTCCATTTTTCCGCTGACTCTGTTATTTAAATAAAAATGCGCTTTTTGTATTATATTTTCCATAACAGTCTTAAGCATTCCACTTCTGTCTAACAGAACAATCGCTTCATCGGTAGTAATGCATCTCATTATTTCTCTAACTAAAGAAATATCATCAGATAATAAAGCTGTATTTGCGGAGATTATTTCCATTCGGCAGTCTGCGTTTTTACTGTGGGTATCCATTATTCCTCCGGCCAGTTTTACAAGCTTTCCTATATGTCCAATTAGAAGCGCTCCTTTAAAGCCCGCCTCTAAAGCCATATCAAATGCGGCCCCTATGTAATTAGAGCATTTTAATGCCTTATCTATGTCTATCCCATACGTTCTGTTGATAAAGTCAATCCCATAATTTCCAGGAGATAAAAGAAGGATATCACCTTCATTCGCTTTTTTAACCTTTATTTCAGCTCCTATTGCATCAATGAGCGCCCTTTCACTCATAGGCTCTACAATACCGCTGGTTCCAAGAATTGATATTCCGCCTACAATACCAAGTCTGGGATTGAACGTACTTTTAGCAATCTCTTCTCCTTCCGGCACACTGATTATAACATCTGCCCCTCCACCATATCCATATATCTTAAAGACAGACTCCACCTCATCTTTTATCATCTGCATAGGAACTTTATTTATCGCTGCTTCGCCTATTTTCTGCCATAATCCGGCCTTTGTAACCCTACCGACTCCAGCTCCGCCGTCGATATTCACACCAATTTTGTCTGTTAATGTGACTTCGGCATAAATCAGCGTTCCATCCGTAACATCAGGGTCGTCCCCGGCGTATTTTCTGACAGCACAAGACGCACAGCGCTCGTCAATATCTGCATTTAAAATATAAGCCTCAAATTCAATTCCCTTTGGAGTATATATGCTTACATATTCAATTTTTCTTTTCTTAAATACCATTAAGGCCGCGGCCTTAGCGGCAGCAGCGGCACAGCTTCCTGTTGTAAATCCAAATTTCAGCATTTTTTCTCCTTATGAGACTACATTCTAATCAGATATGGCCCGTTTTATATGGTTGATAAACATATTCTGTATACCCGCATACTCTCCCAGTCCTCTAATCATACATGAAACCTTATAACCACGTTTTTCAAATTCAGTTTTCCAGCTGCCAGCCTCTTCACCGGCCATGTCATTGTTTGCATGGTCTCCCGCTGCTATCATAAATGGATAAAGCACTACCCTTTTATAGCTTCCAGCATCTACAAAATTAACAACCTGCTTAGTATCAGGATAGCCTTCAACAGTGCCTACATAAACATTGCTGTACCCCATAGCCTTAAACCTGTAGTCCAGTGCCGCATATGCTGCGTCTGCATAATGTTCAGTCCCGTGACCCATAAAGACAACAGCGGTTTTCTCATCTTTAATTTCCGGAACCGATTCCGCAATAACAACGACAGATTCTTTAAAATCTTCTGAGCTTGTAAGGAGGGGCTGTCCATACTCAATTTTTAAGAACTTATCATTAAATGGCTCTGCCGCCTTAAGCAGACCATCATATTCTTCACCGTTCATAACATGTGTTGGCTGAATTATTACAAAACCATAGCCTTCTTCAAACAGTTTATTCATAGCCTCAGACACATTGTCTATTTTTAGGTTGTCCCTTTCTTTCAGTATATTTATAATTATTTTGCTGGTAAAAGCTCTCCTTATATCAAATTCTGGAAATGCATCAGCTATTTTTCTTTCTATCGCTCCTATTGTTTTTTCTCTTGTGTCATTGTAGCTTGTCCCAAAGCTTACAACAAGTATCGCTTTTTTATTTATGTTCAAATTCATAGTAATACCGCCTTTAATATTGCCTATCCTCTGATTTTATAAAGCAGAGCATTAACTATTGCTGCCGCCACATTACTTCCGCCTTTACTCCCCTTTGCAACAATATAAGGAATACTTCCGTTTAATATTAGATTTTTGGACTCTATAACATTAACAAATCCAACTGGCGCAGCAATAATAAATTTAGGCTTTAGTTTTCCTTCTTTGACCAGCCTGTCGATGGCAATTAACGCCGTCGGGGCATTACCAACAGCAAATATAACATCTCCATTAAGCCTTGCCGCTTTTTCAACTGAAACCGCAGCTCTTGTTATGCCTCTTCTTTTGGCTTCCTCAGCAACATCCTCATCAGCCATAAAACAGTATGCCGCTCCTCCGAAAACACAAGGTTATCTGCATAATCAAAATCAGCTGTCGTATGTATCGCTCTTTTAATAATATCTTTCTGTTCCTCTGGAAAATATCTGTTTTCAAGTCTCTTTTCAATTATTCTGAAACTTTCCCTCTCTATTTCAGATGGTTCAGTAATAATACTTTTATCAATCATACCTTTAACATCCTCCAGCGTATATCCATTTTCCTTAGGTCTGCTTATTATAATAATATTCATTCCCAGTTTCTTAGCCGCTTTTAATTTTTCATCAAAGCCTCCAGCCTTGCCGGAGCTTTTAGTCACAAGCCATTTGCAGCCTTTAAAATCATCGACATTATGCTCATATGAAAATGGTCCCATACCGCATTTTATATTTTTAAAACCAAGCTCACGACATTTTTTCAGCGGTCCGTCGGAATTAAGCACACGTATGCAAACTCTGTCCGAATAATC
>URCD01000016.1 GCA_900546215.1 uncultured Eubacteriales bacterium | reverse complement strand
AAACCCCCCTTATAATTATAAATTAAAAGACGCACAGTCAAGCCGTAAAAAAGCCTTAACGTGCGCCTATAGCATTCGCATATACTAAAATATTGTATATATAGAAGGTTATTTGAACGGTTCAACCCAGTCAACCACTATTTTATTTCATATTTATAGTATATTTACAGTTTCTCTGTTTGTCAACTTTATACCAATCTTATCGCCAGCAAACAGTCAGGAAATTTATTCTATTTCTAATAATCAGATTACTGAGCCTTAACCTTCAGCCAAAGCTGGCTAAGCTTCTGTCTCATAACCTCGTTGTCTTCAAATACTTCATCTTTATCATAATTTTCTCTAGGCAGATAAGCGGCATTTCCTTCGTACTCATTTTCTGCCACTGTTCTTAGAACCTCATCATTGGTTGAAGCATATCCTACTGTTACTGTGTTGTCGTATGCGGCGTCGTAGGAAAGCATGTAGTTTATAAACTCATGCGCAAGGAGAGGATTTTCGGCATTTGCGGGAATACACATAGCGTCACACCACACATTTGTTCCTTCCTTCGGCATAGTAAAAGCCATATCCGGGTTCTCATCAAGAATGACTGTAGCGTCACCGCTGTATACTACGGCTATATCCTTTGTGCCATTCATCATGTTGTCAATTACTTCATCTGTAACGTAAGCAGGGTCCATTGTATTATTGAGTTCGAGAAGCCACTGGTATGCCTCCTCAATTTCAGCGTCATTTTGAGTATTCATAGAATATCCAAGAGCCTTAAGCGCTACCATAAAAGAATCCCTTTCAGAGTCATACATATATATGTCTCCTGCATAGTCAGTGTTTTTAAGGATATCAAATCCTTCCTCCTCTATAAGCTCTGCGGGAATATTCTCTTTATTGTATACAAGTCCCACTGTCCCCCAGAAGTAAGGAACTGAATAGTCGTTGTCTGGGTCATATGCCAGATTTTTAACTCCGTCTGTAAGCAGATCCATATTAGGTATCAAAGACTTGTCTATGCTCTGGAGCATATCCTCGCCAAGCAGCCTTTGAATCATATAGTCTGATGGTACTATAACGTCATAGGCATCTCCTGCCTGAAGCTTTGTATACATCATTTCATTTGAATCAAAATATTCTACTATGACATCAACTCCGTATGTCTTTTCAAAATCCTGAATTACATTTTCTCCGAGGTATTCGCCCCATGTAAACAGTTTAAGTGTTTTTGAGCCGTATTTTTCCACCGGGTCCTCAACGGGTGCAGTTGAAGATGAGCCGCAGCCCGAAAGCAGTAATAACGAACTTAATAAGATAGGTAAAAACTTTTTCATGCTGTCTTTTTCTCCTTTTTCTCTCTAAATATAGGTATAATGTTAACTATAACGAGTACAACCGTAATAATAAGTATCACAAGTGTAGACAATGCGTTAATTGATGGATTAACGCGCTTGCTCATTGTATAAACCAGTATGGAAATATTGCTTACTCCATTACCGGTAACAAAATACGAAATTATAAAATCATCAAACGACATGGTAAACGCTATAAGCGCCCCTGAAATAATTCCAGGCATTACTTGTGGCACAATTACCTTAGTTAGCGCCTGCCACGGCGTAGCCCCTAAATCCATGGCCGCGTCGGCCAGGTTGGGATCCAGTGAACGAAGCTTCGGCGTTACTGAAAGCATTACATATGGTATACAGAACATTACATGCGCCAACAGCAGAGTCGTAAACCCTTTTTTTACGCCAAGGGCGCTGAAAAACATCAGCAGGCCTATTGCCGTCACAATCTCAGGGTTCATTATGGGAAAATTATTTATCTGCTCTACAGTCTTTTTGAGAATAGGCCTTGACTTTGAAAGGCCTATAGATGTTATAGTTCCCACAACAGTTGAAATTATAGTTGAAAGCACCGCTATAATTATTGTATACCATACCGACTCCATCATAGTTCTGTCATTGAACATCTTTTCATACCATCTAAGCGAAAATCCGTCCAAATGAGTAAGGGAGCGTGAACCGTTAAACGAAAACACTATTATATAAATGATAGGCGCATAGAAAAATATCATCATTAAGAGCATAAATATTTTTGAGCCTATTTTCTTTTTTTCTTTCATTACAGCCGTCCCCCTTTCGCCTCAGCCGGGTCTGCGTCCAGTCTGCGTGTGATATAAAGGGATATCATGATTATAATTGCCATAATAAGTGAAATCGCACTTCCGAAGCTCCAGTCGCCAGCTGTAAGGAACTGTGTCTCGATTACGTTTCCGATAAGTACAAATTGTCCTCCGCCCAATAGCTTGGGTATAAAAAAGCTTGACACAGCCGGCAGGAAAACAAGCGTTATTCCGCTTATAACTCCCGGAAGGCTCATAGGGAGAGTAACCTTCATGAAGCTCTGAACCTTATTTGCCCCAAGGTCGCTGGCAGCCTCCAAATAGCTTTTATCCATTTTATCCAGTGACGAATATATCTGCAGTATCATAAATGGAATAAAGTTGTATACCATGCCCAGTATTACTGCAAAATTGGTATATATCATTTTTACCGGGCCTATGCCAAACAGCGATAGGATAGTATTTATTATTCCGTCATCCTGGAGTATGCCAAGCCAAGCATAAGTTCGCACAAGCATATTTATCCATGTTGGAAACGTTATCATAAGTACAAGGAGTGCTTTATGCCTTGGCTTTGCCATAGCTATAATATAAGCCGCAGGATAACCTATCAAAAGGCAGATTACAGTTGTTATTACTGCCACATACAGAGAACGGTAAAGCACTGCCGTGTATACCCTGTCACTGAAAAACCTTGTAAAATTCGACAATGTAAATCTAAAGGTCGTAACATCATTGCTTTGCTGGATAAACGCATACATTATTATCATCAGCATTGGAGCAACTACCATTATGGATATCCATGCCACATATGGATAAGCCATTTTTTTAAAGTGGTTCATTTTACCCGTTTACGGACATAACGTGTATGTCCTCAGGCATGAATGTAAGTCCTACCTCATCGCCCACTTCATATTTATCAGTTGTATCAACCTTATACTCGTAACCCTCTGTGGCAAAGGTGACGTCGTAGTCTCCGGCAACTATATTATCGGAATCAAAGTTGTACTCAACCTTTGTTATTTCAACTGAAGAACCGTCCTCCAAGCTCCAGGCCGAGGCATTGGCCCATGTTTTAAGGTCTGTTTCAAGCGCAATGCTCTCCTTTATTTCATCAACCGACTTGAATATATTAACAGCAAATATTTCTTCCTGATATTCACTGCTGGCTACCCTGTTTTCATCACGCACAATCATTTTAGCTGTAAAGCTCGTTCCTGCGGCAGTATAGAAGGTTACGGGGTATGTTCCCTTTTCAGCCCTAATCTCATACTCTATTTTCGTTATTGAGATATACTCGTCCGTACCTGGATCCCAGGCCTGTGCGGAGGCTCTTGCAATTATATCAGCATCAGTAAGCTCCCCGACGTCTTCCGCGTCCAGAACGAAATCATTGGCGCTCATCATTTCTCCGGCCTTTTCATTGACTACAGGCTTTTCATTAAATACATGCATTTTTACTGTGATTGTTGTGCCCTTTTTAGTCTCAACAATCGTTTCATAGTGGACGCCCTTAAAGAGTACTGAGCGTACGACACCCTTTAATTTACCATCCTTTTTATTTACTATATCTATGTCCTCAGGTCTTATTACTATCTGAACAGGCTCGTTTTCCTCAAAGCCATAGTCCACACATTCGAATTTTTTATCCTCGAACATTACCTCATAATCCTTAAGCATTGTGCCGTCAATTATATTGCTTTCTCCTATAAAATTAGCCACATACTCGTTAACAGGTTCGTTATAAATATCCGTTGGCGTTCCTATCTGCTGAATTTCCCCATCCTTCATTACGACAATTTTATCCGACATTGTGAGGGCTTCCTCTTGGTCATGCGTAACATAGATGAAGGTAATTCCAACCTCCTGCTGGATTTTCTTAAGCTCATGCTGCATTTCCTTTCTAAGCTTAAGGTCTAATGCACCAAGCGGTTCGTCAAGAAGCAGAACCTTCGGTTCATTTACAAGCGCCCTGGCTATGGCGACACGCTGCTGCTGACCGCCGCTCATTTCAGACACGCCTCTCTTGCCGTAATCCTCAAGCCCTACCAGCTTAAGCATACGGTTAACCTTCTGCTCTATTACATCCTTAGGCTCCTTTTTAATTTTAAGGCCAAAGGCGATGTTATCATAAACATTCATGTGCGGAAAAAGGGCGTACTTCTGAAAAACCGTATTAAGCTCCCTTTTGTAGGGCGGAGCATCCGTAATATCAACGTCATCAAAAATGACCTGCCCCTCGTTCTGTCTTAAAAACCCTCCAAGTATTCTCAGAAGAGTCGTCTTTCCGCAGCCAGAGGGCCCAAGGAGTGTAACAAACTCATTTTCATATATATCCAGATTTATTCCCTTAAGTACAATCTGCCCGTCAAAGTCCTTGACTATATTTTTGAATTGAATTAATTTATGCATTTCTTCCTCCTAAAAAAGCGGCGGCGTTGATACCCATATTATTTTCGCCGCAGTCTTTTTCTCATTCAAAATATAATGAAAATCCTTTCCCGTCATATAAAAGGTTTCACCCTTCTTTATTGAATATTTTTTGTCCCCGACAACAAGTATCGCGCTGCCGTCAACAACATAACCGAACTCTTCTCCGCCATGCGGATTTACATTAAAGGACCTTCCTCCCTGAGGTATCTCAATAAGAATAGGCTCCATATCATTTTTTTGGGTATTTGGCACTATCCAATTTATAGTGCACTCATCCCTCTCATCGATAAAAAAGTCTTTTTTCTGAAATACCGTCTGTTCATCCTTTTCTTCCTTGAAAAAATCCGACAGGGAGCTTCCCAGAGCCTCCAAAATATCCTCCAG
Source organism: uncultured Eubacteriales bacterium (assembly GCA_900546215.1). Classification (GTDB taxonomy): domain Bacteria; phylum Bacillota; class Clostridia; order Lachnospirales; family Anaerotignaceae; genus Metalachnospira. The sequence continues at coordinate 29,351 of URCD01000016.1, read as the reverse complement.
TGTAGAAATGGACGGCGAGGTCAGATTTCTTTCAAGCTGTGAGAGAAATCCCTTAGTAAGCTCGCTTCTGCTGGCCAGTTCCTCAAGGGTAAGTCCGTTTTGGACGCGGAGCTGCTTTATTTTATGTCCTATATCCATAATAACGCTCCTTTATATATACTAAACAAAAGTATTAATAACACTAAACGAATTACATTATACATGTTTTTTAGAGATTTTCAAGTATATTAAATAAAAAATTCGATTTATTAAACTTTTTATATAATTAAACAAAAAGTTATGTGACTGTGTCACTGAACTTATACATTATTTAGTATATATTTAAGCCAGAAAAACGGAAAACCAATTATAAAACTTAAAAGGAGAGATTAATATGTCAGCATTAAAAATAACATCTGAAAACTTCAATAAGGAAATTATGGAATCTAACAAACCGGTGCTTCTTGATTTTTGGGCATCCTGGTGCGGTCCCTGCAGAATGGTATCCCCGATAGTAGACCAGATTGCAGACGAAAATCCCGACATTAAGGTATGCAAAGTAAACGTCGACGAGCAGAACGAGCTGGCTTCCTCCTTTGGAGTTATGAGCATTCCGACCCTTGTGGCATTTAAAGACGGAAAGGAAATTACAAGGACAATCGGAGCAGTGCCCAAGGCCAGCATATTAAAAATGTTTAACAAGTAACATCATAATAAATGAATAATTCCTAAAAAATTCCCCCATTAAAAATAAGGAGCGACAAAGCGCTCCTTATTTTTATTCAATCTTAAAGTTGTTGCTTCTTTGCCTCTCCTACATAAAAGCTTCTTGCCATGCTTCCTGCCTGCGTTCCTTATTCCGCCATTGTTTCAAGCCTTTTTCTGTCAGCTATCTCAATATTTCCTCTTGATAGCTTTACAATTCCCTCTGTCTGAAAATACTTCAGCATTCTTGATACAACCTCTCTTGCACTTCCCATATGGTTTGCTATTTTTTCATGTGTAATAGTAAGAATGTCGCTTTGCTCAACATTACTTTCCTCCAGAAGAAATTCGGCCAGCCTTACGTCAAAGCTTTTAAACATTATCTGATCCATCAGCCACATGACATCGCTGAATCTTGAAGCCATTATTTTATTGGCATAGTTGGCCACAGCAGCCGACTGTTCCATTAATTCATTAAATATATTAGGCGGTATTATATAAAACTCCGAGTTTTCCTCCGCTTCTATACTGATTTCAAACTGTATTCCTGAAAGCACGCAGGATGCTGAAAGCAGACATATATCCCTCTCAAATAAACGGTATAAGGTAACCTCTCTGCCGCTGTCACTTATTATGTATGCCCTGAACCTTCCGGATATAACGACAACAAGGCCGATACAATCATCAAAGCCGCGGTGCAGTATTTCATTCTTTTTTATTTTATGTCTGGATATATTATTTTCAAGCAGGCTTTGCTCTTCTTTTTTAAGTTTGTCCCATATTGGAAATACCTCTTTAAATTCCATATTTCACACCTCCAGTTAATGTGAGTATAACACCCGTTTATTTGCTTCGCAATGTATTTGTGATGTTGTCACCGTTTTATTATTATAGTTATGATAGACTTATAAATACTTAATCTGTATCTTTTTTTCTTATTGTGGTAAACTGAATTCAAAGGAGTGATTACTTATGAAAAGATATAATACAATAATAATCGGCGGCGGCCCTGCAGGCTATACGGCGGCATTATATGCCGCAAGAGCCGGTCTAAGCGTTCTTATTCTTGAAATGCTTTCTCCTGGAGGCCAAATGGCGACTACCACTGAAATAGACAATTACCCAGGCTTTGAGGAAACCGTAGATGGGTTTGACCTCGCGCAAAAAATGAAAGCAGGCGCTGAAAGGTTTGGCGCTGAAAGTGAGTTTGCCGAGGTCACAGAGCTGGATTTGAAATCTACTGTAAAGATAATCAGGACAACATCAGGAGACTATGAAGCCGATACTGTAATTTTGGCTACAGGAGCCGCTCCAAGGGAGCTTGGTATTGAGCATGAGGGAGAGCTCAGAGGCCGCGGGGTATCCTACTGTGCCACATGCGACGGCATGATGTACAGAAACAAAACCGTAATAGTAGTTGGCGGGGGAAATACAGCCGCTGAGGATGCGCTTTATCTTTCAAAGCTCTGTAAAAAGGTTTATATCGTACATCGCCGTGACAAGCTTAGAGCCTCGGCAGCATACCAGAAGCGTCTTGAACAGGCTGAGAACGTTGAGTTTATATGGAACAGCGCAGTAACAAAATTCCTGTTTGATAAAATAATTACCGGAGCCGAAATAACAAATAATCTCACCGGAGAGAAAACGGAAGTTTCCTGCGACGGTATATTTGTCGCCATAGGAAGGATACCAAACACCTCTCTTTTTAAAGACCAGATAGAGCTTGACAGCGAAGGCTATATTGCTGCTGATGAAACCACAAAAACAAATATTCCCGGAGTATTTGTAGCCGGAGACGTAAGACAGAAGCCGCTTCGTCAGATAGTAACAGCTGCCTCCGACGGAGCAGTGGCAAGTAAATTCGCAGAAGAATATATGGGACTTCTTCCATAAAATAAAAAATGACCGATATCGGTCATTTTTTATTTACTGATTTAGAAACTCCAATTTTTTCTCATCAGGCTTTTTGGTCATCAGTGATACAATAATAAACACAATCAGGCTTGTTAGTGCTGACAGTACGTTAGACGGAAGCGAGAATACTCCGCTTACCGATCCGTTAAAGACTAGCTCAGCAAGCAGCCCGACCGTTACCGAAGCAATTATGGAAATAATGGCCGCCGGCGCTGTCGCTCTTCTCCACTTCATACCTATAATCAATGGGAAGAATACAGAAGTAGAATAAAAAAGCCCTCCCAAATACATTATGTCAACTATGTTGTCCATAAACATAGAAATAATAACAGAAACAACGCAGACTATGAGAGTAACTATCCTGATCGTTACAAGACTGTTTTTAGCTTCTTTATTTTTAGCTATAAGCGGCGTATAGATGTCATTAACAAACAGTGTGGACGCCGCCAGTATCATTGAGTCCGCAGTAGACATTGACGCAGCAAAAATACCCCCTAGTATAAGTCCGGCAATTCCGCTTGGCATAAAATTTTTAATAAGCATTGTATAGCCTGTGTTTGGGTCGGAAAGGTTTGGTATAAGAACGACTATACATACGCCGATAAGGCTTATTATAAGTCCATAAATAATATACATTACTCCGGTAAACACAAACGCAAATTTCGCCGTACTTTTATCCTTGGAAGCAAATACCCTTTGTATATAGTGCTGGCTTGTGGCATAGGTAAAAAAGCAGAAAAGGCACCATGATATTACCGTTTTGTAATCAATATTCCCAAAGCTCAAAAAAACCTGTTCAAGTCCAGCGGCCAGCCCCTCAAAACCTCCGGCGTGATAGATTGAAATCGGCAGAGCTATAAGAATTGAGCCGATTATCATTATAAACTGCACAACATCTGTATTTACTACTGACAACAGTCCCCCGCTCATCGTATAGACAAGCGCAAAAACAACTGATATAAGTATACCTACTGTTTTAGGGACGCCGAAAATTCCGTTAAGCGCCACTGCTCCAACCATAAACTGCGCTGAAATCTGCGTTGCAATGGCAAGTATGTGCATAAAGGATGCCATAAGCTTAGTCGGGTAATTATACCTCTTTTCAAAAAAGTCAGTAATGGTAACGAGATTAGGAAGCTTTATTTTCTCGGCAAAAAACAGGCCAAGTATTATAAGGGCAGGAACCGCTGACCAGTCCCACCACGCTCCGGCCACTCCGATACTGTAGCACAGTGCCATTGCGCCTATAAGACTGCTGCCGCCAAATTCTGTTGCCGCCATACTAAAGCCAGCCTGTATTTTGCCCAGACCGCTTCCCGCCAGTGTAAAATCATTTATATTTTTTACTTTTTTGGAGGATCGCCAGCCAACGAAGGCTATAATTAAAAACATTGCCGCAACTCCAATTATATCAGCTATTCTCATTAAAATTCACCTCTTTTATACAGTGCTCAGACGCCGCAACGGACGTCTGAGTTAACATTGTATCTTTTACGCCTCGGCCTTATTCATGTTATAGAGCACCTTTGAAGCTATAAATCCTACCACAGCGCACACAAGGCAGAGAATAAACATATAAGTGTATCCCTGTTCGCCCTTATCAATCCATCCTCCGACAAGCGTATAGAAAAACGCGTCGGGACAGAAGCCTATAAAAGACGCTATGCCTATAACTGCTCCTGTCTTTTCAATGGGAATTTTGGATTCCGCAACAGTCGCAAAATAAATTCCTCTGAAGCCAAAAAGCACAATACTTAATACTATCATATTAAGAACAGCTACCATTACAAGGCTCTCGCTTCTGGGAAGCAGAAGGAACAGAAGCTCACATACAGCAACTGCAATAAAGCCTATATTAAGTACCTTTAAAGATGATCCAACCTTATCAACAAGTATTCCCGCAACTGGTGAGGCGCCCATTTTGATAGCGTATGTACGTATGATAGAAAGCGCCGATATAAGAGCCATTGATATTTTAAACACATCGCTTAAATATGGGCTGAGGTATGTAAGAGATGAAAATACCATATATGTCGAAAATATTATAAGTCCTATCAGCCAGGCCTTAGGCATTTTAACAGCACTTACAAGCTCCTTAAGGGAAGCACTTTTTTCCCCTTCAACTTTCTTCTCCTTAACTATAAACATTATGAGTATTCCGCAGAGTACAGAAAGACCTGAATAGAGCCAAACAACATACTTAAATCCTATTGTAACATCAGCAAAAATCTCAAACAAGTATAAGCCTATAAAAGAAACAACAACCCCGGCTATACCCGAAAGACCTTCATTAAGTCCAAACAGCTTTCCCTGTACGCTTTCATCTCCAAGCATTCTTATGACCTTCATCGAGGCGGCCCAGAATGTAAATATTGTCGTAATTCCCCAAAGCGCAAATATAATAAGAAGCATTGTGTATGACGGGAATGTGGCAAAATAAAATCCTAAAAAGCCCGTTGACACAAGGGAAAAGCTCATGAGCTTTTTAGCTGAGAACTTATCGGCCATAAATCCGCCGAAAAAATAAAGTATTGTAGCCAGTATACCATATACACTGAGCAGGTTTCCAAGCTGCTGGTGGTCAAGACCAAGCGCCAGCCTCATTGGGTCGTAAAATGTTGATTTAAGATAAGGCAGGCTGTACATTACAGTTGTGCCGCTGGCTATTATGAATATAGTCAGGTATTTTTTCCAGTCTAATTTATTTTCACTCATTTTATCGCTCCTTTATTATAAAGACTCAAAGGCCTGTTTTAAATCATTTATAAGATCCTTGGGATTTTCAAGGCCAACAGCTATTCTGACCATACTGCTGTTTTCAACCTGAATAAGGGTGTGTCCTTCTCCAAGGCTTGTGGCTATTGTAATAATTCCAAGGGCGTCGCACAGCTTATAATCAGCTTCCCTTACTGTCATGCCCTTTATTCCGTTTTTAAGCCAGAATGATACTATTCCGCCACCCATGCCGTTCATCTGCTTTTCGCAGAGACTGTGCTGAGGATGCGATTTAAGAGCCGGATATATTACTCTTTCAACTTCATCTCTTGACTCTAAAAACTGCGCTATGGCAAGCGCGTTTGAACAGTGCTTTTCTACTCTCATTTCAAGGGTTGTCATTCCCCTCATTATAAGCCAAGCGTTAAACGGAGACAGAGCGGCGCCTGTGAAGCATGGCATACCCGGATATTTTATTTTTTCAATAAGGTCCTTTCTGCCTATTACCGCTCCTCCAAGAGCATCTCCATGTCCGTTAATATATTTTGTCAGGCTGTGAATAACTAAGTCGGCTCCCCATTTTAAGGGCTGCTGAATCGGAGGCGGAGCAAATGTACTATCTACAATGAACAGGCAGTTATTTGATTTTGCAATCTTTGCTATGGCCTCAATATCTACAACGCCAAGAGTCGGGTTGGCCGGAGTTTCAATGAAAAATATACTTGTGTTAGGTTTAATCTTTTGCGTCACATCCTCCTGGTCCTTAAAATCAGCGAAGTCAACCTCAACACCAAGCTTGGCAATAAGGTCGTTCATGAATATATTGCTGTGAAAAAACAGCCCCTGTGAGCATATAAGATGGTCTCCCTTATTCAGCAAAGTAAGGAGTGCCGAACATACGGCTCCCATTCCTGAACCCATCGCTGCCGCCGCTTCTCCGCCTTCCATAACGGCAAGCTTTTCCTCAAGGGAAATAACGGATGGATTTCCTTCCCTAGTATAAAGATATCCTAATTTGTCCCAAGCCTCGTCCATTTCCTCCACTGTATCAAAGCCGAATGTAGCGGTCTGAAAAATCGGACTGGCCATTGAATGGGTAGTGGGGTCTATTTTGTGTCCGGCATGAATAAGCTTTGTATCCATTGCGCATTCTTCTAAAGAGAATTTTGACATTTATTTCTTCCTCCTTTATAATCTAAGTGACTGATTTCAATCTGCAGATTTATTTTCTACGGCTAAGTCTAAAGTCTGCCCCTAGGGAAATGTCAAGTAAAAAAACGTTGTACTTTTTTGTATACTTTGAACAAAAAGAAGGATTGACAGCATGGATGGAATATATTCAATAGGCGAAACCGCAAAAATCAATAATATCTCGGTAAAAGCACTCAGGGTGTATGATGAAATGGGGCTTCTTAAACCAAAGTATATTGACCCTAACAACGGCTACAGATATTATACCTACGACCAGTTTTCCTATATAGATAAAATTAAAAGGTTTAAAAATGTCGGTATGTCTTTAAAAGAGTTGAAGGAGATATTCCTTACAAAAGATCTGTCATTGATTGAGGAATTTCTGATACGCCAAAAGGATATTTTGGAAGAGGAAAGCAGAAAGCTTGAAAGAAAAAAGCAAAGTGTGCAGTGGCTGTCTGACTTTTTTGAATACTCCAAGTCATTACAGACCTCTGACGAAATAGTGATTAGACATATACCAAAAAGAAAAATAATAAGCGTACCTGCCAGAAAAGGCGACTCAATGTACGCCATGGATATGCAGCTTAGAAATATTATATCCGGACGCGAACTAAAGGATGTTGAAATACTAAATCCGTATGGCTATATTCTGGATTTTAAATCACTGATGGAAAATAAATTTTACCCCATCAGCTCCACAGTATCTTTATATGCAGACGACCCGGCTGAAGGAGAATATATACAGACACTTCCGGATGGGGATTATCTTTGCTGTCTGTGCAAAATATTATCCGATAGCTTTGACTTATCGTTTTTTAAAAAGTACTGTATAGAAAATAAAATTGAAGCCGACAGGGTAATAGCCTTTGAATATTTGAAAAGTCTGTATGACCCGGCAAATTCACCCTATGAGCTTCAGATATTTATTGGCTGACTCAGATTATCCTTTCCGTCATAAAGGCCAGGGTAAGCATAAGCTTATCCTTCTGCGTCAGCTCGCAATTTAGTATTTCTTTTATCTTTTTTATTTTATAATTGACCGTATTCCTGTGCACAAAGGAAATGTTTGCAACCTCCGCTATGCGTGAAGCATTATCAAGATAGCATCTTAATGTGTCAAGGTAATCGGTCTTATTTTTATTGTCATATTCAATAAGATTTCCAAGGCAGTCATTATAATAATCATGTATACTTTCCTTATCGTCGACCGCCATGAGCAGTTTAAACATGCCTGTATCGGCATACCGCAGAAATTGTTTTTCAAAGCTTTCAGCCAGCCTGACCACATCGCACGACCTTCTGTATGATTTAAAAAGAAGTCCGCTGTCCTTTACATAGGGCGAAACGCCTATAAAAGCCCTATCCTCAGGAAAAGCGGCATTCAGCGCAGAAGCCTGTTTTTTAAGCTGTTCCTCAAAATCCGCCTCTTCTATTCCCTGGCATATAACAAACATAATCCTGTCTACTGTAAAAATCGAATGTCTCGCAGTATATCTGTTTAGCCTGCGCACCAAATTATACCTTGCCATACGCTCCATACTTTCGCGGCGCTCTTTATCGTTTACATTAAGCTTTACAGCCGCGACGGCATATTCATCCCCATCACAAAAACCGTACTTTTCCAGTTCAGGTTTATAGCTTTCTTCCTTAAGAGGATTATTTATAGCATATATAAATGTCTCCGCCATACTTCTGCTCTGCTTTTCATCTGTGATTATTTGATGGCAGAATTCATATGTTATATCCACAATACGTGTTTCCCAAGGGATTGTATACAGCGGCAGATTAACTGAATTGCAGTATTCTATTACCTCTGATGGCACCGCCTTTATATACGGGCCGAGATTTATTACAAATCCACAGGCACCATATTCGTGCAGTCGTTCGGCAAAATTTAAAAGCCATCCGGTATCACGGTTTTCCATTCCAGTTGTAAACACAAGCTCATAGCCATGAAGAAAACGCGGAGCCTCGCCGCCCTCTATATAGTGGACCCACTGCACCATATTATCTATTCCCTTTTCCCCGGCAATCAGCGTCATACCGTAATCCTTTTCAGTATCAAGGCAAAGCTCTGCTAATGTAAGCGCCATTTTCTCACTTCCCAGTCAAATAAAAACAGCGGCACTAAGTGCCGCAGGGTTTACGTTTTATGTGAGCAAGTCTATAAGCCGGGTTCTGTCTTAAACAGTCATCTATCTTGGTACGCCGTTGCCGGCGTCATCATGCGGCCGCGTCAAAACGGGACGGGCTATCCCATTGTTTTACTCGGGCCTTGCTTCAGGTGGGGTTTACAGAGCCCGTCCTGTCGCCAGGACGGCGGTAAGCTCTTACCTTGCCTTTCCACCCTTACCCGCAAAGCGGGCGGTTTATTTCTGTTGCACTGTCCCTGGAGTCGCCTCCGCCGGCCGTTAACCGGCACCCTGCCCTATGAAGCCCGGACTTTCCTCACTTGCATAACAAGCGCGACTGTTCGGCTTACTCACTGATTTATATTAACATAAAAACTCTCCCCTTGCAAGTAAGCAATAAAATAGTAATTCAAAATCATGTATTGTAATTCAAGTTTAGAAGTAATATATCAATATATAATTCTTTATGTCTTGTATTGACATTACTACTTGACTTTGATATTTTAATTAAGTAAATACTTAATTAAAAGGAGCCAAAAATGGATATACAAATAATTCACGCAATTACAGAGCCTACAAGGTATAAGCTGCTGCAGCTGCTTTTTGAGCACCATTACTGCGTACGGGCACTTTCTAAGAAGCTTGGTATAAGCGAACCGGCAGTATCGCAGCATATGCGGCTTTTAAAAAAATATAAAATTGTAAACGGAATAAAAATAGGGTATCAGGTACATTATCAGGTTGATAAGCAGCTTTTGGTTTCAAATTTAGAAGAAATGCTGAGACAAATCGCTCAGTATCCCGCTGAAGCTGAAATCACTAAGGAGTGCACATGCGAGTATATTAATGAATGTATACGAAGGGATAATAAAATTTTGGAGGAGCAGGGATATGGAAAATGATTATTTAGTGCAGAAAAAGCCTCTGAACGCTCTGCTTATTTTTGCGCTGCCAATTATTATAGGCAACTTGTTTCAGCAGACCTATACAATGGCCGACTCCGCAATTGTAGGACGGTATGTCAGCGAACAGGCGCTTGCCGCTGTCGGTGCGTCATACTCACTCACAAATATATTTATCTGCGTTGCAATAGGCGGAGGAATAGGGGCTTCTGTTATTGTAAGCAGATATTTCGGCGCAAAAAATTATACTAAAATGAAGCTTGCCGTATATACAGCGTTTATATCCTTTCTGATTATCAGCTTCTTGCTTGGGGGCTTTGGCCTCATATTCAGCAAAGGGATAATGGTTCTGCTAAATACGCCCTCTGATGTTTTAGATATGGCAGTGGAATATTTAAATATTTATTTTCTTGGGCTTCCGTTTCTTTTTATGTATAATGTACTGTCATCTATGTTCAACGCTTTAGGGAAATCAAGGATTCCTTTATTCTTTTTGATTTTCTCTTCTGTCTTTAACATAGTGCTGGATATTATTTTGGTTACAAGATTTCAGCTTGGGGTGGCCGGTGTAGCATGGGCAACACTGATTGCCCAGGGTATTTCTGCAATCCTGTCATTCTTTGTCTTTATGCGCGAACTGAAAAGGCTGGACTGCGGCAATACAAAAGCGTTTGACTTTAAAGAACTGTCGTCTATGGCAAAAATCGCACTTCCGTCAATTTTGCAGCAGTCTACAGTCTCTATCGGTATGATGCTTGTCCAGTCCGTTGTCAACAGCTTCGGGTATGAGGCACTTGCCGGATTCTCAGCCGCAATGCGCGTTGAATCTATCTGTATAGTTCCTATGAGCGGAATAGGCAATGCTTTGTCTTCATATACTGCGCAAAATATAGGAGCAAATAAACAGGACCGAGTTACATCAGGCTACCATGTAGCCAATAAAATGGTTATAACCTGCGCAGTTATTATATGTATTATATTGGAGTTTTTTTATGCTCCTATCATATCCTTTTTCCTAGGCGAGGACGGTACCGCGATAGCGGTTTCAACCGGTCGGAGTTATTTAACATTTATGGGCTGGTTTTTCTGTCTGATAGGTTTTAAAATGTCTGTCGATGGACTGCTGCGAGGGTCCGGCGATATGAAAATGTTTACAATAGCAAACCTTGTAAATCTATCTATAAGAGTAATTTTATCTATAACGCTGGCGCCTAAAATCGGTATTGCAATGGTTTGGTATGCCGTTCCAATAGGGTGGTTCGCAAACTGGCTGATATCTTTTTCAGAATACCGTACAGGAAAATGGAAACATATATATTCGCAAGAGCAGCGGAATAAAAAACCGGCTTGAAAACAATTTTCAAGCCGGTTTTTACTATACGTGAAATACACTGCCGCCGACAAATTCTCTTATAAGGGAATTATTCGGTATGGGGTCGGCAGGCGCGCTTAAAAAGTACGCCAAAAACTTAATAAGCCTTTTAGCCGTTAAATATTCGGGCATTGTTTCGTCTATTTTGTAAAGCAGCGGTTCAGCATATTGTTTTAAAACCGCAATTTCATAGATTGTTGCTGAATTAAATACTGCGTCAGCATTCTCCTGATAGGGAAAAATATTTCTTTCTTCTCCCCTTGTTACGTACGGCCATGCAGAAATAGTAGCAGCGGCGTCGCTTCCTCTTGAAAGATTATCACGCACCATTCTTCTTAAAAGCCTGCTGTCAGAAGTTGAAATAAATTTGTGATTGTCAACATTGAGCTGAGTCATGGCGCTTATAAATATTTTAAATTTGTTCTCTTTCTTTATAGAAGGCGTAAGCTCGTCATTAAGACCGTGTATACCTTCTATTATCATTATTTCATTGGATTTAAGGCGTACATACTTGCCCTTATACTCCCTCATTCCTGTTACAAAATTATAGCTTGGAAGTTCAACGGTTTTACCTTGGATAAGGTCGTTAATATCCTTATTGAACTGCTTTATATCAATGCAGCTTATATTTTCATAATCCCTTTTGCCAAATTCATCAACCGGAGTTTCGTCCCGGTTAATAAAGTAGTCGTCCATAGAAATTACATGTGGCCTAATTCCTAAAACCCTAAGCTGCACTCCAAGCCTGTTTGCAAATGAAGTTTTCCCTGACGATGAAGGCCCTGCTATAAGGACAAGCTTTACGTCATCCTTTTTCTGATAAATCATATCCGCGATTGAAGCAATCTTTTTCTCGTGGAGCGCTTCGTTTATTCTTACAAGGTCGCCAAATTCGCCGTTAACAATAATATCATTTAAATCGGCTACAGATTTAACCTCCATAAGCCGACTCCAGTCCATCTGCTCCATAAAAACGCCGGTGATTTTTTCAAATCGTTCAATTTCAGGCAGCACCTTAATATTCTTAATAGACGGTACGTTTATTAAAAAGCCTCTTTCAAACGGTACTATATCATAAAGATATACGCACCCGGAGGAAGGCGCCATATACCCATAAAGATAATCATAATAATCATCTATGCGATACAGGTTTACTATTGTGTCTTTTCTGTACTTATACAGGCTTACTTTATCATAAAGTCCGAGCTCAGCCAGTTTTCTTATAGCATCCTCATGCAGAAACCTTTCTCTTGTTATCGGCAGATCTGCCTCAATTATCTCATTCATTCTGGCCTTTATTTTATCTACAAGCAAATTGTCAACTGAGGTTTCCCCTCTGTGTATTTCGCAATAAAAATTTTTCTTTATTGAGTTCTCAATTACAACCTCTGTGCCTTCTCCGAGTACATCCCTTACAGCCTTAAGCATTATCAGGCATGTTGTTCTCATATATATGCTCATGCCCTCTGGATCGGTGGGGTCTATGAAGGTTATCTCATCGCCCTCATGGATATGGGAATCAAGCTCCTTCAGTGTGTTTCCTGTTTTTGCGGCCATAATAGGCCCTACAAATAAATCCTTATATTTTTTTGATAATTCTCCGTAGGTAGTTCCCTCGGGAACGGTAAGGTTCTCATTCATTGCTGTGATTTCAATCAACTGCCTCAATCCTTTCGTCAGATATGCACAAATGTCTGTCCGTCTACACAGGATTCGATTACTTCAACATCCTCAGCTCCCCTGTTTTCAAGCTTATGTCTCAAGTAATCCGCAAGCACCGGTACAATTATATTTTCAGTTGCGTAATGTGTGGCGTCGATAATTGCTATATTCATATCAACAGCCTCCATCGCCTCATGGTATCTTACATCAGAGGTTACAAATACATCGCATTTAGCTCTTACGGCGTCTCCGATAAATTCAAAACCCGCGCCTGTACACAGCGCCACCTTCTCTATCTTCCTGCTTAAATTTCCAGTAACCCTGACTGCGTCGAGTCCCAGCGCTTCCTTTATTTTAACCGACAGTATACCTAATGTTGTATCTGTATCAAGTATTCCGTACCTGCCAATCCCCATGCCCTCAGGGGTACTCACAGACAAAACCTTAATATCCTTTAATCCTATTATATCCGCAAGACGGTCATTTGTTCCGCCGTTTGCGGTATCAAGATTAGTATGCGACGCGAATACGTTTATATTGTTTCTTATCAGCTTGATTATTTTTCTTCCGTCCGGCTTGTCATAATTTATTTTTTTAACCGGATGAAATAAAAGAGGATGGTGAGTTACAATCATATCCGCGCCTTTTTCAACAGCCTCGTCAATAACGGCTTCGGTGGCGTCTAGTGCAACTAAAATTTTTTTAACCTCCGCATCCGGGTTTCCTACGTTAAGTCCAGGATTATCCCATTCCTCAGCAAGTTTGGCTGGGGCCAGGTCCTCCATCAGCCACATTATGTCTCTGCACTTTACAGACATTGATATACCTCCTGACAAAGGCTTTGAAGCTCCTCAAGAGCAGCCAGCCTTTTTTCTGAATTTTGGGTTCCAGCGGTTTTGAGCTTCTCCATTACCTTTTCATTTTTTTTCATAGTCTTGTCAATATAGCTTTTAAGCACGCTGCTCTTATTCTCAATATTTATTTTGCCAAAAAGATAGTCTATCTCCCTGTCATATTTTTCCCTGCCATGTACGGCTCTTAAAACAGTATAATATATGCCGTCCTCGTATACCATCTTTTCGCAGTCAATTCTGAATCCCATTGTATGGAGATATCTCCTTACGCTGTCAATATCGGTTTGCGGCTGTAAAACCAATTCCTGTATTGAGTCGGTTTTATCTCTGCACTCATCCAGTATTTCTATCATTAGCATACCGCCCATGCCCGCAATTATGACCCCCTCGGTTTCGCCTTTTTTCAAAGGGTTCAGGCCGTCGCCCAGCCTTGTTTCAATTCTGCTGCCCAGATGGTACATATTTATATTGCACTCAGCCCTTCTGACGGGCTCCCTGTTTACATCACAGGCTATTGCCCAGTCAATAAGTCCTTCATTATATAAATATATCGGTATGTAAGCATGGTCTGTCCCTATGTCTGCAATTGTCCTGCTTGTCTTAACAAACGACGCCACGGTCCTTAATCTTTCAGAAATTTCCATATCGCACCTCTTTAAAAAAGGCCGCCCTTACTGATAAGGACGGCCGGCTAGTTTTACTCCAGATAATCTTTAAGCTTTTTACTTCTGCTTGGATGTCTCAGTTTTCTAAGCGCCTTTGCCTCGATCTGTCTTATTCTTTCACGTGTGACGTTAAACTCCTTGCCTACCTCCTCAAGGGTTCTTGCCCTGCCGTCTTCAAGGCCAAACCTTAATGTCAGCACTTTCTTCTCCCTGTCAGTCAATGTATCCAGCACTTCCATAAGCTGCTCCTTAAGAAGTGTAAACGCCGCTGCGTCAGCGGGTGCGGGAATATCATCATCGGGAATAAAATCTCCAAGATGGCTGTCCTCTTCCTCGCCTATTGGGGTTTCAAGTGAAACGGGCTCCTGCGCTATCTTCATAATTTCTCTTACCTTGTCAACCGGCATGTCCATTTCCTTGGCAAGTTCCTCTGCCGAGGGTTCCCTGCCTAATTCCTGAACAAGCTGTCTTGAAACACGAATGAGCTTATTAATAGTCTCTACCATATGAACAGGAATACGGATTGTTCTTGCCTGGTCGGCAATAGAACGGGTTATAGCCTGGCGTATCCACCACGTTGCATAAGTAGAAAACTTATAGCCTTTGCGGTAATCAAATTTTTCAACAGCCTTAATGAGTCCGAGATTGCCCTCCTGTATAAGGTCAAGAAAAAGCATTCCCCTTCCCACATATCTCTTTGCAATACTTACGACAAGACGAAGGTTGGCTTCCGCAAGCTTTTTCTTAGCTTCCTCATCGCCGTCCTCCATTCTTTTTGCAAGCTCGGTCTCCTCCTCCGCGCTTAAAAGCGGAACCTTTCCGATTTCCTTCAGATACATACGAACCGGGTCGTCAATATTTATGCCTTCGGGAAGCGACAGGTCTATGTCCTTTTCAACTTCCTCTTCGGCATCGATATTGCCCATCATGTCTATGCCCTGACTTTCAAGGAATTCATAAACCTTATCCATCTGATCGGAATCGAGATCTATATCGCTCAGATAATCCATTATTTCTTTGTATTCAAGCACGCCCTTACGGCTCTTGCCCATTGCCACAAGCTCTTTAAGCCGGGTCATTAATACGGTTTCTTCGCCGGATTTCAATTTCAATCCTTCCCTTCTTAGCTACTGAATATTGTTAACTGTCCGAAATGGTAATATTCAATTCATCAAGTTTTCTTTTATCTTCTATTAGTTTTTTTATTTCTTCTGCGGTTACAGCACTAGCTAACAGCCCATCCGTATAGTTTTTCTTAATGAGGCGGACATTTTCCGTCACCGCTTTTTCAAGTCTTCTTATATCGTCAACATCATATTTTAATGCAAATACAGCCGTAGCCGCGTTCTGTTCCTCAAGGGTTTCAAAACAGCTTACCAAATCTGCCGGCTCGCTTTTCACACCGTTTCGGCTGTCCGAATAAATCCTTTCAGCCAATGTGCGGTATACTCCCTTTTCAAATTCATCAGGGTTTATCACCGAGAAAACCGATTTTAGCACCCTGTCGTTATAAGCTGCAAGTGAAAGCACCATTCTCTGGGCCTCTATTATGCCCTTTGGCCTTATGTCTCTGCTATCCTTTTCGCTGTAAACGCGCTTTCTTTTTTTCTCGGCTTCCTTTAAAAATTCGCCTTCTGTGGCGTCCATTATTTTTGTTATTCTGCTTCTTAATGCTGACTCGTCTATGCCGCATACAGCGGCCGTTTCTTTAGTATACACGTCCCTCTCAATGTCATTTGAAACATCGGCAAGGACTTTAGCCGCCTCTTCGGCAAAGCGGACCCTGTGTTCCGCATTATCCATATTGTAGTTTTTCTTGGCACAGTTTATTCTAAAGGTTATATGGCTTACAGCGTCAATTATAAGCTTACCAAAGGCCTCTGAGCCATATTTTTTTATAAACTCATCGGCATCTTTAGCCTCTGTAACCTGAGTTACCCTAACCTCAAATCCGTTATTTACAAGTACGGGAATTGCCCTTAAGGCAGCCCTTGTGCCGGCTTCATCGCTGTCGTAAAGAAGTATCACACTTTCAGCAAGCTTCCGCAGCGTTCTGGCATGGTCATTATTAAAAGCGGTTCCAAGGCCTGCCACTACATTCTCAAAGCCTGCCTGATATATGCTTATCATGTCCATATAGCCTTCAACAAGTATTATTTCCCGTTTTCTCGCCGCTTTAGCAAAATTCATGCCGTACAGCGTCTTACTTTTATTAAAAACAGCCGTTTCCGGCGAATTTAGATACTTAGGCTCGCCCTTTTCTATTACCCTGCCGCCAAATGCAATGGCACGGCCCTGTAAATCAAAAATAGGAAACATGAGCCTGTTAAAAAATCTGTCGTATAATCCTCGTCCGTCCTTGCTTTCCATAATAAGTCCGCTTTTAATCATAGCGTCCTTAGAAAAGCCCTTATCCTTAAAGTATTTGTACAGATGGTCCCTTCCTGAGGGCGCGTAGCCCAGGCCAAATTTCTTTTGTATATCTGGTCTTACTCCCCTGCCGTTCAGATATTCCAGAGCCTTCTCGCCGTTTTGACTGTGAAGCGCCGCATAATAATATCTTCCGGCCGCCTTATGCATTTCATAAATCTGCGTTTTAAGCTTCTCAGCCCTTGCCGCCTCGGCCGAGTATTCCGGCTCAGGCAGGGTAATATGCGCTCTGTCCGCCAGCCTTTTAACCGCTTCCGGGAAATCACAGCCCTCCATTCTCATAATGAAGCTGTAAACATTCCCGCTTTCCCCACAGCCGAAGCAGTAATAAAACTGCTTGTCCGCACTTACGGAAAAGGATGGTGTAGACTCATTATGAAACGGGCACAGTCCAAAATATGAGCTCCCCTTCGGTTTAAGCGTAATATATTCGGAGATGACGCTTACTATATCGTTTTGCAGTCTTATTTCATCAATAAGCTCCTGAGGATAAAACATTTTTCATTACCACCTGTTCTGCTTTTAATAAATTCGACATCCCGCGTCAAAATCCTGCCCAAATCTTAATGTTTGTATACTTTCCCAAAAGAAAAGCCTCTATTTGTGCTCTTATTATTAAATATCTCCTTTAATCTTAATAAATACTCCAAGAACTTGGTATAAAAAGACTTTTAAATGTAGCTATCGCAAATCTGTCTGTCATACATGCTATATAATCGCATACAACCGTGTCCTTATGCTCTCCATTCTTTATTAACTGTATAAATTCCTCATCCATCTGTTCAGGGTTATCTATGTAATAATTGTATAAATGAGAAATCATTGTCCTGACTTTTTCCTTTTCCTTAACGGCATGGTCGCTGAGATATACCGTCTTAAACATAAATTCTCTGAGGCCGCCGAGGGTGTTTTTCATGTCTTGGCTCATTTTAATGTCCCGTATTCCTTCGCTGTTCGATATCGTGTCTCTAATCATGGCGTTTATTCGTGAGCTTGACGTATCGCCCAGCACCGTTTTGAAATCCTCTGGAATATCCTTTATAACTCCGGCCCTTATCGCATCGTCTATGTCGTGGTTTGTATATGCTATTTTATCAGAAAGCCTTACAACAAGACCCTCCATTGTCGACGGCTTACAGCTTGTCCTGTGATTCAGTATGCCGTCTCGTACCTCCCACGTCAGGTTAAGCCCCTGTCCGTTCTTTTCTATCATGTCAACAACCCGAAGGCTCTGCCTGTTATGCTCGAATCCATCCCTGTACAGCTCGTCCAAGGTGTCCTCTCCCGCATGTCCAAAGGGAGTATGCCCCAAATCGTGACCAAGCGCAATCGCCTCAGTCAGATCCTCATTAAGCGAAAGCGCTCTTGCTATTGTTCTGGCAATCTGCGCAACCTCCAGCGTATGTGTCAGCCTTGTGCGGTAATGGTCTCCCTCCGGGGAAATAAAGACCTGAGTCTTATGCTTCATTCTTCTGAAAGCCTTGCAGTGGATTATTCTGTCCCTGTCCCTTTGAAAGTCCGTGCGGATATCGCATTTCTCTTCGTATTTAAGCCGTCCTCTTGTGTCAACACTCTTAGCCGCAAACGGACCCAGTATTTTTGACTCTATTTCCTCCTGCTTCTCCCTTAGCTCCATATAAAACCACCTCCCCGGCTGTATCATAGAACTGCAAAATAAATGCTCTTACTATTATTAATACTGCAAAATTGTCTGATTTCCTGCCAAAAGCGGCAAAAAAATATTTGGCAGGCCAATAATTTAAAAAGGCCGCATGCTGAAAAGCATGCGGCCGGCTAATATTTTCAATTAATTATCTTCTTCGTCATCAAAATCGGCAAACTCGTTGATAACAGGAATTTTGTTGCCGCAGGCAGGGCATGTCAGTTCTTCCTCGTTGTCCAGTATGTACTCGTCAACCTCCAATTCCTGTCCGCAGTTAGGGCAGATAAAGGCATAGCTGTACTCTTCCTCATCGCTGTCGTCATCAAGCCCGCTGCAGATACATACGTCCTCAATAACATCAGCCATGCTGTCCAGCACATCGAGAATACCTGAAAACACAGCGCCTTCCTTAGTGCTTTCATCAAAGCCATAGCCTTCACATAAGCCCTTGAGATAAGCTATTTTTTTCATAATTTCTTTCATAAAGCATCCTCCCCTCATCTTCCCAATTCCTACTAAGAGCAAAAATGGGGATACATAACGCACCCCCACAAATTACAAATATCAGCTGTTTGATCTTCCAAGATATTCGCCTGTTCTTGTATCAATTTTAATAACCTCACCCTGATTGATGAATAATGGTACAAGCACCTGAGCGCCTGTTTCAACAGTAGCGGGCTTTGTAGCGCCTGTAGCTGTATTACCAGCAAAACCTGGTTCAGTTTCTGTAATCTCAAGCTCAACGAATAAGGGCGGCTCAATTCCAAATACATCGCCTTCGTATGAAAGAATTTTAACCATTTCATTCTCTTTTACAAATTTAAGCGTATCGCCTACGTCAGCCGCGTTTACAGCAATCTGATCGTAGTTTTCAGTATTCATGAAATGATAGAGATCCCCGTCATTGTAAAGGTACTGCATATCAAGTCTGTCAATATGTGCCTTAGGCATTTTTTCAGTTGGTCTGAAAGTTTTTTCAACCACAGCGCCTGTTTTAAGGTTTTTGATTTTTGTACGAACGAACGCAGCGCCCTTTCCAGGTTTTACATGCTGGAACTCAAGGATTATATAAATGTCCCCTTCATATTCGATAGTAACGCCGTTTCTGAATTCACCTGCAGAAATCATTGTGTATTTTTCCTCCTCATATTAAAGCCGAATTTCCGGCCGATAAAATCAATATACCTGCATTGGTACATAGTCTCATATAAGTTTAAATTATTTTCTGTCATTTTTCAATATATTTTTTTATATCAACAGCAATTTCTTGCCTATATCTTTACTCAAGCTGCATTTTCATGGCTTCGAGGGCAAGAAGATAACCCTTCCAGCCAAAACCGCACAGCTGCCCTACGCATACAGGCACTGTTACTGACGTATGTCTGAATTCTTCTCTCTTGTGAATATTAGACATATGTATTTCAATTACAGGTATATCTACCGAGGCCAAAGCATCCCTTATAGCATAGCTGTAATGCGTGTAAGCTCCCGGGTTTATTATAATTCCATCTTTGCTATCAAAGCATTCCTGAATTTTATCTATAATTGCCCCCTCATAATTCGATTGGAATATATCCGCCTCAAAGCCCAGTTCCTCAGCTTTTTTCTTAATTTCACTGTTTATCTCATCAAAGGCAAGCGTACCGTATACGCCCCTCTCCCGTATTCCTGTAAAATTTATATTAGGGCCGTGAATTACACAAATTTTCTTCATAACATATTCTTCCCTTCAAGAATATCCTTAATCATTTTTGCCGCTTCCTGCGAATTTAATCCCGTTATTTCAACCGTTATATCGCTCCTTTTATCATAAAGCGGTTTTCTCTCTTCCATAAGCTCAATTATTCTCTGCATTTTATTGTCGACATTTAAAAGAGGTCTGGATTTATCCTTTTTTAAGTTTCTGTAAATCTGCTCCGGGGATGCCTTTATGTATAATACGGTGCTGTTTCTCTTAAGCATTTCAATATTGCTGTCGCTTTTAACAACTCCGCCGCCTGTTGCGATTATACAGCCGTCTGCCTTAGACAGCTCAGCACAAAGCTCAGACTCCATATTTCTGAACGCCTGCTCCCCATACTTTTCAAATATAGCGTTTATCTTCATACCCGCCCTTTTTTCAATTTCATAGTCCATATCAATGAAATTATAGCCGGTAAGCTTAGATAAATTTTTGCCTATAGTAGTTTTGCCGCAGCCCATAAAGCCAATAAGGACTAAATTTCCTTTCTGCATAGGCTTACCTCCCCAGGTAAAATTTTGAAAGCTCATTTTTCAGCGCTTCAGCCCTTTTACTGTCGACTTTTATATCGTGCCAAATTTCAAAGGAAGCCAGTCCCTGATAAAAAAGCATGTCAAAGCCGTTAACGGTTTGTGCGCCGTGCTCGGCGGCTTCCCTCATCAGCCTTGTTTCCCAAGGAGTATAAATAATATCAACTACAATTTTTACATTGTCAAAAAATTGCGGATTGCTTACCGGCGTTCCGTCTATATCGTTTCCCATTCCGACTGACGTAGTCTGTATAAATATATCGGGATTTTCAATATTTGTTATTGAGCAGTAATCCATTACCTTTACGTTTATAGGATAGTATTTTCTTACCCTTTCAGCAAGATTTTCAGCTTTTTTTGCTGTTCTGTTGACTATTATAAGTTGTCCTGCCTTTTCTTCACCAGCAAGCATTGCCGCAGAATTTGCCGCGCCGCCCGCGCCTGCCAAAACAACTGTCTTTCCTTCGATTTTAATTTTTCTAGCTTCCAAACATTTTTTAAGTCCGATTATATCAGTGTTATATCCGACATATCCGTTGTCAGTAAGCTTAAGCGTATTTACCGCCCCTATATGTTCAGCCACAGGGTCAATGCCGCAAAGCGCGTCCATCACTTCAATTTTGTGTGGTACCGTAACATTAAATCCCTTTATTCCAAGAGCCTCTCCTCCGCGGACCGCCGTATTTACACTGCCCCTTTCAACCTTAAAAGGGACATACGCCAAGTTAAAGCCAAGCTCTCTGGCAATGGTATTTTGAAGCACAGGAGAAAAGGATTTTTCCACGGGATTACCGATTATACCGTAAACCTCTGTTTTTCCGTTCACCATATCAACACACATTTTTCCTTTTCCTCCTGAAATAAAACGCCATTACTATCTTTTCAAGCGGCCTTTTAATCTTTGTTACAAATTGATCCCTGCCGCATATAGGCGCTGTCATTATTGAAAGCATGCCGGCATTATGACCGCACCAAACGTCTGTAAAAACCTGGTCTCCGACAATGGCCGTAGAGCTTATATCCGTACCCATATCTGTCATAGCCTTTTTAAGGGTTTTTATTCCCGGTTTTCCTGCCTTCCAATATGCGTAGGCACCTATTTTTCTGTTAAATATCCTAATTCTTTCCTCATTGTTATTAGATAAAAGGCAAATTTTGAAGCCTTCACTTTTTATTTTGTTAAGTATCCCAAGGGCCCAGTCATCAGGCTCGGCTACATCATAGGGAGAAATCGTGTTGTCAATATCAAATACCAGCGCCTTTATCCCCCTGTGTTTCAGTTCCTTTAGCGGAAGATACTCTATGGATTTGATATACATGTCGGGATATAACCTCATAGTCTAACCTCAAATCAGTCTTCTTTTGATGAAATCTTGTCTGCCACATATAATCCGTTTGCCGCTGCCTGTGAAAGCGAGCGCGTAAATCCTGCGCCGTCGCCTATTGCATAAATATCCTCGCAGCCTTTTATTTCAAAGTCCTCCGTCTGCGGCCTTGCGGAATAGTATTTGCACTCAACGCCGTAAAGAAGAGTATCATAGTTGGCAGTGCCGGGAGCGATATTGTCAAGCGCATGAAGTGTCTCTATAATATTGTCCAGCTGTCTTTTGGGCATGCAAAGGCTTAAATCGCCGGGTACAGCCTGCATTGTCGGTCTTGTAGTAGACTGCGCAAGACGTTTATATTCTGTTCTCCTGCCGTTTTCAAGGTCTCCCAGTCTCTGTACCAGCACTCCGCCGCCTGCAATAAGGTTAGCAAGGCTTGCCACATTTCTGGCGTAGCTTATGGGGTCGTTAAACGGCTGTGTAAATCTGATTGTTGAAAGCAGGGCAAAATTTGAATTTTCTGTTTTTCTTGCCGCGTCTCTGTAAGAATGTCCGTTTACTGTGAGCACGCCGTCTGTATTTTCCGTAACAACGCCTCCCCTTTCATTGAAGCAGAACATTCTTGTTGTATCTCCATACTTTTTGCTTCTATACCAAATTTTAGGCTCATATATCTTTTTGGAGAAGTTGTCCCATACAATAGCTGGAAGCTCCACACGGACTCCGATATCCACCTGGTTATTTTTAAGCTCAACGTCGTGCTCCTGGCACCATTTCGCAAAAAATCTGCTGCCAAATCTGCCCACTGCGAAAATTATGTATTTTGCCTCTGTATGGTACTCAACGCCTTTATTAACCATTGTAATCGTTCTTGTATCTTTATCGACACCGGTCACCTCAGTATCAGTAATTATATCGCATCTATCCTTAAGGTCATTGATAAGCCTTCTCATTGTATCGAAGTTGCTGTCAGTACCCAAATGTTTAAGCTGTGCCTGAGACATGTGAAGGTCGTGCTTGAGACATTCCAGTTTAAGCTCGTTATTAGGCATAAATCTTTCAGTTGTAGCTCCAAATTTGACAAGTATCTTGTCAGCCTGTTCGATATAGTCAATAACAGTTTCAGGCTCAAGAAATTCGGTCAGCCAGCCGCCGTATTCCGTAGAAATAACATATTTTCCGTCTGAAAACGCACCGGCCCCAGCCATTCCTTCCATAATGGCGCATGTTGCGCATTTAACACAGTGATCCGTCTTCTTTGTCAGCATAGGACAGACCCTTTTTTCTATTTCATGCCCTCTCTCAATTACCGTCACCTTAAGCTCAGGATGCTTCTCAAGAAGCCTGTAGGCAGTCATAATACCGCCGATACCGCCGCCAATTATGGCAACATCAACATTACTTTTTACATTCATAGATAGCCCTCCGGTCTTTATTTAAATCTTATTTTTCCGCATTAACACAAGAAATCCGCACGAGAATATCTCCTGCGGAAAACCTTTTATAATCTGGACTTCACGCACCATAAAAGGACGATATGCAGTATTATTTCAGCGGCAAAAACCGCATAAAAATACCATTTCTTTGTTTTATGGTGAAAAAGCTTCATTCCTATAAAACCGCCGATACCGCCGCCAAGAAGTGCCGCGCTAAACAGCGTTGCTTCCTTTATACGCCACTCGTTTCTTTTGGCCTTAACCTTATCAACGCCCATTAGAATAATAAGAACAATATTAATTATGGCATAATAAATGGCAAGCACCTTAAAAAGCGGGCTCATTAAACCATGTTCCTCCAGTCCAAGTCTCCTCTGTCAAGGGCAAGAAGCAGTATTTCCGCTGTTGCCAGGTTGCTTGCAAGAGGTATATTATGGACGTCGCAAAGACGTAAAATACTATTAATATCAGGCTCATAGCTCTTTGGTGAAACAGGGTCTCTCAGGAATATGACCAGGTCAATGTCGTTATTAGCGACCTGTGCCCCAAGCTGCTGCTCGCCGCCCAGATGTCCCGCAAGATATTTATGAACTGTAAGGTTTGCCATTTCCTCCACAAGCCTTCCTGTCCCTCCTGTGGCATACAAATTATGTTTAATGAGGATATGCCTGTAAGCAATACACAGGTTCTCCATCAGTTTTTTCTTATTATCATGTGCAATAAGTGCTATATTCATTAATATTCCCCCTCAAAAAGCGTTCTTGAACGACGAAGGCCGATATTCAAAACCAATCCAATTGCCGCCATATTCGTCCAAAGCGAACTGCCTCCGTAGCTGACAAACGGCAAAGACATACCGGTATTTGGCATAATACCAGTAGCTACGCCTACATTTACAAACGTTTGAAAGATTAGCATACCGGCCACACCTGCCGCTATGAGCCTCTCTTTCATTTCCCTTGCCTCCATTGCTATTAGAATGCATCTTAATATAATAAAAAACAATAAGGCTAAAACAAACAAACATCCAATAAAACCAAATTCTTCACCAATTACGGAAAAAATAAAGTCATTCTGCGGCTCAGGAAGATAGGAGAGCTGATTAAGCGTGCCCTGATACAATCCCTTTCCCGTAAGCTGGCCGCTCGATATGGCGCTTATAGATTTCAATGTCTGATAGTAAGTATCCGATCCCGGGTCTTGAACGACAAGGTCCTTTATACGGGTTATCATATAAGGCCTAAGTATCTTATCAATAAAAATAGGGTCTTCCCTAATAGAATCCAATATTACAACCGCCGCAATAGGAACTACAACTAAAAGCACCTTTCCTATAAGCTTATAATCCATTTCAGCCGAAAACATCTGTATGCAGAATATAAACAGAATAACTAAACTGGCAGACAGTGCAGGCTGAACAAATACAAGCGCTACAGGAACAAGCACAAGTAAGCATAAGCGCACCAAGACACTTATATTATTAATCGAATCCTTTTTTTTGTCAATAAAATTCGCCATACAGAAAATCAATATTACCTTTGAAAATTCCGACGGCTGCAGTCTGATGGGGCCAATTCTAATCCATCTTACCGCATTATTCGAGCTTGAGCCTACAAGTATAACAGCTACAAGCAGGAGTATATTAAACAGATAAAGAAGTACGTCAAACCGCGAAAAATAGTCAAGGTCCAATAAGGCCACAGCCAGCATAATCACAATTCCGCTTACAAAAAACATCATTTGTGAATAGTAGCTTGACGGATCCTCCCCAAGATTGACATGCAGTGCGCTGCCAATGCATATTATACCGAAAACCGTAAGAACGCAAACCGCGGCTATAAGCCATTTATCAAGGTTTCGCAGTTTAGTTTTGTTAATATTTATCATATATTAAGTCTCCTAATAATAAAAGGGCGCATAATGAAAAACATTACGCGCCCTTTTTTCCATTTAGCACAGTCTCCCGCTTGGGTGGACTGCAAGTATACTTAACTGCTTTTAGCCATATGCATACTCCTTATGGGAATATTGGCATAAAGCACAGGAACCTCTCCGGCAGACTCTTTTATATGGGTAAGTCTTATGTCAAGCTCGTCCTCGTCTATTTCCATATATTCGGAAATGACATTAAGTATATCTGTTTTAAGCATTTCTAGCACCGTATAGGAGCAGCCGACTCTGTCGTGAACAAGCACAAGCTTAAGCCTGTCCTTGGCGACACCGCCGCTCCGGGCAGCAGTATTTTTCAATAAACCGAGAATATCCATAACATCCACATCCTTAACAGAACAGTCAATCAGCGAGCAAACATTTTTTTAAGCTTACCGAAAAAGCCCTCATTTTCATCTAAATCCATGAGAGGAACTTCCTCGCCCAAGATTCTTGAGGTTATATTCCTGTAGGCCCTGCCTGCCTTTGAATATTCATCGGCAACAGCAGGCTCACCCTTATTGGTGGTAACCACTATAACCTCGTCATCCGGAACAACACCAAGCACGTCAACCGAAAGAATTTCCCTTACGTCCTCCACTGACATCATATCGCCTCTTTTAACCATGTCTATTTTTACACGGTTTACAATAAGACCCGGATTATTAATGCCGTTGGCCTCAAGCAGGCCTATTATTCTGTCAGCGTCTCTTACGGCACTTACCTCCGGTGTTGTCACTACAACCGCTCTGTCAGCGCCTGCTATAGCGTTTTTGAAGCCCTGCTCAATACCGGCCGGGCAGTCAATTATTATGTACTCAAAGCCCATATCCTTTATATTCTGGCAAAGCTTTTTCATCTGTTCGGGAGACACAGCGTTTTTATCCCTTGTCTGCGCAGCGGGAAGCAGAAACAGGCCCGGATATCTCTTATCCTTAATAAGCGCCTGTTTAAGCCTGCATGAACCCTCTATTACGTCAACAAGGTCATATACTATTCTGTTCTCAAGTCCCATAACAACATCAAGATTACGAAGTCCGATGTCAGAGTCAACCAGAACAACCTTTTTTCCGGCAAGTGCAAGTCCGCATCCTATATTGGCAGAAGTTGTAGTTTTTCCTACGCCGCCTTTTCCGCTTGTTACAACTATTACTTCACTCATGTGTTATCCTCCTAGCAAAAGAACAATTTCCGCACTGTATTTCGTGCAAAATAATTAGCTTATTTGTATTCTAGCAAAAATATACATGAGTAACAGCTTATTTTATAAGCAAATAATTCTATTTTTTTACAAAATTTTCATCTGTTGGAGCTGGATATTATGTTTTCAAGGTTCATGGGAATATTTTCCCTTTATTCAGTTAAATAGTTTTCCATATATCCGCTGGAGGATTCATAGTTGAGCCCCATATATTCGGCTATAATGTTTTTAGCCGTTACAGCGGCCGGAGAGCCTGATACATCTCCGAATGGTATCATAACAGTAACAGCTATCTGCGGGTCGTCATAGGGCGCGAAACCTACAAACCATACATGGGAGCTGTTGTTTTTATTTTCCTCGGCGGTTCCTGATTTCGCTGCTACATCAATAGGGAAATCCTTGAAAACCGTTCTGAGGGTTCCCTTGGTTCCCTGTGTAACCAGTCTCATTCCCTCATATACAGCCTCAAGGTTTTCCGGCTTAATGTCCATTACATTCTCAACCGTTTCCTCTACTTCCTCTGTAACCGAACCGTCGGAGCTTTTTACCTTGTCAAGGAGATGCATTTTATACCTGGTGCCTCCGTTTGCCAGTGTTGCAATATATTTATTCATGCTTGCAGCCGAGAAGCTGTTTACAGACTGCCCGATTGCCGCACGTATTGTATCACCCGAGGTCCACCTGGTCTGGCTGGTAGTTGCCTCAGGATTCTGCCATTTTATAATTTCTTCCTTATATGAAGGAGACGCCATGGACGGAGCGTTTTCTCCGATTTCCATTCCGGTTGGAGAATTAAGTCCAAACGCATCATAATATTCGTCAAGCACAGTGATTCCCTTAAGGCTTGTGGGGTCGTCAGTTTCATTTCCAAGGAGATAGCCCACATCATAGAAGAAATAGTTGCATGACACCTCAAGCGCCTCTGAAACGTTGACATAGCCATGATTTGAGCCGTTTAATGAGTATATCATACATCTTGCATACGGCGTTCCCGCTTTGGTGAAAAGGCCTTCGTCCTTAACCTCTGTTGTTGTGTTTATTACCCCACTTTCAAGGCCGGCTATAGCCGTCACCATTTTTAACGTGGAGCCCGGCGCCTTTTTCTGCATAAGCGGCCTGTTAACAAGGGGCGTTGTCGGGTCCTCCAGTAGTTTATTATAATACTCGTTGTTAAAAGTATTTACAAGCTCGTTATTATCGTAGGCCGGGTATGTTACAATTGCGAGCACGTCACCCGAATTTACATCCGAAACAACCACAGAACCGGTACAAGGGTCAAGCTTTGTTTCAGCCGGCGTTAAATCCCCAGACTGCAGTTTATCTATTATTACGTTAAACGGTGTAAGCTCACCTGAAACTATCCTGGCCCTGTAATTGTCATCAGCAGTTATTATTCCCTGCTCAAGCATTACAAATATCATTGTAGAGTATGAAATTGTGCCGTTGTCCACAGCCTGCGTAAGCACCTGCTTCGCCGCGGTTTTCTGTTCCGTATCCGTTATATCAATATCCTTGTCATAGGCTAGTATAAGATTTTTAAGAACAAGCTGGTAACCGTCCTCCGACTTCATTATATCATTGACAGATATACTGTTGCCGTCAATCATGGAAGTAAAAAGACCTTTCATGGTAACGGGCACATCCCTTTCCTCCTCTGAGGTAAGCCTTGTAATTATAGCCTGAGCCAGAGAGTCCTCAAGGTAGTTGTACGCCGCAATCTGCAAATCCTTGTCTATGGTAAGAAAAACATCTTTGCCGGAAACCGGCGCCTTCGTCTCCAGCGTGCTTATTTTACGTCCCATATTGTCAACCTCAACCATCATTGTGCCATCCTGGCCGTTGAGTTCAAGCTCCATATATTTTTCCATTCCGGTTTTTCCTATAATATCACCGGAGGTGTATCCGTACTCACTGTAGGTTTCAAGCTCAGTATCAGATATTTGTCTTATATAGCCGATAATATTTGAGAATATTGCCCCGTTGTCATATATCCTCATGGACTCGGTTTCTATGGATACGCCCGGAAATATATCCAGGTTTTCCTTAACAGCCGCTATTATTTTATCGTTTATTTGTCTTGCTACCGTAACCGGCTGATATTTTTTAAAACGCTGGAGATAAATCGAGTATCTGACCGTCGCCAGCTTTCTCTGCATAGAAGGTGATATATTTTCAGGTATGCCAAAAAGATCTATAAGATACTCCATTGACTGTCCGGCATCATATTCAAGCTCCTCCTTCTCCATTGAAACATCGGCCTTCCATCTTGCGATTTCATCCTCATCCTCTATTATAAAATAGTACGGCTGCTCCTCAGATATAGGAAGCTCGTCAACAATTTCGCCTCCGTTAGACTCAATAATTAGTATCAAGTTTGCAATCATTATATTCTTATCTGTTATATTGAGGCCCAGGGATATAATCTCCCTTTTTTCGCGTTCACTAAAATCAGAGTTTTCTATACCATAGGCTGAATAAAGATAATTCATGGTTTCCTCAGCGGTATAATCCATCTGTTTTCTCGTAAGTCCTATATCAGTCTTCCATTCAGTTAAATCATCACCTGAAATTGTAAACTCGCATGGCAAGCCGCTTGTAACAGGCAGATCATCCGCAACCGAGTATCCATTCTCATTAAGCTTTTCATATAAAGATACAACCTGTGAGTCAAAATCAGCATAATCCACCGTTATACTGTCATCTATCTCTACAGAAAAAGCCGCCTCATTCGTAGCTAAGGGTCTTCCATATCTGTCATATATATTTCCTCTCGCGGCAGGAATTGTAACCTCCCTTGTAACACTTGCCGTCAGGCTGGCGTCTGCTTCCTCACCCGTTACTATCTGCATATAAAAAAGCCTGCCTACAAGTACTATAAATATAACAGCAACTATAAAAAGCAGAACAAACAGCCTGTTTTTAAACAGTTCGCCAAGTCTTTCCTTTAATGTATCCAATATGCTTCATTCCTTTATGAGAAATCAAAAAAGCCTTCGCTTTTC
>URCD01000015.1 GCA_900546215.1 uncultured Eubacteriales bacterium | reverse complement strand
GAGGTTATGGATATAATTATGCTTTATCCTGAAAACCATGCAGCAGCTATCAGTGCAAAGAAATATGCTGAAACAATTATTAATATAGCAGAAGGTAAAGGTTATGATGTTGACCTTTGCGCTTATTCAAGAGTTAACCTAGGTTACATGGAACTCCTTAAAGAAGAAGCTAGAACTGGCGTTACACCTCAGGCTCTTGCAGACTGTCCTGCACCCAGAATGCCCCTTCCCGACCTTGTAATCACATGTAACAACATCTGTAATACACTCCTTAAATGGTATGAAAACCTTGCAGTAGAGCTTGATATCCCTTACATAGTAATCGATGTTCCCTACAACCACATTATGCCGGTTTCAAAACATGCTAAAGAGTACATGGTTGATCAGTTCAAGTACTGCATCAAACAGCTTGAAGATGTTTGCGGCAAACCTTTTGACTATGAGAAATTCGTAAAAGTTCAGGAGCAGACACAGCGTTCAGTTGCAGCTTGGGACAGAGCTATGG
This sequence comes from uncultured Eubacteriales bacterium, assembly GCA_900546215.1. Taxonomy (GTDB): domain Bacteria; phylum Bacillota; class Clostridia; order Lachnospirales; family Anaerotignaceae; genus Metalachnospira. Next base: position 33,840 of record URCD01000015.1, on the reverse strand, counting down.
CTATGTGCGCACATACTCCTTCACCTATGAACGGATTTGATATGTTCAACTACATGGGACTTATCGTTTGTGCAAGATCAAAACATGACACAGAAGTTACATTCAACAGACTTTATGAAGAACTTTCAGAGCATGTAAAGAACGGAACATCAACATTCAAGGGTGAAAAAGAAAACTTCCGTGTATTATGGGAAGGTATCGCAGTATGGCCTTATCTTGGCGCTACATCTAAACCCCTTAAAGCTCTTGGAGCAAATATGGTTGGTTCTACATACCCCGGTGCATGGTCAATCCATTATGAAGTTGGCGACCTTGAAGGAATGGCAGAAGGATACTCAAAGATGTATTCAAACACAAACCTTGCAAACAAGGTTGACGTCATCAGTACAGCAATTGAGAGTACACATTGTAATGGTGCTTTATACCATCTTAACAGAAGCTGCAAACTTATGGACTTCCTTAATGTTGAAGAAGCTGAGCTTGTTAAGGAAAGAACAGGCGTACCTTATGTAAGCTTCGATGGCGACCAGGCAGACCCTAGAGCATTCTCACCCGCTCAGTACGAGACACGTGTTCAGGCTTTAGCTGAGATTATGGAACAGAATGCACAGGCATCAGCAAACTAAGGAGGGGTTTATAATGAGTAAAATTGATACATTAATCAGCGAATTACAGGCAATTGCGAGCAATCCCAAGAAAGCTATGGACGACTACAAAGCAGAAACAGGTAAAGGTGCTGTAGGTATGGTTCCCGTATATACACCCGAAGAACTTGTTTATGCAGCAGGTCGTTTACCCATCGGCTGCTGGGGCGGACAGGTAGAAATTTCTAAAGCACGTGCATATCTTCCTGCATTTGCTTGTTCTATAATGCAGTCAGTTATGGAGCTTGAGTGCAACGGCGTTTATGACGACCTTGAAGCAGTTATTTTCTCAGCTCCTTGTGATACACTTAAATGTATGGGACAGAAATGGAAAGGCAAATGCCCTTCAATCCAGTTTGTACATCCTCAGAACGTAGTAGTTGAGGGTTCAACAAAGTTCCTTGCAAAAGAATATGAAATCGTTAAAGAAAGACTTGAAGAAATCTTTGGCGAAAAGATTACAGACGAAGCTATTGATAAAGCAATTGCTGTTTACAATGAGCATCGTGCAACAATGAGAGAGTTCTGCAAAGTTGCTGCAGATTATCCTCAGGTTGTAGATCCTATCAAACGTCATGCTATTATCAAAGCTGGCTTCTTCATGGACAAAGCTAAACATACAGCAGCTGTAAAAGAAATCATGGCTGAATTAAAGGCTACACCCGTTCAGCCTTGGGATGGCAAGAAAGTTATCCTTACAGGTATCTTAGCTGAGCCCGATGAATTACTTCAGGTTCTTATTAACAACAAAGTTGCTGTTGTTGCTGATGACCTTGCTCAGGAAAGCAGACAGTTCAGAGCTGACGTTCCTACAGAAGGCGGCACAGTACTTGAAAGACTTGCTATGCAGTGGACAAAGAATATGTACGGCTGCTCACTTCTTACAGACCGTGCTAAAGGCAGAACACAGATGCTTGTTGACATGGTTAACGAATCAAAAGCAGATGCAGTTATCCTTTGCCAGATGAAGTTCTGTGAGCCCGAAGAATTCGATTATCCTATTTACCTTAAGAAATTTACAGAACTTGGAATCAAGAATCTTAAGATTGAAATTGAACAGCAGGCTAACTCATTCGAGCAGGCAGCTACAAGAATCCAGGCTTTAGTAGAGACTCTTTAATCGCTCATTTACCCCGATACTCCGGTATCGGGGTTTTTTATCATATAAATAATTTTATCTAGGTATTGTAATAGTTTTGGAAAATATGTTAATATACTAATGGTTTATGCAGAGGCATAAATGCGGATTTATGCCCGTGCATGGAAAAACATAAGATTACATAAGTATTTTAAGGAGCCAAAAAATGAAGAATAAATACGAAAGTCCTTTAAACCTAAGATACGCAAGTGACGAGATGTCATACCTTTTTTCATCAGACTATAAGTTTTCTACATGGAGAAAACTGTGGATAGCTCTGGCTGAAACAGAACAGGAGCTTGGATTGGATATTTCTGACGAACAGATATCCCAGATGAAGGAGCATATTTATGATATAAATTATTCAGAGGCTGAGGCAAGGGAGAAAGAAGTACGCCATGACGTTATGAGCCATGTTTATGCATATGGACTTCAGGCCCCTTTAGCAAAGCCTATAATACATCTTGGCGCTACAAGCTGTTATGTAGGAGATAATACAGATATAATTATTATGACTGAGGCAATGAAGCTAGTTAAAAAGCGTCTTGTTAATGTGATAAATGAGCTTTCAAAATTTGCAATGAAATATAAAGACATGCCTACGCTTGGGTTTACACACTTTCAGGCTGCGCAGACGACAACAGTAGGGAAAAGAGCCACATTGTGGCTTCAGGATCTTACTATGGACCTTGAGGACCTCGATTATCAGATTGAAAAGGCTAAGCTTCTTGGTTCAAAGGGTACAACCGGAACACAGGCCAGCTTTTTGGAGCTTTTCGAGGGAGACCATGAAAAATGCCGAGAACTGGACAAAAAAATTACTGAAAAAATGGGATTTAAGGATTATTTCAAGGTTTCTGGACAGACATATCCCAGAAAGCTTGATTCACAGGTGCTTAATGTACTTGCAGGAATAGCCCAGAGCGCCTATAAATTCAGCAACGATATAAGGCTGCTGCAGCATCTTAAAGAGATAGAGGAACCATTTGAGAAAAATCAGATTGGTTCGTCTGCTATGGCCTACAAAAGAAATCCAATGAGAAGTGAGAGAATAGGCTCATTGTCAAGATATGTAATAGCAGACGCAATAAATCCTGCTGTAACTGCTTCAACACAGTGGTTTGAAAGAACTCTTGACGACTCTGCCAATAAGAGAATTTCTGTGCCGGAAGCTTTTCTGTGTATAGACGCCGTGCTTATACTTTATAGAAACGTTGTTGACGGATTAGTTGTATATCCTAAGGTTATAGAACAGCATCTTATGAATGAGCTTCCTTTCATGGCCACCGAAAATATTATGATGGATGCGGTAAAGAAGGGTGGAGACAGACAGGAACTGCACGAAAGAATACGCCAGCACTCAATGGAAGCCGGCAGAACTGTTAAGATGGAAGGAAAGAAGAATGACCTTCTTGAACGCATTGCATCTGACCCGATGTTTGGGCTTACGATTGAGGAGCTGAACGCGATTATGGAACCTAAGAATTTCGTCGGCAGAGCTCCTGAACAGACTGAAGAGTTTATAAACGGCTGTGTTAATCCTATTCTTGAAGCAAACAAAGCCTTGATAAATGAAAACGGAGAAGCGGTAAGAGTATAAAGAGAAATAAGGGCAGATATACTGCCCTTATTTTTATGCTTTATTTGCTTTGTTTATAGACAATATAAAAAATACTTATTTTACTTTTGGTATAAGTATAGCTTATAATAAGACGTAAGTTGATTTTATTATTATATATCAAACGGGAGTGGTCAACATGATCAAAGCAATTGTAGGCGCCAACTGGGGCGACGAGGGTAAAGGCAAAATAACGGATATGCTTGCGGCTGATGCTGATATAGTTATCAGGTTTCAGGGAGGCAGCAATGCAGGTCACACAATTATTAACGACTACGGCAAATTTGCATTACATCAGATGCCTTCAGGCGTTTTTAACGAAAATACGGTAAATATAATCGGAACTGGTGTGGCTTTCAATATTCCTTATTTTGTTAAAGAACTGAACTATATAAAGGAAAGCGGAATTAAAGAGCCTAAAATAATGATTTCCGACAGAGTTCAGATACTTATGCCTTATCATGTTGATTTTGATACATATGAAGAGGCAAGACTTGCCAATAAACAGTTTGGTTCCACAAAGAGCGGTATTGCACCATTTTATTCAGATAAATATGCCAAAACAGGCATTCAGATATGTGATTTGTTCTATCCTGAAATTCTTAGAGAGAGAATTCAGAATGCATGTGATATAAAAAATGTTCTGTTAGAAAATCTTTATCACATGCCTAAGCTTGACCCTGAAAAAATATTTGATGAGGTAATAGCATACAGGGATATAGTTGAGCCTTATGTAGCAAATACTGAGGAATATTTGTTTAACGCAGTTAAGGAAGGCAAAAATATATTGCTTGAAGGGCAGCTTGGCGCCCTTAAGGACCCTGACCATGGTATTTATCCTATGACTACTTCATCGTCAACCCTCGCTGGATTTGGGGCTGTTGGCGCAGGACTTCCTCCTCATAAGATTGAAAAAGTAATTACTGTTGCAAAAGCTTATTCCAGCTCAGTAGGTGCAGGAGCGTTTGTAAGCGAAATATTTGGTGATGAAGCGCAGGAGCTTAGAGTAAGGGGCGGAGACGCCGGTGAATTCGGCGCGACAACAGGAAGACCCAGAAGAATGGGATGGTTTGACTGTGTTGCAACCCGTTATGGATGTATGCTTCAGGGTACTACTGACGTAGCGTTTACGGCAATTGACGTTCTTGGGTATCTTGATGAAATAGCGGTATGCGTAGGATATGAAATAGACGGAAAGGTTACAAAGACCTTCCCTGTTACTCCTCTGCTTGAAAAGGCTAAGCCTGTTCTTAAATATCTTCCTGGATGGAAGTGTGATATAAGAGGAATAACCAACTATGAGGAACTCCCCGTTGAAGCCAGAAACTATGTGGAGTTTATAGAGAAGGAAATCGGTTTCCCTATCACTATAGTATCAAACGGACCAAAGAGAAACGAAATTATATACAGATAAAAATGGACTCCGCAGAGATATTTACTCTGCGGTTTCTGTTTATTAAGACTTTCTTTATTTTCCCATTGCGGTATTTATGGTATGATAATCATAATGGGAGGCGGTGTTATATATGAAGAAAAATTATCAGACAATTATTTCGACGGTTTCTTGTTTGATTGCAGTAATATGCCTATTTCAAATTAACGGACTTAAAAATGAGATAGAAGTACTAAGGTCATCATTAAGCGGACAGATTTCCACTGTAAATTCATCGGTAATTGATATTTATTCAAACATTGACAGTAAATTAAAGAACGAGGCAAGCCTTATTACTGCGAGCGGATATGATTATGAAGAGCTTGACGTTGAAAATGGTTTAGTAAATATGCGTATCCATATTACACCCAAGCAATATTCTCCGGATAAAACTGAAGTGTCTGTTTATATTAATGAAAACAGATATGAAATGACACTTCTAAACGGAGACTTCGTACTAGATACTAAAGTGCCGATTTTTGAAGACAGTACGGTATCTAAAGCTGTATTTACCGAGGACGGAATAATTAAAACAGAAAGTCTGGATTGGTATTTTTCTCCTGTATATGAGTTTATTCCTACTGTAGATGCATTTTTAAGCGGGTCTTGGCACCACGGAAACGGATATGATATGTCCGGTACGATAGAAGTTGATATAAACGCGCCGCTGTCAAAGATTACAAAAACCTTAATCGTCGAAAAGCTGGACGGCAAGGTTGAGAATAAAGAAAGTATTGATATGAAGTTCGATAATACAAACGAATACTATACACATGGATACTATGAAATTTCAAAGGTGCTTGATGTTCCAAAGGGAAGTACATATGAGCTTTATTTAGCCATAGAGGACGAAAGTGGGCTTGTATATGTAAGCAGGCTTGACAGGTATGAACTTGACTCAAACGGAAATGTTGTCGATAATAATGATAATATGTATAAATCTGCCGATATATATGACAAAGAAGGCAATTTATTATACAGGTCTTAGTTTTAAAATCCTAAAAAGAGCAGAATTACAGGCTTTATCAAAAAAGACTTGCATTTATACATATGCAATGTTATACTATATACGTAAATTATAGGCGTTGGTGAGAAGAGTAGGTGAAAACCTACTCTTTGCTTTTGCTTAGAACATGTATAAAGGAGGTCGGAAAATGTCCGGATCAGTAAGCACTGAAAAAAAGTTGGAAACAATGCTCAGGCCTGTTGTGGAAGATATGGGGTATGAGATTGTTGATGTTGAATTTGTTAAGGAAGGCCCTAACTGGTACCTGAGAGTTTTTGTTGATAAAGAGGGGGGAGTCAGCATTGACGATTGCGAGTTGATAAGCAAGGCCCTTGAAAAAATACTTGATGAGAATGACCCTATAGAGCAGGCTTATTTCCTTGAAATCAGCTCTCCGGGTATCGACAGACCCCTTAAAAGAAAAGAAGATTTCATTAAATTTAACGGTGAGGTAATAGACATTAAGCTTTATAAGCCGTTTGAGGGCTCCAAGGAGTACACCGGCAGGCTTAAAGCATATGACGATGACGGGACAGTAACAATTGAGACAGAGGAAAAGGAAGTATCATTTGCTAAAAAAGATGTCGCAAGCGTGAGGCTTGCTGTGATTTTTTAAGGGTAACAGTAAGGAGGATTAAGAAAAAATGGACAGTGCCGAATTTATGGAGGCTTTGAAGGAAATCGTAAAAGAAAAAGGAATTGATGAGGAAGTAATATATGAAGCAATTGAGACTTCCCTCGTATCTGCCTGCAAAAAGAATTTCGGATCATCACAGAACGTAAAGGTAGTAATGGACAGAGAGACAGGAAATATCGAAGTCTACGCACAAAAAGATGTTGTTGAAGAGGTTGAGGATCCTCAGCTTCAGATAAGCCTTGAAGAAGCGAAGAAAATCAACCCAATATACGAGGTCGGAGATGTTGTTGACTTTGTGGTAACGCCAAAGAATTTTGGACGTATTTCAGCCCAGACAGCAAAACAGGTTGTTGTGCAGAAATTCAGAGAGGCGGAAAGGGAAATACTTTTCAACCAGTATATTTCTAAAGAAAAGGAAATAGTTATTGGAATAGTTCAGAGATATGAAAAGAAAAATGTTATAGTTCAGCTTGGCAAGATTGATGCGGTACTTGCTCCAAATGAGCAGATACCAGGCGAGCAGTATAAATTTATGGACAGAATAAAGGTTTATGTTGTTGAAGTAAAACAAACAACTAAGGGACCTCAGATTTTTGTTTCAAGAACTCATCCTGAGCTTGTTAAACGCCTTTTTGAGCAGGAAGTGCCAGAAGTGTTCGATGGCACGGTTGAAATCAAAAGTATTGCAAGAGAGGCTGGCTCAAGGACCAAAATTGCTGTGTATTCAAAAGACCCTAACGTAGATGCTGTCGGTGCCTGCGTAGGACAAAACGGATATAGGGTAAATGTAATCGTAAATGAGCTTTGCGGCGAGAAAATAGATATTGTAAACTGGAGCGAAGACCCTAAGGAGTTTATTGCCGCAGCATTAAGTCCGTCAAAGGTTCTTGCGGTTGCAATTAATCCTGACGAGCAAAGTGCGAGAATAGTTGTGCCTGACCATCAGCTTTCATTAGCTATTGGCAAAGAGGGACAAAACGCAAGACTTTCTGCTAAGCTTACAGGCTGGAGAATAGACATTAAGAGTGAGTCACAGGCCAAGGAGACCGGCTTTATTACAGAGGACGGGGAATTTCCTGAAGATGACATTGTCAAAAACGATGAAGAAATAGAGTTTGAAGACGAAATGTTAGAAGATGAGCTTGAAGATGGAATTTCAGAAGAAATCGACGATGTTGAAAGCCTTGAAGAAGAATAAAGAGGCAGGGAGGTACTCGGATGAAACAGAGGAAAATTCCGTTAAGAAAATGTACCGGGTGTCAGGAAATGAAAAACAAGAAGGAGTTAATCCGGATTGTAAAAAGTGATGAAGGTGAGTTTTCCGTAGACGCCACTGGTAAAAAAGCTGGAAGAGGGGCTTATATTTGCCCCAATGTGGAATGTCTGGAAAAGGCAAAAAAATCAAAGGGACTGGAACGTTCGTTTAAATCGGCTGTTCCTCAGGAAGTATATGACAAGCTCAGAGAGGAGCTGGAACAGCTGAATGGATAAAAGGTTGCTTCAATTCCTTGGACTTTGTCAAAGGGCGTCAAAGCTGGCATCGGGTGAGACCGGAGCTTTAAGTGCCGTAAAGGACGGGAGTGCTGAACTGATAATTGTTGCGGACAACGCGTCAGACAATACAAAAAAGAAATTTGCAGATTCAGCGGCTTATTATAATAAAAAAATAGTTATCTATGGTGATAAATTTGAATTGGGAAAAGCGATCGGCAAAAATGAAAGGTCTGTTATTGTAATAAAAGACGGCGGATTTGCTAAGAAAATTATTGATATGATCGGTGAATAAATCCCATCGGTATGGAGGTGGAGTATTTGGCTAAGAAACGTGTATATGAAATAGCTAAACAGTTAAATATAAGCAACAAGGAACTTATAGATAGGTTAAAAGAGCTCGGTATTGAGGTAAATAACCATATGTCATCTGTTGATGAGGAATGCGCTAAAAAGGTTCAAAACCTTATGAGTTCAAAAGATGAAAAGAAAGAAGAAAGTAAAGCTCCTGTGAAAAATGAGGTAAGTAAGACTTCCGAGAAGGCTCAGGAACAAAAAAATGATGCTGCAAAAGATGTCCATAAGAAATCCGAACCTAAAAAGGACATAAAGACAGGAAGCCAAGAAAGAAAGCCTCAGCCTTCCAGACAAGAACAGCCGAAACAAAATATTAGAGCTGCTGAAAGCGGCGTTAACAACAAGAACAGCTCAAATAACAGAGGCGTTCAAAATAATCAGAACAACAGAAACAGCCAAAATAACAGGAGCGGCCAGAACAATCAGAATGGCCAGAACAACAGAGGCGGCCAGAACAATCAGAATGGCCAGAACAACCAGAATGGCCAGAACAATAGGAACAATCAGAACACACAGAACAACAGAGGCGGCCAGAATAATCAGAATGGACAAAACAACAGGGGCGGCCAGAACAATCAAAACGGCCAGAATAACAGAAACAATCAGTACGGTTCTAACAATAGGAACAATCAAGGAAATAAGAATTTTCAGAATAAAAATAATCAGAACAACAAGAAAAATAATAAACCTGCACCTCCTCCGGTTGTTGAGCCTGTTAAAGAGGAAGAACCTGAAATCAGATTTTTGGAAATTCCAGAGACAATTACAGTTAAGGAATTAGCAGAAAGAATTGGGAAATCAGGCGCGGAAATTGTTAAATGTCTGATGAAAAAGGGAATAATGGCTGCAATTAACCAGTCAGTTGACTTTGAAACAGCGGTTTCCGTAGGCGAAGAATATAATGTAATATTTGAAATAGAAAAAGAGAAAGATATATTCGAGGAAGCTTTCAAGCAGGATGAGGAAGATGAATCCAAGCTTGAATCTCGTCCTCCAGTAGTTGTTGTTATGGGCCATGTTGACCACGGTAAAACATCGCTTCTTGACGCAATCAGACACAGCCACGTTACAAGCAACGAGGCCGGCGGAATTACACAGCATATTGGTGCTTACACCGTTCAGATAAACGGAAGCCCGATAACATTCCTTGATACTCCCGGACATGAGGCTTTTACAGCCATGAGAATGAGAGGCGCCCAGATAACAGATATAGCGGTTCTTGTTGTAGCTGCTGACGACGGCGTTATGCCCCAGACGGTGGAAGCGATAAACCATGCAAAGGCCGCCGGAGTTGAGGTTATTGTTGCAATAAACAAAATGGATAAGCCCTCCGCAAACCCTGATAGAGTAAAACAGGAGCTTGTAGAATACGGACTTGTATCTGAGGACTGGGGCGGTGAAACGATTTGTGTACCTGTTTCTGCCTCAACTAAAGATGGAATAGATACTCTGCTTGAAATGATTATTCTTACTGCGGAGATGAAGGAGCTTAAAGCCAATCCAAACAAGCCCGCAAAGGGAGCTATAATCGAGGCCCAGCTTGACAAGGGACGCGGTCCGGTAGCGACTGTGCTTGTACAGGAGGGTACTTTAAATGTAGGCGACCCTATTGTTGCTGGTGCAGCTTTCGGAAGAATCAGAGCTATGATGGATGATAAGGGCAGAAGAGTTAAAAAAGCAGGTCCTTCCAAGCCTGTTGAAATTCTTGGCCTTTCAGAGGTGCCAGCAGCCGGAGACACATTCTACGTTGCAGCTAACGAGAAACAGGCCCGCCAGCTTGCCGAATCAGTTGTTGCAAAGTCCAGAAAGGATATGCTCAAGGATACTCCTCAAAAGGTATCGCTTGACGATTTGTTCAGCCAGATACAGTCAGGCAATATGAAGGAGCTTAATATTGTTGTAAAGGCTGACGTACAGGGCTCGGTAGAGGCAGTAAAGCAGAGTCTTGAAAAGCTTTCAAATGAAGAAGTAAGAATAAGAATTATACATGGCGGTGTAGGAGCTATAACAGAGTCTGATGTTATGCTTGCGACAGCTTCAAACGCCATTATCATAGGCTTTAACGTTCGTCCTGAGCCGACGGCTAAGACATTTGCCGATGAGGAAAAGGTTGATGTCAGACTTTACAGGGTTATTTACAATGCCATTGAGGATATAACAGCAGCCATGAAGGGTATGCTTGACCCGGTTTATGAGGAAAAGGTTATTGGCCATGCAGAGGTTCGCCAGCTTTTCAAAGCTTCAGGAGTGGGTACAATTGCAGGAAGCTATATACTGGACGGAAAGTTTGTAAGAAACGCTCAGGTACGTATACTCCGCGATAACATCGTAGTTTATGAAGGCGAGCTTGAGTCACTTAAGAGATTTAAGGATGATGTTAAGGAAGTTAACACAGGCTATGAATGTGGTCTTGTATTTAAGAAATTCAACGATTTGAAAGAGGGCGACATTGCCGAAGCTTTCTTAATGGTTGAGGTGCCCAGATAAAAAACGGCAGGTGATTTTATGAAGAAAAATAACAGAATGACCAGAGTTAACGATGAGATAACAAGAGAACTGGCCAACATTATTAGAGGAGAGTTAAAGGACCCAAGGATTGGAGTATTGACTTCGGTTCTTAGAGTTGAGACAACCCAGGACCTCAAATACTGCAAGGTATTTATAAGCGTTCTTGGTAACGATGAAGAGAAGGCTAATGTAATGAAGGGTCTTAAAAGTGCGTCTGGATTTATACGCCATCTCCTTGCTGAAAGAATAAATCTGCGTATAACACCGGAGCTCACGTTTAAACTTGATGACTCCGTTGAGTACGGAATAAAGATGTCAAAGCTTATCGAAAAAATCAGTTCAGAGCCGCCCGTAGGGGAGGGAGAACTCTATGAATAACAGTATTGAACAGATACGTGAGGTCATAGAAAACAGCCGCAGTATCGCCATAGCCGGGCATATAAGTCCGGATGGCGACGCCGTGGCGTCTTGTTGCGCCGTGGCTATGGCGCTTAACAAAATTGGCAAGAAAACAAAGGTATTCCTTGAGGAGATACCGGAGAACTTCAGAACAATTCCATATTCGGAAAATGCTCTTCAGGATGAACCTAATGAGGATTTTGATTTGTTCATTTCCTTAGACTGTGGGGATGACAATAGACTAGGGAAAAATGCTTCACTTGTTAAAAATACATGTACAGTGAATATTGACCACCATATAAGCAATAACTATTTTGGGACATATAATTATGTTGACGCTGAGGCGTCATCAACAAGTGAAATTATTTACCGCCTGCTTGACGGATGGTGTCAGATAGATAAAAATATAGCCTATGCAATTTATACCGGAATAATATTTGATACAGGCTGTTTTAAACACTCATGTACTAGTCCGTACACGATGAAAATCGCCGGAGAACTTATGACATATAATATTCCGTTTACTGAGATACAGGAAAAGCTGTTCTACTCCCACTCTATAGTGGAGGCTAAAGCACTTGGAGCGGCTATTGATAATATGTATTTGGAATGTAACGGACGCCTTGCGGTATCAATGCTTTCAATAGAAGAAATGAAACGAGTAGGGGCTGAGCCGAAGGATGTTGATGCTGTCGTATCTTATGTAAAAAACACCGACGGGGTTGACGCCGCTGTGTTTTTTTATGAAAAAAAGGCCGGTGAAATTAAGGTAAGCATGCGGTCTAATGAAGCAGTAAACGTGTCGGAAATAGCTGTTAAATTCGGCGGAGGCGGTCATGTTAGGGCAAGCGGATGTACCATATTCGGCAGTTTTGAAGAAATTATGCCGAAGGTTATAGCTGAGCTTAAAAATGCCTTGGAGGTATAATTTTGGACGGAGTAATCAATATTTACAAGGAAAAGGGATATACCTCGCACGATGTTGTTGCCGTTGTCAGAAAGACGCTTAATATAAAAAAGGTTGGTCATACGGGAACACTCGACCCGGATGCGGAGGGAGTTCTGCCTGTATGTATAGGGTCTGCAACAAAGCTGGCAGACTATATAATGGCTGAAAGAAAATCCTATAGGGCGGAAATAACTTTTGGAGCTGAGACTACAACACAGGACGCTTCCGGAGAGATTACAGAACGTTTTGAATATAAATTCAGTGCCGACAGCCTTGAAGACGCTGTAAATAGCTTCATAGGTGTGCAGACACAGGTGCCTCCGATGTATTCTGCTATTAAGGTAAACGGAAAAAAACTTTATGAACTTGCAAGAGAAGGCAAGGAAATAGAGAGAAAAGAAAGAAAAATAGAAATTTTTGATATAAAAATTGCTGAATTAATGCCTCCTGATAAGGCAATAATAGATGTTGACTGCTCCAAGGGAACATATATAAGAACCTTATGCAGCGATATTGGAAAAAAACTCGGCTGGGGCGCTTATATGTCTGCCCTGACAAGAACGGCCAGCGGATATTTTAAACTTGAGAATGCTGTAAAGCTTGACGAGCTTAAAAGTGCCGCAAAGGACAACACGGTATCTGATTTTATAATTTCACCTGAAAATGTACTCGTTGGATACAAAAAAGTAACAGTCAGCCAAAAAGCTTCAAAATATCTGTATAACGGCGGAAAAATATACAGTGCATATTTCACCTGCAGCGGAGAACCAAAGCAGGGAGAAACTGTTCTTGGCTATGACAGTGAAGAAAAACTAGTCGGTATTTATGCCTACAGCTATGATAAAGATAAGGACAGCTTTTTTATAAAACCTGTCCGGCTTATGTTGTAAGGAGATTTTGTTATGGAACATATAACGAACAGCGAAATTGAACAGAGCAGACCGACAGCGGTTACCCTGGGTAACTTTGACGGTGTGCATATGGGACACAGAAGATTGATAGAAACGACAAAAGAGTACGCTGAAAAAGAAAATCTTAAATCAGTTGTTTTTACATTCAAGCCACACCCTATGTTTATTTTCGGTGACAGGGAAAACAATGCACTCATTATGTCTCCAGAGGAAAAGAAAATTGCTGTGGAGAAAATGGGAGTGGATACATATATAGAATATCCATTTGATAAAGAGTTTGCCTCCACGTCTCCGGAGGATTTTGCAGTGGAGCTGGTTTTTAAAAAACTAAACTGCAAGGTTCTTGTAGTAGGCTATGACTACAGGTTCGGTCGAATGAATAAAGGGGACTACAGGCTTCTTGAAAAGCTTGGAGAAGAATACGGAGTAAAAACCGTATTTGTACCAAATGTAATTTATAACGGCGAGAGGGTCAGCAGCACTAAAATAAGAGAGTGCTTGGTAAATAAGGATGTTGACGGAGCGAACCGTCTGCTCACTGAGCCGTATTATATATACGGACATGTGGCCGAAGGTAAAAGACTTGGCAGACAGCTTGGTTTTCCCACAGTCAATATACTTGCCCATGAGGACAAGCTGTTTCCTCCAAACGGAGTATATGCAACGGCTACTGTTTATGAGGGAAAGCTGTATTATGGTATGACAAATGTCGGATATAATCCAACTGTAAACGGGAAGCACAAGACTGTTGAAACAAATCTTTTTGGATTTGATAAGGTGATTTACGGCGAGCCTATACTTACCTTTTTCTTTAACTGGATAAGGGACGAGCATAAATTTCCCAGTGTAGACGCACTGAGGGAGCAGCTTGCGAATGACGCGGTAAGCGCTAAGAATTACTTTCTTTCCGAAAAGTACAAATATTGGAAAGAAAATTTTGAAACAGCCTACAAAACAGTTGAAAAGTAAAAATATATATGCTATACTGCAATAGTTAATAAACCCGGGTTCAGCAGACGGAATCTCCAACCGCGGCTTAGCCTAGGGCGTTAATATAAAGATATATTTAGGAGGATTTTTAAAATGAAAGCAACAATTAACAAGCAGGAAATTATTGAAAAATACGGAAGAACACCTAATGACACGGGTTCTCCTGAGGTACAGGTTGCTCTTTTAACAGCAAGAATTGAGCTTCTCACAGAGCACCTTAAGGAGCATAAGAAAGACCACCACTCAAGAAGAGGTCTTTTAAAGATGGTTGGTCAAAGAAGAGGATTATTAAACTATCTTAAGGATTCTGATATCGAAAGATACCGTGCTCTTATTAGCGAGTTAGGATTAAGAAAGTAATAACATTCTTTGAAAATTTGAGAGGGATATGCGTGCTCTCTAAAACACAGGTTTTGCTTTGCGCTTTTAAAGGCGTATATTCCAAATAAAAAATCCGGACATACGGCTTTCCTGTATGGCCGGTTTTTTTTTACAGGTTAAACGGAAGATAAGGATGTACTCACATAAATAATGACACCATAGAAAGGTTTGCGCCGGAGCGCCGGTCTTTTTATGGTGTTATGGCTTAACACATGTATGTTTATGTGAGTTACACATGTCTTCTTAAATATAAATCAAAAAGGAGATTAATTATGTACAGAACATACTCTACGCAGCTTGCGGGACGTGAACTCAAGGTTGAAATCGGAAGGGTTGCCGAACTCGCAAACGGAGCGGCCCTCGTATATTATGGGGACACAACAGTACTTGTAACCGCTACAGCTTCAGAAAAACCCAGAGATGGTATTGACTTCTTCCCTCTTTCAATTGATTATGAGGAAAGACTTTATTCAGTAGGCAAAATTCCCGGAGGCTTTATAAAAAGAGAAGGCAGGCCGAGTGAAAAGGCAATTCTTACATCTAGATGTATAGACAGGCCTCTTAGACCTCTTTTCCCTAAGGATTACAGGAATGACGTTGCCATAGTTGCAACTGTAATGTCAGTAGACCAGGACTGCTCTCCTGAAATAGCTGCAATGATTGGATCGTCTATTGCTCTTATCATTTCAGATATTCCTTTTGTTGACACTATGTCTTCTGTATCAATTGGATACTGCGACGGCGAGCTTGTTGTAAATCCTACAGCAGCACAGAGAGATTCAAGCAGACTCAACCTTACTGTTTCCTCAACAAAGGAAAAAGTAATGATGATTGAGGCAGGCGCTGATGAAATTCCCGATGACGTTATGCTTGACGCTATCAAGCTTGCCCATAAGGTAAACGGCGAGGTAATTGATTTTATCAACGATATTCACGCTAAAGAGGGTAAGCCTCTTCAGGAGTATACAGAGCATGTAATTCCTGAAGATGTTTATAAGCTTATTTCAGAGTTTATAACTGACGCAGCTATGGAGACGGCTGTTTATAAAGAGCTTAAGCAGGACAGAGACGCTGCGATAAGAGAAATTACAGCGAAAGTAAACGAAGAGCTTACAGATGCCGTTGCCGCTCTTGTTGACGAGGAGACAGATATACCCGCGCTTATTGATGAAACTATTTATAAATTTGAAAAGATGACTGTAAGAAGAATGATTTTAAGAGAGCACAAGCGTCCTGACGGACGTGGCCTTGAGGATATCAGACCACTTACAGCTGAGGTTGACATTCTTCCAAGAACACATGGATCAGCTTTATTTAAGAGAGGCCAGACACAGGCTCTTACTGTTACAACACTTGGAGCAATGAGTGAAATTCAGAGGCTCGACGGACTTGATACAGCTGAAATTTCAAAAAGATATATTCACCACTATAATATGCCAGGCTTCTCAACGGGTGAGGCAAAGACATCCAGAGGACCGGGAAGACGTGAAATCGGACATGGAGCTCTTGCAGAAAGAGCGCTTCTTCCTGTTATTCCAAGTGAGGAAGAATTCCCGTATGCAATCAGACTTGTGTCAGATATATTAAGCTCCAACGGTTCAACCTCACAGGCAAGTATCTGCGGAAGCACACTTTCACTTATGGCTGCCGGCGTTCCTATTAAACGCCCTGTTGCAGGTATATCCGTAGGTCTTGTTACGGGTGATAATGATGATGATTTTGTAATGCTTACAGACATTCAGGGGCTTGAGGACTTCTTTGGTGACATGGATTTCAAAGTTGCCGGAACAAAGGAAGGAATAACAGCTATCCAGATGGATATGAAGATACACGGCCTTACATTCAGAATTATTGAAGAGGCACTCGCACAGACACACAGGGCAAGAAACTATATTCTTGACGAATGTATGCTTAAAGCAATTGAGGAACCCAGAAAAGAGCTTTCTCCTTATGCACCTAAGATGGCTACAATGACAATCGACGTAGAGAAGATTGCTGAGGTTATCGGCGCGAGAGGAAAGGTAATCAAAAAGATTATTGAGGAAAGCCAGTGCGAAATTGATACAGAGGATGACGGAAGAATATTCATAAAGGGTACTGATATGGCAAACATTCAGAAGGCTATGGATATGATTAACCTTATCGTGCTTAATCCTGAACCCGGAAAGACATATGATGGAACAGTTACAAGACTTATGACTTTCGGTGCGTTTGTTGAGATTGCTCCTGGTAAGGAAGGCCTTGTTCATATCTCTAAGCTTGCTGAAAAGAGAACGGCAAAGGTCGAGGACGTTGTTAATGTCGGCGACAAAGTAAGAGTTAAGCTTCTTGAGATTGACGACCACGGCAGACTTAACTTTTCAGTTAAAGACGCTGATAAGTAAATTAGATATTTGAGATATAGAGGAAGTCGTTTAAGACTTCCTCTTTTTATTTTAAACGAATTGACTTAGTATATGAAAAATGCTAAGCTTTTCTCTTAGGAAAGCTATTAGGTTATTTGGAAATGAGGTAGTTATATGGAGCAGAGGGATTTAACCCAGGGACCGGTATTTAAAACAATGTGCATATTTGCGCTGCCTATGATACTTGGAAATATTCTTCAGCAGTGCTACAACGTTGTTGATACATGGGTTGTTGGAAAGTTTATAGGAGCCAGAGCGCTTGCCGCTGTAGGGTCCGCCTTTGCACTCATGACGTTTTTAACGTCTATAATTCTTGGTTTGTGTATGGGAAGCGGGATTGTATTTTCTGTATGCTTCGGCAAAAAGGATGATGAGGGGCTGAAAGACAGTCTCTGTGCCTCATTTTTTCTTACAGCCGCTATATCGTTGCTTTTAACGGCTGTGTCTATTACATGCGTTGATTTTATAATAAAGTGGATGAATATACCTCATGAAATACAGGAAATAACAAGATCCTACCTGCTTGTTGTGTTCAGCGGTATTCCGGCAATATTTTTTTATAATTTTTTTGCCGCCTACTTGAAGGCAGTAGGAAATTCGGTCATACCGCTTGTGTTTTTAGGCGTTTCAACGGTATTAAATATAGGACTTGACCTGCTGTTTGTTGCAGTTTTGAACAGGGGAGCCGTGGGCGCGGCAGAGGCCACGATAATAGCCCAATACATATCGGGAATAGGAATAGGAGTATATGTAGTTTCTAAAAATAAAACTGTCAGAACCGCTTTCAGAGGAAGAAAAATCAGTATAGAGAATTTTCGGGAAATTGCCGGATACTCAATATTTACTTGTATGCAGCAGTCAGTAATGAACTTTGGTATTCTTATGGTACAAGGCTTGGTGAACAGCTTCGGGACAGCAGTTATGGCTGCATTTGCCGCCGCCGTAAAAATTGACTCATTTGCATATTTGACAGTACAGGAATATGCGAATGCTTTTTCAACATTCACAGCGCAGAATATGGGTGCAAGGAAAAAGGATAGAATTATGAAGGGCATAAAATATGCGGTTTCATCTTCTGCTCTCTACTGTATTCTGGCGTCCCTGGTTATGTGGTTCGCAGCAAAACAGTTAATGCTGATTTTTATTGAGCCGACAGAAACTGAGATTATCGCCGAGGGCATACGGTATCTGCATATAGAAGGAGCCTTTTACATTGGAATTGGCTGCTTGATGTTATTTTATGCTCTGTATAGGGCTCTTGGAAAGCCGGGAATGTCAGTTGTACTCACAATAGTCTCGTTGGGGACGCGTGTCGTTTTATCCTATACGCTTGCTTCAATTCCAGCCATAGGCGTTGTGGGAATATGGTGGTCAATTCCAATAGGCTGGGGACTGGCCGATCTGGTAGGTCTTTTATATTTTCTTAAAAATAAAAAGAAACTGCTGGCAAAGGCGCTGTAGTTATATAACCAGGACTTTTAAAATATTAGGGGCTTAGTTTAAGAGTATTTTGGAGCAAATAAATTCATACTGTTTTGATATGAAATGTTGAAAAATTATTGAGTATACAAAATTTATGTGATATACTTAAAAATACTGTAGATATTAATTATAAGGTGGTTTAATAATTGGCTGAGGGAAATGTAATTCATGACGAGGAGTTAAGAGCACAGAAAGAGGCAATAGAAAAGATCCGCGCCATTAACGATAAATATACTGAGGAGACTGGCAGAAAAAGAAAGTATTTTATACTTACTACTGGCTGCCAGATGAATGCCCATGATTCAGAAAAGCTTTCATTTATGCTTACCGATATGGGATATGAACACACAGATGATGAGCAGGATGCGGATTTTATTCTCTACAATACCTGCTGCATTAGAGAAAACGCCGAGGAAAAAATATACGGAAGGCTTGGATATCTTAAACACTATAAGGAAAAAAACAAAAATATAAAAATCGCTATGTGCGGCTGTATGATGCAGCAGGAACAGGTGCTTGAAAGAATAAAAAGAACATTTAAAAATGTTGACATTGTTTTTGGAACTTTCAATATTTACAAGCTTCCTTCGCTTATGCTTACTAATATGGAAACGGGAGATACTATATTTGATATTTGGCAGGAGCATGGCGAAATTATGGAAGATTTCAGAAGTATAAGAAAAATTCCGTTCAAGGCCTCTGTAAATATAATGTACGGCTGCAACAACTTCTGCAGCTATTGCATAGTCCCTTATGTGCGCGGCAGAGAACGAAGCAGGGAAGCCAAAGATATTATAAACGAGATAACCGGCCTTGTAAAGGAAGGCGTAAAGGAAATAATGTTGTTGGGACAAAATGTAAACAGCTACGGCAAAACCCTTGAAAAACCCATATCCTTCTCAGAGCTTTTGAGAATGGTAAATGAGATAGAAGGCATAGAAAGAATACGCTTTATGACATCCCATCCAAAGGATTTATCGGATGAGCTTATTGCCGCTATGCGTGACTGTGACAAAGTTTGCAATTACCTTCATTTGCCGGTTCAGTCAGGCAGTACGGAAATTTTGAGCAGAATGAACAGACGATATACAAAGGAACAATATCTGTCTCTTGTTGAGAAATTAAAGAAGGAAATTCCTGATATACTTATCAGCACAGACATTATTGTTGGATTCCCCGGCGAGACGGAGGAGGATTTTGTGGAAACTCTTGATGTGGTGGACAGGGTAGGCTATTCAACAGCCTTTACCTTCCTGTATTCAAAAAGAACAGGAACGCCCGCCGCTGTTATGGATAATCAGATAGATGAAGCTGTTGCAAAAGAACGCTTTAACAGGCTGCTGGAGCATGTAAATGCAGGGGTTGAGAAGATAAGCGAGAAAATGGTAGGCAGTATTGAAAATGTGCTTGTTGAGGAAGTTAACAGGCAGGATCCTAATATGGTTACAGGCAGGACAGAAAGAAACTCCCTTGTTCATTTTGAGGGAGGAGAAGAGTTAATAGGTCAGGTAATACCTGTTAAAATAACACAAAATAAAATATTCTATTTAATAGGAGAAAGGATGAAATAAAATGGTTGAACAGACAGCGAGAAAATTAGCGGAGGAGCTTATCAATTCAGAATACGGACAGGCTTTTATTACTGCTAAAAAAGCATATGACGAAGACCTTGAAGCACAGAAAATGGTTCAGGATTATGTTAATAAACAGAACGCTTTTCAGAACAGACTTGGAAACGAGGATGTGCCTGATGAGGATAAGGATGCTTTCTACGAAGAAATAAATGCTCTTAATACTGCAATAAGAGAACGCGGAACATCTGGCGCTCTTTATAAAGCTGAAAGCGATTTCAATGAATATACACAGAGTGTATTCAACATCATTATGACAGCTCTTCAAAACACACTTACACCCGAAAGCGCAGGCGGCTGCGGCGGCGGATGTTCAACATGCAGCGGATGTCACTAATTTAAAACACTGAATTTTCTGAAAGGAACGCAGAGGACGTTTAAGAGGGGATTAAAAATGGCAAAAGTTACACCAATGATGGAGCAGTACTTTGAAATTAAAAATAAATACCGGCATTGCCTGCTGTTTTTCCGATTAGGCGACTTTTACGAACTTTTTTTTGAGGATGCCGTAATCGGCTCCAGAGAACTTGGATTAACTCTCACAGGAAAAGACTGGGGACAAAGTGAAAGGGCGCCCATGTGCGGCGTCCCTTTCCATTCTGCAGACGGATATATAGATAAGCTTGTCCAAAACGGATATAAGGTTGCTATATGCGAGCAGGTTGAGGATCCGAAAGAGGCCAAGGGTATAGTAAAAAGAGACGTAATACGTGTTGTTACACCGGGCACGGTAATAGACAATGAAGTACTTGACGAAAATAAAAACAATTACATAATGTCTATATACGGAGATTCAAACGGATACGCTATTGCCGTATGCGATGTGACTACAGGGGAGTTTCAGACTGCGGAGTTTGTATCAGCTAACGCAGAGGAAAAGCTCTATGACGAGGCCGCGCGGTTTATGCCGGCAGAAATAATAGTAAACGAAAAGTTTTCTGAAACCGAATGTGCAGGAAAAATAGGCAGAATACTGAACATAAAGCTAAGTGTTTCGGAAAACAGCTGCTTCAGCTATAGAAACGCCGTAAAATCAATTTGCAGGCATTTTAATGTACTCAATGTCGATGGCTTGGGCTTAAATGGAAGAGTATTTGCCGCCTGCGCGAGTGGAGCACTGCTCGACTACCTTTATGAGACCCAGAAAAACAATCTGGAGCATATAAGTAAAATTTCGATATATTCTACAAGTGACTTTATGCTTCTTGACGCTAATACAAGAAGAAATCTTGAACTCACAGAGACTATGAGGGAGAAGAATAGAAAAGGCTCTCTTCTTTGGGTTATAGACAGGACTAAAACAGCTATGGGTGCCAGACTCCTTAGAAAATGGGTGGAGCAGCCGCTGATTAGCTCAGACGATATAAATAAAAGGCTTGACGCAGTGGAGGAGCTTGTAAATGACTTCTTCCGAAGAGAGGAAATAAAAGACGTACTGTCAACTATGCATGATTTTGAGCGTATAATGAGCAGGATCGTCTACAAAACGGCAAACGCAAGGGAACTTGTAAATCTGAAAACATCAATCGAAAATATGCCGCAGCTTAAGAAGCTGCTAAAAGAGTGTAAAAGTCCATATCTCAGCCAGATATATAATGAGCTTGACACGCTTGAGGATATATTCAGCTTGATTGATAAGGCCATTGTTGAAGACCCTCCGTTTTCAGTAAGAGAGGGAGGCATGATTAAAAAGGGATATTCTTCTGAAGCAGACTCCCTTATACAGGCCAAAGAAAAGGGCTCCCAGTGGATAAAGGAGCTTGAAAGAAAAGAAAAAGAAAAGACAGGCATAAAGACCCTGAGAATTAACTATAACAGGGTTTTTGGCTATTACATAGAGGTTTCAAAATCATATATAAATCAGGTGCCTGGATATTTTATCAGAAAGCAGACGCTTACAAATACAGAAAGGTACACGACTGAGGAATTGGAACAGCTTGCCGAGCTTATACTGGGCTCTGCTGACAGACTGATAAACCTTGAATACGAGACATTCTGTGAGGTTAGAAATAAAGTCGCCTCACAGGTAAACAGAATACAATATACGGCATATGTGGTTGCGGTTGCGGACGCTCTGCAGTCTCTTGCCGAGGCCGCCCAGACTCAGAACTATATTAAGCCGACAGTAAATGACGGAGATATTGTTGATATTAAGGACGGAAGACACCCTTCTGTTGAGAAAATGTCTTCTAATGCGTTCATATCAAATGACGTTTATCTTGACAGCGGCGACAACAGGCTTTTAATTATTACTGGGCCCAATATGGCAGGTAAGTCAACATATATGAGACAGACAGCTATTATAACCCTGCTTGCCCAGATCGGTTCGTTTGTTCCGGCTTCACAAGCCGTAATAGGGGTCTGCGACAGAATATTTACAAGGGTGGGCGCGTCGGACGACTTGGCCTCCGGCCAGAGTACTTTTATGGTTGAGATGACTGAGGTTGCAAATATTTTAAACAACGCCACTAAAAGGAGCCTTCTTATACTTGATGAAATAGGCCGAGGTACAAGCACCTTTGACGGGCTTTCAATCGCTTGGGCTGTACTTGAATATATTTCTGACACTAAGCAGCTTGGCGCTAAAACCTTATTTGCCACCCATTACCATGAACTGACAGAGCTTGAGGGAAAGCTTCCCGGCGTTAAAAACTACTGCATAACAGTGAAAGAGGAAGGCGAGGATATAATATTCCTGCGTAAAATTAAACGCGGTGGCGCCGATCACAGCTATGGAGTCCAGGTTGCCAGACTTGCGGGACTTCCTAATAAGGTAATAAAAAGGGCAAACACAATTCTCAAAAAGCTTAATGCCGCTGATATAACCAAGAAAACAAAGAAGCTTGCAGACGAGGCGAAGGAAGCCTCAGAGGAAATGGCAGTCCAGATAGATATGTTTAATGTACAGGAAACCCAGATTATAGATGAAATAAATAAAATAGACGTGATGGCGCTTACACCGATACAGGCTCTGCAGACGCTTTTTGATTTGCAGAACAAAATTAAGGGAATGTGATTGACATGAATAAAATCAGACTTCTTGACAACAGTACAATAAATAAGATTGCAGCGGGAGAGGTTGTTGAAAGGCCGGGATCCGTAGTAAAGGAACTGATTGAAAACGCAATTGACGCGGGCGCAGGCAACATAACCGTTGAGATAAAGGATGGAGGAACGACATTTATCCGAATTA
This sequence comes from uncultured Eubacteriales bacterium, assembly GCA_900546215.1. GTDB lineage: Bacteria > Bacillota > Clostridia > Lachnospirales > Anaerotignaceae > Metalachnospira. Next base: position 10,668 of record URCD01000015.1, on the reverse strand, counting down.
CCGACGATGGCTGCGGTATTCCTGCTGACGATGTCAAAACGGCGTTTTTGAGACATGCGACAAGCAAAATTCGTTCTGCCGAGGACTTGGAAAGCGTTTTTTCTCTTGGCTTCAGAGGCGAGGCACTTGCAAGTATTGCGGCGGTATCCAAGGCCGAGATGGTTACAAAAACAAGGGAAGCCGAGGCAGGAATAAGAATAAGAATTAACGGAGGCATACTTGAGTATATTCGGCCGGAGGGAACTTCAAACGGAACGTCTATAACGATAGAGGACATATTCTATAATGTCCCGGCCAGAAGAAAATTTCTCAAAAAGCCGTCAACGGAGGCAGGTCACATTTCTGATGTTGTTATGAAGTTTGTGCTTGGACATCCTGAAATATCATTTAAGTATATAAATAACGGTACGGTAATTATACATACGTCAGGAAACAGCGACTTAAAAACCGCAGTATATCATGTCTACGGAAAGGATACAGCATTTAAAATGCTGGATATTTCAGCGCAGAGTGAGGAAATGAAGCTTGCGGGGCTCATAGGTAGGCCTGAACTTTCAAGGGCTAACAGGAGTTATGAAAATCTGTTTATAAACGGAAGATTTATAAGAAATCAGGTCGTATCGGCCGCTGCCGAGGAAGCGTATAAAACAAGGCTGATGATTGGTAAATTTCCGATATATGTGCTTTCTATGGGTGTTGATCCTTCTATGGTAGACGTTAACGTACACCCAGCTAAGCTCGAGGTCCGCTTTAGGGACGAAGACGCTGTTTATAGATTTGTTTATGAGAGTATTGTAAATACATTTAAAGACAAAGTCCTTATCAAGGGTGCCGACTGGGAAAGCAAACCCTCGGCCTCCGTAAAGGAGTACATAAACCCTCCTGAAACAGTAGAAAAACCGGAACAGCAAAAAATATTTGACGATATAAATGAAGAGAAAAAAACAAAGGAAAAAGGGGTGTCTTCTTTAAAAGATGAGGCGGCCGGATTTGTGAAATTCAATACAGCTGTGTCGGATAACGACAGAAAATACGCTGAAATGCTTTTAAAAGGAATAAAATCAGACGTTGTAAATGAACCTAAGGCGGAATATATTGTAAGCGACTCTGAGCTTATTCCGGAGCATGCACAGATGATAGAAAAAATAAAGGAATCTATCCAGGAGCGCAAATCTGAAGACTCAGAGGCACCTTCTGTTATCATTGAAGAGCCAAAGGAATTTTCTGATGAAAAACCGTTTTTTGATAATTACAGGATAATTGGACAGGTTTTCTCAACCTATTGGATAATAGAGCAGAACAGCAGCGTATTTATTATAGACCAGCACGCTGCTCATGAAAGAATACTTTTCGAAGAATTTTCGGATAAATTCAAGAATGGCAAAATTATCTCCCAAGACCTTATTGCAGGCGAGAGACTTATATTAAGCGATGCGGAAAAGGATATTTTTAGTGACAATATAAAAGAACTTGAGGGCTTTGGATTTAAATTTTCTGAGGAAAACGGAGAATTTTACGTGCTCAGTGTTCCATACTTATTTGATAAGCCTGCTTCTGCTTCGTTTTTAATGGACATAATTGATTCTATAAAGAATGAGAATGTAAAGAATATATATGACAAAAAGCTTTTAAGCTTGGCAACAATGGCATGCAAGGCTGCTGTAAAGGGCGGAGATGTGCTGACTGTAAAAGAGGCTGAGGAATTAATTGTAAAGCTTCTTTCTCTTAAAAATCCATTCAGCTGCCCACACGGAAGGCCTACGATTATAGAACTGACAGAATATGAGCTTGAAAAGAAGTTTAAAAGAATACAGTAGGTGATATAGGAATGAAAAAACCTCTTATTGTAATAGCAGGGCCTACAGCCTGCGGAAAAACGGATTTATCTATAAGACTGGCACAGAAAATTGGCGGTGAGATAATATCCGGGGACTCAATGCAGGTTTATAAATTGATGAATATAGGAACAGCAAAGCCAACAGCAGAGGAAATGTGCGGGATACCGCACTTTCTTATTGATGAGATATATCCTGACGAGGAGTATAACGTTATGGTGTTTCAGAAAAAGGCCAAGGAATATATGCAGGACATATATAACAGAGGTCACATTCCTATGATTGTGGGAGGCACGGGGTTTTATATAAATGCCTTAGTGTATGACAACGACTTTACCGAGGAAACAGGCTCGGCTATCCGTGATGAGTTATATGACATTGCAAAAAAGGAAGGGGCGAAGAGCCTTCATAAAATGCTTGTGGCCGTTGATCCGGAATATGCACAGATTATTCATCCCAACAATATAAAAAGAGTGGCAAGGGCATTGGAATATTACAGGCTTACAGGCGAGAAAATGTCTGAGCATAATAAGAACGCGAAAGAGAAGGAATCTCCCTATAATCTCGCATTTTTTGTGCTTAATATGGATAGGGACAAGCTTTATGACAGAATAGACATGCGTGTAGATATAATGATGGAAAATGGCCTTGAGGAGGAAGTAAGAGGTCTTGTCGATAAGGGGTATTCGCCGGAACTGGTGAGTATGCAGGGTCTTGGCTACAAAGAATTTATCCCTTATTTTAAAGGAGAAATAACGCTTGAAAAAGCTGTTGAGGATATTAAAAAATATACCAGACACTTTGCTAAAAGGCAGCTGACCTGGTTCAGAAGGCAGACAAAGGGGACGTGGATTGATATGTCGGACACAGACAAAGACTCTGCTCTGGAAATTATGATAGATGAACTTAAAAATAAGAAAATAATTTAATTCAGGTGAAAAGTAATATGTACAATGAGAAGATAGCTGGTTTTCTTAAAGAAAACTACGGAATTTCTGAAGAAATAATAAAAATGGCTGAAAGAGCTGAGGACGCTCTTAAGGATAAATTTGCCCAAACAGACCTTATAACTGAATATAATCAGTACAAGGTTCTAAATGCAATGCAGAAAAACAGGCTCAGCGATGTTCACTTTGCGGGAACAACAGGCTATGGCTATAATGATTTGGGCAGAGAGGTTTTAGAACAGATATATGCCGATGTTTTTCATGCTGAGTCCGGCCTTGTACGTCCCCAGGTAATATCGGGCACACACGCCCTTACTGTGGCTTTGGCAGGAAATTTGAGGCCGGGAGATGAGATTTTTTCCCCCGTTGGGCTTCCCTACGACACTCTTCAGGGAGTTATAGGGATAAGGAAAGAAAAAGGGTGCCTGGCTGAATATGGAATAACCTACAGCCAGAGGGAACTGCTCGCGGACGGCTCCTTTGATTATGCCGGAATTAAGGAAGCTCTCACAAACAAAAAGATAAGGCTTGTTGAAATTCAGCGTTCCAGAGGATACGCATGGAGAGAATCCTTCACAGTAGATAAAATAGGAGAGCTGATTTCATTTATAAAAGAACTGCGTCCCGACGTAATCTGTATGGTTGACAACTGCTACGGAGAGTTTGTTGAAACATTAGAGCCAACTGATGTCGGAGCAGATCTCTGTGTCGGCTCGCTTATAAAAAATCCGGGAGGTGGAATGGCGCCAATCGGAGGATATATTGTAGGCAAAGAGGAATATGTTGAAAACGCCGCTTATAGGCTTACCGCTCCCGGAATGGGTAAGGAGGTAGGCGCTACACTTGGCGTAACGCCATCGCTTATCCAGGGACTTTTTATGGCTCCGCAGGTTGTATGCGGAAGTGTGAAGGGCGCTGTTTTTGCTGCAAAGCTTTTTGAGAATCTGGGGATAGACGTACTTCCGTCTTCAGATGCCAAAAGAGGCGACATTGTCCAGTCTATAAAAATGGGTTCCGCCAAAAAGGTTATCGCGTTTTGTGAGGGAATTCAGAAGGGTGCGCCGGTAGACAGCTATGTTACGCCGGAACCATGGGCTATGCCCGGCTATGACTGTGATGTTATAATGGCTGCCGGAGCGTTTATCCAGGGTGCCTCCATAGAACTCAGCGCTGACGCGCCGATTAAGCCGCCGTATATTGTATATATGCAGGGCGGGCTTAGCTGGCACCATGCAAAGATAGGGATAATGACAGGAATTCAGACAATGAAGGACAAGGGACTTATCTGAAAGGAGGCTGCATATGAAATTTTTAAAGAGACTGGCGGCAATTACAATAGCCGCTGTTACCGCCATATCCGTAACAGCCTTTGCCGAAACTCCCGCCGCCCCGGAGGTAAGCGCTAAAAGCGCTGTACTGATAAACGCGGATACAGGAAGAATACTTTATCAAAAAAATCAAAATGACAGAATGTACCCGGCAAGCATGACAAAGCTTTTAACATCCATGGTGCTGCTTGATAATATGGACTTAGACGATACAATTACTATTGATTACTCAATAAACGAAATTCCGTGGGACTCAAGTAAAGCGGGGATTGCAGTCGGCGAGGTGCTTACTGTTGAAAATGTCATTAGAGGACTTATAATTCCGTCAGGTAACGACATAGCCAATGCCGCTGCCTCAGCGGTAGCAAAAAAAGCATTGGGAAACAGCATAAGCTATGATAAGGCTGAAGAGTACTTTACAGGACTTATGAATAAAAAGGCCAAGGAGCTGGGTTGCACAGGCTCAAACTTTGTAAATCCGCATGGTTACCATGATGATAATCACTATACTACAGCATATGATATGTCGCTGATTGCAAAGGCGGCTATGCAGTATGATATGATTAGGGAGGCCGCAAAGGAGACAAAGTTCAGCGGCAACGGTGCCGGTAAACAGAAATATAATGTTGAGGGAAGCACTCAGGAATATACATGGTACAGCCATAATGAGCTGATTACCGGAGGCGCAAATAATTACGAATATGCAACAGGAATAAAAACCGGATTTACCGATCAGGCAGGGGACTGCCTTGCCGCTTCTGCAACAAAGGAAAATGAGAACCTGATTGCGATAATTATGAATTCCGAGGATCCGGGAAGATGGCAGGACGCCAGAAACCTGTTTGAGTGGGCATTTAATAATTATGATATGATTGAGTATAAGCCTGCGGGAGTCGCTGCAACGGCCCAGCTGACAGGTCATAACAGATTAAATGGAGATACTGTGGACCTTGTAATAAATAATGGCTTATCCGAGTATATGACTGCCGAGGAGGCTGCCGCGGTTGAGACAAAGATAATATATGATAATGGCGGTGAGCTTTTGCAGGCTCCGGCTGAAAAGGGAGCAAAGGTTGGAAAGCTTCAGTTTTTGCTTAACGGCGAGGTTATAGGTGAACAGGATGCCTATACAGCAAAGGAGGTTAAGAAAGCCAATATTTTCAATTCAGCGGTTTATTATTTAAAGGTGTTTTTTCAAAAGGCAACAGCTAAGGAAAATTTAAAATATACAGGTGCTGTTTTAATTGTTATATTACTTATTATAATTGTACTGATAATGAAGCATAAAAGAAAACAGCGCTACAAAATTAAGGGAAATTATTATAATAAGTCAAAAACCTATGATACAAGCAGGATAAACAACAGCAGAAGAAGAAAAAATTCAAGAAGAGATAAGTATAATAAATATAAGTAACGGAGGGCCGCCAAATTGAGCAATTATTTGGCGGCCTAAAAAATTTTCAGCTATTTACAAAAATAGTTTGCCGTGCTATATTTATAGTATAAAACGATAATTTCTATTTTTAGGAGGCCGCAGTATGATTGATTTAACGATAAACAGAGAAAATCTAGAACGCAACATAAAAAAAGCGAAAGAAAACAACATTATCATTCCTACATATGAGCAGATGAAACATCCTGAAACAATTCCTGATAAAATTAAGGATAAGCTTCTTAATGTGGGCCTTTGGGATGTTGACCCTCTTAACCTTTTCAGAATCACCTGGAAAAATGAACAGAAGATTTCAGGAGGACTTTTCGGCGGCCCCAATTTTATAGAGCTTCCAAAGGAGCTTACAGGTGTAAATGCGCGTATTATATGCCTTATCGGAAAATGGTTCCCTACTGGCTGCCATAAGGTAGGTGCGTCGTTCGGATGCCTTGCTCCAAGACTTGTGACAGGGCAGTTTGATGCTACACGCCATAAGGCTGTATGGCCTTCAACAGGCAACTATTGCCGTGGCGGAGCTTTTAACTCAAAGCTTCTGGCATGTGATTCAATCGCTATTTTGCCTGCTGAGATGAGCCGTGAGCGCTTCGAGTGGCTGTCTAAAATTGCCGGAGAGGTTATTGCTACTCCGGGCTGTGAGTCAAATGTTAAGGAAATATTTGATAAAACCTGGGAACTTAAAACAACAAGAGACGACGTAATGATTTTCAATCAGTTTGAAGAAATGGGCAATCACCTGTGGCACTACCAGGTAACGGGAAGCGCCATTGCAGAAGCCTTTGAATCCGTTAAAAAGGACGGAGACCGCCTTGCAGGAGCCTGCTTTACATCAGGCTCAGCCGGAACAATAGGCTGCGGCGATTATCTTAAGGAAGTATATCCGGAAATGAAGCTGGCTGTTGGTGAGGCACTCCAGTGCCCTACGATTTTAAACAACGGTTTCGGCGGACACAGAATTGAGGGTATTGGAGATAAGCATATTCCTTGGATACATAATGTTAAAAATACGGATATGGTAATTGATATTGATGATGAGGATAGCCAGAGACTTATTCGTCTTTTCAATGACCCGGCCGGTAAAGAATATCTGATTAAAGAAGCACATGTGGCTCCTGAAGTTGTAGAAAATCTTTCATATCTTGGAATTTCAGGTACAGCAAATGTACTTTGCGCTATAAAGATGGCTAAATACTATGAAATGACAGAAAATGATGTAATAGCCACTGTTCTTACTGATTCTATTGATATGTACGGTTCAAGAATTAAAGAGCTTGAAGAGGAAAACGGACCTTATACAATGACAAGCGCAGCTGTTGACCATAATCTTCATATGCTTGGCCTTCGTACTGATAACATGGAGGAGCTCACCTATGTAGGACGTAAAAGAGTTCATAACCTTAAGTACTACACATGGGTTGAGCAGCAGGGAAGAACTGTAGATGAGCTTAATGAACTGTGGTATAATCCTGAAAAGACATGGAAGGGCGTACATTCTCAGGCTAAAGAGCTTGACGAGCTTATTAATGAATTCAATGACGCTTCAGGCGTAATTAAAAGCTTATAATTAAAATATGAATCCGATGGGCCTAATTGGGCCTGTCGGATTTTGCGGAATAAAGGAGGTATTCATATGCGCAATGTAATTTCTGCCGTATGTATAAAGTGCGGGGCAGAGGTTGCTCCTGAGCCAGGTATAACTGTTTGCCCCAACTGCGGAGGTATTCTGGATATAAAGTATGACTATAAATACATAGCGTCGAGGGTGACGGCAAAGGAAATAAGCGAGCGACGGGATTATTCCATGTGGCGTTACAGAGAGTTTCTTCCTGTAGAGGAGGATACGCCTAATACGCCGCTTCGTGTAGGCTATTCCCCATTCTATGAAGTGCCGAAGCTAGCAGAAATGCTTGGTATTAAAAAGCTGTGGATTAAGGACGACGGTATAAATCCAACAGCTAGCCTTAAGGACAGGGCGTCGGCTATGGCTGTGGCAAAGGCAATGGAGGCAAAGGCTGATACAATTGCGTGCTCGTCAACGGGCAATGCCGCCTCATCATTGGCAGGAAACGCCGCTGCCGCAGGATTTAAAACATATATTTTTGTTCCTTCAAGAGCGCCTAAGGGTAAGGTAGCGCAGCTTATGATATTTGGGGCAAACGTAATATCAGTTGAGGGTACATATGAGGAAACCTTTAAACTTTCAGCAGAAGCAATTGATAGATGGGGCTGGTATAACAGAAATGCCGCAATAAACCCTTATCTTGTGGAGGGAAAGAAAACCGTATCGCTTGAAATAGCTGAACAGATGGGCTTTAATATGCCGGATTATGTTGCCGTTTCGGTTGGAGACGGGTGTACAATAGCCGGTGTATGGAAAGGCTTTAAGGATCTTTATTCAACGGGAATGATTGATAAGCTTCCAAAGCTTATAAGCGTGCAGGCGGCTGGCTGCTGCCCTCTCAATACAGAGCTTCAGACAGGAAAGCCATGGCAGCCGATGGAGGAAAATACAATAGCTGATTCTATAGCCGTTGGAGTTCCAAGAAATGCTGACAAAGCGCTTAATGCTGTAAGGGAGTCAGGCGGAGTGGCTGTAAATGTAACTGATGAGGAAATACTCGGAGCCATGAGACTGCTGGGACGTACATGCGGGCTTTTTGGGGAGCCGGCCGGAGTTACAGGTACGGCAGGAATAAAAAAAGCATGTCAGCTTGGACTTATACCAAATGACGCAACTGTAGTAGGAATAATTTCTGGAAACGGGCTTAAGGATGTAAATAACGCGATTAAAGCAGCTGGAGAGCCAATATCAATTTCTCCTGATATGGGACTGCTTCTGGAAGCTTTTGATAAAAAAGGATTTAATTTGAGATAAAGAATTTTAAGAAAACCTGATTATCCAGTGACAGCTGTTTAATCAGGTTTTTTAGTGGGATTATATAATTACTTTTAATTGAATTCAATTGGGCAGTATGATATTATAAAAAAAGACTTTACAGGATTTATACATTCAGGAGGTGCTTCTGTGTTTAAAATAAATAAGGTGTTTGAGCATATTTATGTTTTTGAGGAGCCTGAGGTAAACAGTTTTCTTGTCATTGGACAAAACCAGGCGGTAATGATAGACACAGGCTGCGGAGCCATTGACTTTAACAGTGAAATACGCAGAATAACAGAATTGCCTGTATTTCTTATAAATACGCATGGAGACTATGACCACTGCGGGGGCAACGATTATTTTAAAAAAAGATATATAAATCACGGAGATTTAGAATTGATTAGGACAGAAAGGCCCGATGATAATGGAGAGTACCTTCCGTTAAATAGCGGAGACATTTTTGATTTAGGCGGCGTAGAGCTTGAGATAATAGCATGTCCGGGTCATACAGATGGCAGTATTATGATATATGACAGGACAAATTATATAATGTTTACGGCTGACAGCGCATGTATGGATCCGCTGTGGATGTTCGGGAAAACCAGAAATAAGGAGCTTTTTGTTGACAGCATGGAAAAGATAATAAAAAGAGGTCTTAAAATAAACAAGTTTCTTCCAAGCCACGGTCCATATCCCTTAGACAATTGCGAACAGCTTATGGCTGAAACTGTAGAAGCGGTAAAATTGGATCTTTCAGGAAGCACTGATTTTACTGTTTGTGATTTGGATACTGGCGATAGAGTAATAAAGGTTAAGAAATATGTGTATAAAAAAGCTGAAGTTTATACACAGGAAATATAGAAAAGAGGAATTATTATGCAACAGGGAAATACGGCGGCCAATGAGGATATTCAGGCGGCGAAGTTCAAAAAAATGACTGAGGACCCAGTAGACAAGCTCATACTTGAAATGGCTGTCCCAACAATAGTAAGCATGCTTATTACTTCAATTTATAATATGGCAGATACATACTTTGTAGGAAGAATAGGGACAAGCGCTACTGGAGCGGTAGGAGTAATTTTTCCGCTGATGACGCTGATACAGGCCGTTGGATTTTTATTTGGGCATGGCTCAGGAAATTATATATCCAGAAAGCTTGGGGAAAGAAAGGTAAAGGAATGCAATGAGATGGCCTCCACAGGATTTTTCTGGTCGTTGATTGGCGGGCTGCTTATTTCGGTATTCGGTTTGATATTCAGAGACCCATTTGCCAAACTGCTGGGCGCAACGGATACGATACTTCCATATGCCGCAGCTTATTTACAGTATATTTTATTTGGAGCACCGGTTATGACGGCCGCGCTTACGCTTAATAACCAGCTGCGCTTTCAGGGAAATGCATTCTACGGAATGATAGGTATAATGACAGGCGGCATATTAAATATTATTCTTGACCCTATATTCATTTTTGCGTTTGATTTAGGAATAGCGGGTGCGGCCATTGCAACATCGCTTAGCCAGCTTATAAGCCTTATAATACTTATCGTATTTACTAACAGAAAGAGCATACCTATTTCAATTAAGAATTTTAAGCTTAATATTTACTATATTAAAGAGATATTCAGAGGCGGACTTCCTTCACTTTTCAGACAGGGATGCTCAAGTATTTCATTTGTATTTCTGAACAGGGCGGCGGGAATTTATGGCGATGCTGCCATTGCCGCAATGACAGTTGTACAGAGAATTGTAATGTTTGCAGCTTCCGCAATGATTGGCTATGGACAGGGTTTCCAGCCTGTATGCGGCTTTAACTACGGAGCAAAGAAATTTGACAGGGTTAAAAAGGGCGTTAGCTTCTGCGTAAAATCGTCTCTTATTGTACTTATAGCGTTTGCTGTTCTCGGAATAATATTTGCTCCTCAGCTTGTTGCACAGTTTAGAGATGATCCGGACGTTATAGCCATAGGTGTTAGAACTTTAAGATGGCAGTGCCTTACGTTCCCTCTGTTTGGATGGGTAATAATATGCAATATGATGACTCAGACCATAGGCTATACGGTAAGGGCCTCTATATTGGCTACATCAAGACAGTTCCTGTTTTTTATTCCATGTCTTTATATACTGTCATCTGCATTCGGACTTACAGGAATAGAATGTTCCCAATCGGCGGCTGATATTATTTCCTTTATAGTTTCATTGATTATAGGCATTGATGTGCTTAAGAAAATGA
>URCD01000014.1 GCA_900546215.1 uncultured Eubacteriales bacterium | reverse complement strand
GCAGGTGCAAAAAAGTCCGATTTACAAGCGAACAAAATGATTTTACAGTGCCGCTGGGTGTCATAAGGCGTACTCTGAGATGCCCTCCCTGTACGGACAACAACCCCTTATTTCTTAACAGGAAGCAGCTCTATATATCCCCTTGTCCCAATCGGTTCAAGCTGTATTCTCGGATTTTCCTTATCCCACTCATAGCCGATTAGCTTCGGGTCATACTTCTTAATCGCTTCCCATACCTGCTCTATTGCCTCGCAGTAGTTTATTTCCTCAAACGGTTCCCCCTGAAACATAAGATATTTACACTGGGGCAGCTCTATTATATCAAATCCCTCGGGTACCGTTCCGCTGTAATCAAAATCCACCTCCGCGCCCTGGACATATTCTGATGTACCCGGAACCACATACTTTTCCGGCAGCCACAGGCAAAGCGCTTCACCGCCCTTAATGCTCCTTAACAAACCCCAGACATCACAGCCCACCTCATCACAGTACGAAAAATAGTCCTTTGCCTTAATTCCGCGCTTTATTATAACCTTTCTCTTCGGTTTATCTATAAGCTGAATAAATATGTTTTTTACCTCGTCCATTTTTTTCTCCTCTCTTTTTGCACGATATGCCGCTCCGTAAGGCGTAAAAAGGTATATGGGCACAGGATTATCCGCGTATTCCTTGGGATTGCAGCCGAACTCTCTCAAAAACGCGCGCTGGTATCCGTCTACGCTTTTAAACCCAAGCTCAAAGGCGGCGTCAGCCACCTTTATTTTCTCATCCCTCAGCTTCATGGCGGATTTTGAAAGTCTCAGCCTTCTTATATAATCAGCAGGGCTTAAATTCGTAAACTTTATAAAAAGCCTGTAGGAATACCACGGCGAGTAATTAGATGCTCTTGCCAAATCCGCCTGACTGATATTTTCTCCAATATGCTTTTCAATATAATCCTGCATTCGCTGTACAGCCTCTCTGTTTTCCTCCATTGTCTCTCACCGCCTTACCTCAGTTATTTTAAAGAAAAGGGAAAATTTTTTCTCGACTATTTTTGCCTAAATGCTTTCCGACGGATTTACGTGTACCATGCAGTGCTTTATTTCCTCAAACTCCGCCTCAACCTCATCGTGGACCTTGTGCGCTATTAAATGCGCCTCAATCAGCGACATATATCCGTCAACCGATATCTCCACCTCAGCATACACCTTATCCCCAAAAAGCCTTGTATCAATTCTGTCTATGCCCCTAACGCCGTTTTGGCTCATTATCTTTTCCTTAAGTCTTTCCACAAACTCGTCGTCACAGGCATGGTCGGTCATTTTTCTGATTGCTTCCGAAAATATTCCGTATGCCGCCTTAATTATAAATAAGCATATAATAATACTTGCCGCCGGGTCAAGTGCAGGAAATCCCAGCCTTGCCCCCAATATGCCGGCAAAGCTCCCTACCGATGAAAGCGCGTCGGAGCGATGGTGCCACGCATCCGCCATCAATGCACCTGAATTTATTTTTTTAGCGGCGCTTCTTGTGTACCAGTACATAATTTCCTTTATTATAATGGAAACAACCGCGGCGCAAAGCGCAAGCTTTCCCGGCTCCACTATTGGATTTGCGTTTATATTGATTATTTTTTTAAGGCCGGATATACCAATCAGCGCCCCTGTAATGCCAAGCGCGACAGCAAGAAGAAGGGCGGCCACACACTCAAACCTTTCATGCCCGTAAGGGTGTTCCTTATCCGCATCCTTAGCAGCCATTTTTACTCCTATTATAACTATGACCGTACTGAAAACGTCCGAGGCCGAATGCAGAGCATCCGAAACCATTGCTCCCGACGATGCCGCCAGTCCTGCGTAAAATTTGAAAACAGATAAAATCAGGTTCCATACTATAGTTACCTTTGATACGTGAACGGCCAGTTTTTCGTTCATCAGCTTAAACCTCCGTTTCAATGCAGGCATATCCTTTAAAACGCGGGATTCAGGCAAAAATAAAGCACCCGCGTCAGTAAATACGTACTGTCCCGCAGATGCTTATCCGCTGCCCGATATAAGGCCCGGCGCCGGAAAAATAGCCGCGCCTGTTCAGATTGTATTGTAGCGATATACAATGCAAAGAGATGTCTTTTTGTTATCATATGCGGCTTCAGGCAGGTGAGTTACAAAATTTAAATTTATTTTGAGTAAAACCATATAATTATGCTATAATTATATATTGAGGTGATATACATGAATGATAACAGCAGAAAAATCAGAAACACCGTGTTATTAAGCTCGGCATTATTTGTGCCGCTGATAATAAATAAGCTTGTTTTTTTTACAGCAGAAAAAAAATATCCAATAACCGGCTCCTTTCATACTTATGACTGGAGGCTTGGAAAGGTTAGCTATACCGTAAAGGGAAGCGGAAAGCCTGTCGTTCTCATACATGGGTATGAAACCGGCTCATCCTCTGCGGTTTGGGCGAAAAATGTAAGCTCTCTGGCAGAAAACTACAAGGTCTACACGCTCGACCTTTTGGGCTACGGAACAAGCGAAAGGGTAAACACAACCTATACCGCCTATACCTACGCTTCATTAATAAATGATTTTATTACCGAAGTTGTCGGAAGGCCGTCGGCAGTTATCGCTGAAGGCGGAGGGGCTATGTTTGCGGCAGCGGCCTATGAGAAAAATCCGAAAAACTTTAAAAGGCTGATTTTTATATGTCCAAAGGGCATAGATGGCAGGTTTGCCACAAACGAGGATAAAAAAAGAAGGAAATTTTTTGAGCTTCCCGTGATAGGCGAGAGCATATATCTTATGAATACATCTCTTGCTGCGCTTAAGGCAATGCTGTCCCAGATGATTTATTCAAAGGACAAGACAAAACTTCTCACGGAACGCTTCTATTCCTCGGCCCATTACGGCGGTGGGGCTAACAGGTTCCCCTATGCTTCCCTAAGGACCAATTTTATGAATACAGATATTAAGCCGTATATAAGCTCCGTTAAAATTCCTATTTTGATAATATGGGGAGAAAAGGCGGAGGATATTAAAAACTTTGAGAAAATAAAGGGCCTTACAAATAGGGCTGAATACGCGCTTTTTGAGGATACCTCCAGACTTCCCAATTATGAGAACGCTGAGGAATTCAACAAGCTTGCAAAGGAATTTTTGAAATAAGGAGAAGCAGGAATGACAGAAACCATGACAAAACAGATAGAAATGGAAAAATACTATTCAAATCTGATGAAAACAATATTGGCTGACGGAAAAGCAGGGCTTGTGCCAAAGCTAGCCCCCAGGTTTGTCGCGTGCGATTATAAGGATAAGTCTCTCACGCTTGAATTTAAGGTCAGCGACTGGCTTATAAACCCTGAAAAAATACTTTTCGGCGGTGCGATGGTGTCCATGCTGGATAATACCTATGGTTTTTTGTGCCACTATTTCGCAAAGGACAAATTTATATCTACAATCAGCCTTAACACAACATTTTTAAAGCCCGGCAAGCTTAACGACATAATCCATGTAAAGGCTAAAGCCGACTCCTATGGAAGAACCATAGTCAACATGTCAGGCGAGGTTTTTGATTTAACGCAGGAAAGAATGATAGGAACGTCACAGACTTCCTTTATGATACTGGATAAAAAGGTGGAGCTATGATACTTAAAACGGCTGAAAACAATGATATTTGCAAGCTCAAGGAGCTATATGAGGAGGCCTTCCCGGCAAATGAAAGAAAGCCCTTTCATGTCCTGGAAGAAAATCAGAAAAAAGGCGTAACTGATATACTGGCGCTTACGGACGAAAAATTTGTTGGACTTGTAATTACAGTCAACTATAAAGATATGGTACTTATAGATTACTTTGCTGTAGATAGCTTTGCAAGAGGCAGCGGCATAGGATCAAAAGCTCTGGAGCTTATAAGGCAAAGATATGCCGGAAAGCGTGTGTTTCTTGAAATTGAAACGCCGGATGAGAGCTCTGCAAACAATGAGCAGAGAATCAGACGCAAAAGCTTTTATCTTCGCAACGGCCTGACAGCTCCCGGCATATATGTAAACGTTTACAACACTGATATGGAGCTTATGACATTTACAAAGCCCGTTTCCTTTGAGGAATACGTTGAGCTTTATAAATGGGCAATGGGCGAGGAATGGCTTGAAAAATTCGGAAAACCAAGACATATTGAAAAATAAAAGTAATAAAAAAGCGCTTATTAAAGGCGCTTTTTTATATGCCATCCGCCGATCTGCTTATAAGCGCCTTGCGGTCAGTAACAGCAAAGCCTTTTTTCTTTTTTTCTAGTACCTTGTCTTGGCAGAGCTTATTAACAAGCCTTAACAAATGCCTGTAGCTTATACCGATTGAGCATGCTGTGTCTGTAAGTGTATCGTCAAATTTATCTCCGTGCGCCGCCTCCAATATATAGCTGCACAGGCGCGCCTCACCGGAATAAAGCGACGCATTCACACGGCTTTTAGAACTACCCAGCAGCTTTAGCGCAAGCTCGTATCCAACTCTGTTCATAAACTCAATATTGTTTTTCAAATCAGCCGCGTTTCTTTTATATGGCAGAGATATACACTCAAAATCAGTTACGGCCGCAATACTTGTAGCGGCCACATAGGTATTTGTCATAAGCTCGATGTCTCCCATAATTCCGCCTGATATATAGTAGCAAATCAAAAGGTCCTTACCGTTTTCCGCTGTGGAGCATACCTTTGCCTTGCCGGATACAACAATTAAAAGATGAGTTATAGGCGCGCCCTCGTTTAAAATAGTCTCTCCGGCCTTAAACCTCATACATTCGCAGGCGTTAGGCTCAATACTATGTATTCCGTAGCCTGACAGTATATCAAAATGCTTTTTTTCAAGCGGCGTCCTTTTCATATTAATCCCCCCAATAATCGGCTTAAGTATGACATATGTCCTATCGTACTGTCAAGGTGTCATGTAAAATAGAAACGAAAAGGGGGAGAGTATGCGTGTATAATATGTTATCACTTTTAACTGGAGTTGTAATAGCGGTAATGGTTGCGGTAAACGGCGGCCTGTCACAGCATTACGGAATATTTATTGCAGCAGTAATTATACATATTGTTGGTGTGTTATTTGCGTTTTTTCTGTGCGTTGTTTTAAAGAGGAAAATATCCTTTAAAAAGCTTCCTCTCTGGCTGTATACAGGCGGGGCGATAGGGGTATTAACTACTGTTTTTAATAACTTTGCCTTTGGCAGAATCAGCATGACAAGTATTGTTGCTCTGGGGCTTTTCGGGCAGACTGTGACCTCCTTGGCAATCGATTGTTTTGGACTTTTTGGCATGGAAAAGCATCCCTTCAAAAAATCCTCCCTTTTAGGCCTGGTTTTCTCACTGGCAGGAATATTTGTTATGCTTGATGACATTTCGGCTCTGTCAGCCGTAATTCTGTCATTCTGCTCGGGAATCACCGTTGTCCTTTCCCGAACTGTAAACGCAGGGCTTTCAAAACATACAGGAGAGCTTCAAAGCTCCTTTATAAACCATTTGGTTGGGCTTCCGATTACCGTTGTCATCGCGCTTATGCTTGAAAGAGCAAGCATAAGCTCAATATCCCCTAATATTTTAATCTACTGCGGCGGAATGCTTGGCGTAATAACTGTTCTGCTATGCAACCTAACCGTGCCTAAGGTAGCAGCATTCAGCCTTACTCTTTTGACCTTTGTCGGTCAGGTTTTCACGGGAGCCTCCATTGATGTGCTTACTGAAAGCCAATATTCTCAGTCAACCTTTATCGGCGGCATTCTAGTCGCAGCAGGAATGGCGTTAAATCTTTTATACGAATATTACCAAAACAAAAAAGCACTCTCCTAGAGTGCTTTTTTGTTATCCACAGTTTTCATCGGTATTATTTTTTGACGGGCATATAACCTTAATGTTTATTTCAAGGCTTTCTGAGGTTTCAACTATATCGTAATACGCTGGTATTCCAGCGTTTCTTACAGTATCGACTGTCTGTTTTATTGAATTTGTGAACAGCTTCATGTCGCTGAAGGAGCTTTTAACCTTTTGTTCATGCGCTCCAAATCTCATACAAAATAAAATCTTTTCCACATAATCCTCAGCTTTTTTCACAGTCATGTCCTGTTCAACTATTTCATTGATAGACGAAAGCCTCAGCTGTTTATCGGGTATTTTCAAAACAGCCTTAACATAAGCCTCGTCCAATCTGTTCTCGCTGATAAGCTTAAGGGCTTCCTCTGGAAGCTCCAATATCTTAAGCCTGTTGTTTATGAGGGACTGGCTAAGTCCCGTTTTAGAGGCAATTTCCTCAATTGTAAGGCCGAAATCATCCATCAGCGCTTTATAGCCCTCGGCCTCCTCTATATAGCTTAAATTCTTTCTCTGCAGATTTTCAATAAAAGAGAGTATTGAGCTTTCCTCCTCGTCAGCGTCAATAAACACTGCGGGAATTGTTTTAAGCCCTGCTGCCCTAGAGGCGCGAAGCCTTCTTTCTCCCGCCACAAGCTCATATGTCTTGCCGTTTACGATCCTTACGGTAACCGGCTGTATCACTCCGTATTTTTTTATGGAGTCCGTAAGTCTGTTAAGAGAATAAAAATCAAAGTACTTCCTCTGCTGATAGGGGTTGGGTTTAATCTCATCTATAGGCAGCTCCATAATATGTATATCCTCTTCCTTGGACATTTCTTTAAAAAGTTTAATTGCCACAAAAAAACCTCCTTCTTAAAATATGTTTATTATATGACAGATATTTTCAAATATTTTACAGTCATAAGTATATCACATAATTCTGAAGCAGGTTTTTTTTATACATACGATATTATTATTTATTCCAACAAATTATTTGCTGAAAAAAATCACATAATCGGCTCTTTTTTAACCTTTCCGGCTTTTCTTGGATATTTTGAAGGAGTTGACCTAATTTTTTTAATAATAATCAGGCTGTGGTTAATGTCAGTTTCCGGAATAGACACTTTTTTTATTTCAGAAATTTCTCCGCCCAATACCTTTATGGCCTTTTCCGCCTCGGAAATCTCCTGTGAAACATCAGGGCCCTTCATCGAAATAAACATGCCTCCGACCCTTACAAACGGAAGACAGTACTCACACAGCACGGCCAGATTAGCAACTGCCCTCGAAATGCACATATCAAAGCTTTCTCTTAAGCCTTTGTCATTGCCTCCGTCCTCCGCGCGCATATGCACGCAGTCCGTTTTTTCAAGTCCAAGCGCCTTTGTCAGTTCGTTTAAAAATGTAATTCTCTTGTTTAAAGAGTCTAAAAGCGTAATATCAATATCAGGACATGCTATTTTCACGGGAACTCCCGGAAAGCCGGCTCCGGTTCCCACATCTATTATTTTTTTTCCTGACATGTCGGCTCCGCTGCAGAGTGCCAGACAGTCCACAAAATGCTTCAGTATAATTTCCCGGTCGTCAGTTATTGCCGTCAGGTTCATTTTTTCATTCCACACTATAAGCATATCCTTATAGGTCATAAACTGCTTAAGCTGTGCCTGATTAAGCTCTACGCCGATTTTTCTGCAGCTTTCACAGAACAGCTCTTCCAAAGGGGACATATTATTCGCTCCTTTTCTTATTCTGTTCAAGATAAATAAGCAGCACTGTTATATCCGCGGGCGAGACTCCCGTAATTCTTGATGCCTGCCCAATTGATGCCGGGCGTATATTATTAAGCTTTTGTATAGCCTCCAAACGCAGATTTTTAATTTCACTGTAGTCAATATCCTCCGGCAAAAGCTTATTTTCCATTTTCTTAAACTGATTTACCTGGTTCATCTGCTGCTTTATATATCCCTCATACTTAATTTTAATATTTACCTCTTCCATAACGTCAAATGGAAGCTCAGGTCTTTCCATGTCTATAGGCTCCAGCTTAAAGTAGTCAAGCTCCGGCCTTTTTATAAGGTCTGAAAGCTTAACGCCTGATTTCAGCCTTGTACTGCTGCAGCTGTCCAAAAGCTCCTGCACAGCCTCCTTAGGCGTTACAGTTACATGGTTGACACGCTCTATTTCCTCATTTATTAGTCTTTCCTTTTCCAGAAACCTCTTGTATCTTTCTTCTGAAATAAGTCCTATATCATATCCCTTTTTCGTAAGCCTTTCATCGGCATTGTCCTGCCTTAGCAGCAGACGATACTCGGCCCTTGATGTCATCATTCTGTAGGGCTCCATGCTTCCCCTTGTAACAAGGTCATCTATAAGCACGCCTGTATAGGCCTCCGAACGGTCAAGTATAAGCGGCTCTTTTTTCTGAATATATCGAACAGCGTTTATACCTCCTATAAGCCCCTGAGCCGCTGCCTCCTCATATCCTGAACTTCCGTTAAACTGTCCTGCGCTGAAAAGCCCTCTTATTTTCTTAAACTCAAGGCTGAGCTTAAGCTGGGTAGCGTCTATACAGTCATATTCTATAGCATAGGCATTTCTCATTATTCGGCAGTTTTCCATGCCGGGAAGGGTTCTGTACATCTGAACCTGCACCTCTTCGGGCAGTGACGTAGACATACCCTGTATATACATTTCGCTTGTATCCTCGCCCTCCGGCTCAATAAAAATCTGGTGCCTTTCCTTATCGGCAAAGCGTACTACCTTGTCTTCGATTGAAGGGCAGTATCTCGGGCCCGTTCCCTTTATCAAGCCGCCGTACATAGCCGAACGGTGCAGATTGTCCCTTATAAGCTTATGAGTATTTTCGTTTGTATAGGTAAGATAGCAGTTTATCTGTTCACGTTTTATATCCTCCGCCCTGTTTTCAAATGAAAACGGCACAATATTGTCGTCGCCGTACTGAGGGGTCATTTTAGAAAAGTCTATGGTGTTTCCATCAATTCTTGCCGGTGTTCCCGTCTTAAACCGGTACAGTGTTATTCCTAAATCAAGAAGGGACTGGCTAAGCTCTGAAGCAGGCATAAGCCCGTTCGGTCCGCTGTGAACTATAGTCTCACCGTAAAGGCATCTGGCCTTTAAGTATGTACCGGCGCACAGTATAACTGCTTTTGCCCTGTACTCTGCCTCGGATGATGTTATAACTCCCCTTACTGTTGCATCCTCAACGAGGATTTTTGTTACCTCTCCCTGTCTGATATACAGATTTTCAGTATTTTCAAGGGTTCTTTTCATTTCCCTCTGATAACGTCCCTTATCGGCCTGCGCCCTTAAGGAGTATACTGCTGGACCCTTGCCCGTATTAAGCATTTTAGTCTGTATATATGTTTTATCTATGTTTTTTCCCATTTCGCCGCCAAGCGCGTCTATTTCCCTTACAAGGTGACCCTTGGAGCTTCCGCCGATACTTGGATTGCACGGCATCATCGCTATACTGTCAAGGCTTATGGCAAATATTATTGTTTTAAATCCCATTCTGGCTGAGGCCAGAGCGGCCTCGCAGCCTGCATGTCCGCCGCCGACAACAATAACGTCCGCTTCCTCCGCTAAATAAGCCATTTTTCCACTCTCCTTATTTGCCTAAGCAAAATCTTGTAAATATCCTGTCAATAATTTCATCGTCAACGCTGTCTCCTGTGATTTCCCCAAGAGCAGTAAGGGCATCCTGCAAATCCATTGATATAAAATCCTCAGGCATGCCGCTTTCAATTGTAGCAATGGCTCTGTCCAGTGCCTCCATTGACTTTTCAAGCATATTTTTATGTCTGGCGTTGCTTATGAGAACCGACTCCTTCGCCGCTACATCTCCGCCAAGAAACATATCCTTAAATCTTTCAGTCAGCTTTTCTATACCCGAGCCTTCTTTAACCGAAATATAAATAATATTTTCAGCATCAGTATACTTACAGAGTGCGTCAACGTCAATATTAATGTCAATATCGGTTTTATTTGCAAGTATAACTGCCTTTCTTCCCTTTATAAAATCCAGTATTTCCATATCCTCGTCAGAAAGCGGGCAGGAGGCATCTAACATCATAAATATAATATCTGCCGCTTCCGCGCATTTTCTGGATTTTTCAACGCCTATTTTTTCAACCTTATCTCCTGTTTCCCTTATTCCTGCCGTATCTACAATTTTAACAGGTATTCCTCCAAGGTTCATGTATTCCTCTACAGTGTCCCTGGTTGTTCCGGGTATATCCGTAACAATGGCTCTTTCCTCCATTAAAAGCAGATTTAAAAGCGAGCTTTTCCCAACATTGGGTTTACCCAGAATAACGGCCTCAACGCCTTCTCTTATAATTCTTCCCATATCCGCCGACTCAATAAGCTTTTTAATTTCAGACTTAAGGAGCGTAATTCTTTTATGCATTTGGGAATAGGTTTCTTCCTCAACGTCATGCTCCGGATAATCTATAGCAGCTTCAATTGCAGCAATCATATCCAAAATTTCTTCTCTTAGCCCATGTACCTTTTGTTTTATACTGCCCTCCAGCTGATTCATAGCGGTTTTTCTTGAAAGCTCAGTTTTGGAATCAATTATATCCATTACCGCCTCGGCCTGTGAAAGGTCAATTCTGCCGTTTAAAAAAGCCCTCTTTGTAAACTCGCCTGGCTCCGCAAGCCTAGCCCCGTTATTAAGTACAAGCTCCAGCACCTTTTTTGTTACAAGAAGCCCCCCGTGACAGTTTATCTCTACTATGTTTTCCTTTGTGTAGGTTCTTGGGGAAAGCATCAGCATAACCAAAACCTCGTCCAGTGTTTCTCCAGTTTTTGGGTTAACAATATGTCCGTAGGTTATTGTATGCGATTTTTTATCGCCCAGCTTTCTGCCGTCAGCGGATACAAATATTTTATCCGCTATCCCAACGCTTCCGCTTCCGCTTATTCTAACAATTCCAATTCCGCCGCTTCCTATAGGAGTTGATATGGCGGCAATATCATCATCTAGATAAATATTTTTCATAATCATTCCTCATTATCTTAAAAAGCCCGATAGAAAAACTATCGGGCATATAATTATTTTATTCTGTTTTTGTTTTGCCCTTAAGCGCTATTACAACGTTTCTGTAAGGCTCCTCACCCTGTGAGAATGTTGTCACATATCTGTCGTTTTGAAGCGCAGAATGGATTATTCTTCTCTCATAGGGGTTCATCGGCTCAAGCACTACATTCTTTCCGGTATGCTTTACCTTTCTGGCAAGATTATATGCCAGAGACTCAAGAGTTTCTTTTCTTCTCTCTCTGTAATTCTCAGTATCAAGCGTTACGCTTATATATGGCGCTGTGCCTTTATTAACTACTAGATTTACAAGATACTGTATTGAGTCGAGGGTCTGTCCGCGCTTACCTATTATTATACCCATATCGTCGCCGCTTATTTTAACCTCAAGCTGTTTATCCTTAAGTGTAGTCTCAATATTTACTATAAGACCCATCGCTATAAACATTTCCTTAAGAAAAACCTTAGCGGTTTTTTCGGGATCAAATTTTTTCTTAACGTTTACAACTGCTTCTTTAGCACCAAAAACTCCTAAAAATCCCTTTGAGCCTTCCTCAATCACTTCAATCTCAGCGTCTTCTCTGGATATTTTAAGCTCCTTGAGGGCCTCATTAACAGCTTCCTCAACGGTTTTACCTTTTCTTTGAATTGTGTCCACTGTTGTCGTCTCCCTTCTGGTTTGTAAACTTATTCCTATCCACTATAGTACTCTGACGGGGCTCTTCCTTTGTTTTCTTTTTCTTATCCTTAAAAATAAGCTCTCCCTTTTTCTCTTTGCTGTCAAGCACCTTATAGGTTGCCCATGTCTGCACAACAGAGAATACGTTCGAAAGGGTCCAGTATATACCAAGAGCTATAGGTACGTTTATTGTGATAACACCCATCATGATAGGCATTATGATATTCATTGATTTAGTCATTCCGGCAGCCATATCCTCAGAACCAGTGTTCATAGCCGACTGTCTCTTTTGCATATAAGCCGTTGACAGATAGGTTGTTAGTCCGGCCATAATCGGAACAAGTATTCCTGGGAATTTTAAACCTGCGAATGATACAAGATTAAGTCCGAAGAAAAACTCTATTGAGTGCTTCTGCGCTATAAGTCCGGCAAGCTCACCTGCTGAGGAGCCTGCTGAGGCGAGAACGCCTGTCCAATCCGTTGCCGACATTGTTCTTACAAGAGAAAGGACCTGATCAAAAACAGATACGTCTACAGTAAGTCCCTTCGATATGATTACCGGTGTTAAAATGTCGACTCTGGTTGCCGCATCAATATTAAGCAGGGCGTTTGTTACGCCTGTATAGACATTATTGATAACGCCTACATATTCATATGGCTGGTTGAAAATATAGTAAAGAGCATAAAGAATAGGGAGCTGTATAAGCATAGGCAGGCATCCCGCAAACATGCTTGCTCCGTTTTCTCTCTGGAACTCCTGAATTTCAAAGGACATTCTTCTTTGAGAGTCTTCATCTGTTTTTCCCGCGTATTTTGCTTTGATTTTATTAAGCTCGGGCTGAAGCATCTGCATTCTGTATGTACCCTTAATCTGCTTATAGGAAAGCGGGAAGAGCACAAGCTTAACTAATAATGTAAAAAGTATGATTGCTAAAACAAGAGAGCCTGTTTCAGTAAACGAATAAATGAAATTAAATAACCAGTTATAAACTATACCCATAATTTTAGCAATGGGTCCGACAATAAATCCCGGGGATCTAGTCTGCGCTGCTGCTAACAATACCGGCGCTCCGGCAAATAATGAACTGAACACTTTTAGTTGTCCTCCTTAAGACTGCAAAAATAAGAATCATCTAGTACGGCGCTGTCAAATCCATAACGCCTTTCAATCAAGGTACCGGGTCATATCCGCCATCATGGAAGGGATGGCATTTTAAAATCCGTCTTATGCTGAGGTAAAGTCCCTTAAAAGGGCCGTATTTTGTTATTGCCTCATAGGCATACTGCGAGCAAGTCGGTGTAAAACGACACGTCGGTCCAAAATGAGGCGAAATACATAGCTGATAAAACCTTATCAAAAGCAAAAAAACTTTCTTCAATATTTTTTTCATTTATAAATCAGCTCTTTTCGAGAATATCGGCCTTATCCGCCAAAAGGTTATGCTTTTTAAGAAGATGATTAAGAGATTTGTATATATCGCGGTAGGAGGCTTCGTTTGCCGAAACCCTTGCTATCACTACAATATCATAACCCTTTGCAATCTTCTGCTCGCTTAAACGGTAGCTTTCGCGGATAAGCCTTGTCACTCTGCTGCGGGTTACGCTTTTTCCGACCTTTTTGCTTACGGAAATACCAAGTCTGTTAACGTTTCTTCCGTTTTTAATTACATACATAACAAGATGGCGGTTAGCCAGTGACTTACCCCTGTTATACACATGTCTGAACTGAAAATTTTTTCTCAATGATTCGGTAAATTCCACAATTATCCCTCTCTTCAAGGATTGAAAAAAGCGCTGCATATTATAAAAGGCCACTCTCAGCGGCCTTATTATATCTGTATATGCTAAAGATTTTTAAAATTATGCTGATAATACTTTTCTGCCTTTTTTTCTTCTTGCAGCTAAAACCTTTCTTCCATTGGCTGTCGCCATTCTTTTTCTGAAACCATGAACTTTGCTTCTCTGTCTTTTTTTAGGCTGGAATGTCATTTTCATACCGCGCGCACCTCCTTTTTATTGCATAAGAAATCCTTGCTTCTGGGCAAGCACTGTTATCATTATATTCAATAAATGCCCTATCGTCAAGAAAATTCGTAATTTATTTTATTAAATGAACAACTTGTGGAAATGTATAAATACCGCACAATATGTTGTTATTAATGATTTATATTCATACTGTTATTTATTACCGAAAAATGTTTGTTAATGTTTCGTGTTGATAAAAACTCTTATTTTTGATATATTTAAGTAACGGAATAAACATAATTCACATTTAAAAAATTTCTGAATTATTAACAGATTAAATTTATCAAGAAGTTATCAACATATTGTTGATAATTCTGTGCATAACTTTTAAAATACATACATAACATATTGTTTTTAAGGAAAAAAACAGCTGTTGATTTATTTAATAACTTAAATCTTAAAAATGTTAATCATATTATCCCGTAAAACAGTAAAATAAAGTTATCAACATAATCAACAAATCATTTGTGTATAAATCTGTAAAATTATTAACAAACAGGAGGGCAAGCTCAATGGAAATATCGGAACTTTGGACCAATACGCTTCAGCTTTTGGAGCCTGAAATTTCTCCGATATCGTTCAAAACATGGATAGAGCCGATTGTTCCCGTGAAGATTTCGGGCAACACAGTAGTTTTGAGGATAGATGAAAGCTTCATTAAAAGCATGGTCGAAACCAGGTTTCTCTCGCTTATAGAAAATACGGTTAAGCACGTAGGGGGAGCAGACTATAAAATCAATATAATTTCAGGTGAAGAAAGCGCTGAGGAGGAAAAAAGGACGGAGGAAAAGTCATCTAAATCAAAATCGAATTTAGAAAGCAACCTTAATCCTAAATATGTTTTCAGCACCTTTGTTGTCGGAAACAGCAACCGTATGGCTCACGCTGCGTCGCTTGCAGTTGCGGAGGCTCCGGCAAAGGCATACAATCCTCTTTTCCTTTACGGAGGAGTTGGTCTTGGAAAAACGCATCTTATGCATTCCATAGCCCATTACATATTAGACCAGAACCCAAGCGCAAAGGTACTGTATGCTTCCTGCGAAACCTTTACCAACGAGCTGATTAACTCAATCAGGGACGATAATAATGAAGAGTTCCGAAGAAAGTACAGAAATATCGACGTACTTTTAATAGACGATATACAGTTTATATCACAGAAAGAGCGTACACAGGAGGAATTTTTCCATACCTTCAACGCCCTGCATGACGCCAACAAACAGATAATTATATCAAGCGACCGTCCTCCGAAGGAAATTAAGACCCTTGAGGACAGGCTCAGAAGCAGATTTGAGGGCGGGCTTATAGCCGATATTCAGCCTCCTGATTATGAGACAAGAATAGCAATACTTAAAAAGAAGGCGGAAAATGAAAGGCTTGAAATTGACAATGAGGTACTTGCCTACATAGCAAAAAATATTATCTCAAATATAAGGGAGCTTGAGGGAGCGCTGACAAGAGTTGTGGCCTACGCCAAGCTAACTCAGGCCGAAATAACGAAATCTCTTGCTGAAAACGCTCTGAAGGATATTTTTAACGAGCAGTCCGCAATTGAGATTACGCCTGAAAGAATACAGGAAATAGTGGCTCAGTACTACAATATAAGGCCTGAGGATATTATTGGCTCCAAAAGAAACAGCTCCATTGCCAAGCCCCGCCAGGTTGCAATGTATCTTTCAAGACAGATGCTTGATATGTCCCTGCCAAAGCTTGGAGAGCATTTTGGCGGAAGGGACCACACAACAATAATACATGGTATAAATAAAATACAGGAAAACCTTAAAACAGATAAAAACCTTCAAAATGTTATTTTTGAGCTTGAAAACAGGATTAAGGGCGAATAATTTATGATGTTGAAAAGCTGTTGATTAGCTGTTTAACAATATATAAATATTGTGGACAAGTTTTTAAAAGTCCAAAGTGCTGTTAAACTTGTGGACAAATAACAATTTTAAAAATTGTTTTGAACAGGCTTTTCATCAGTGGAAAACTTTTATTTTCTGGGGATAAAGTAACTTTTCAACATATCAACAGACACTACTACTATTACTACGAGAAAAATTATTTATATATCTATAATTTATACAGAAGGGAGTTATCAACAAATGAAATTCAGCTGCTCGCGTGATTCTCTGCTTAACGCTATAAATATTGTATCAAAGGCGGTGTCATCAAGAACCACGCTTCCTATACTTGAATGCATTCTTTTAACAGCAAGCGAAGATGGACTTAAGCTTACTGCCAACGACATGGAGCTTGCCATTGAGTCCTCATACATAGACGCCGATATTGATGAAACAGGTAAAATAGCGGTAGACGCAAGATTCTTTTCAGATATTATACGAAAGGTTAACGGAGATACAGTAAAAATATCCGTTGACGACAAAAATATAGCAACTATTAAATGCGGAAAAAGCGAATTTAAAATATCTGGTCAGGACGGAGAGGATTTTCCTCCGATACCAGAGGTTGAGAAAAATGTTAAATTTGTAATATCACAAAATGATTTAAGAAATTTAATCAGACAGACAATTTTCTCTATTTCTCAAGATGAATCCAAACCTGTATTAACAGGTGAGTTAATTGAAATTGAGGATAACATGATTGATTTCGTATCTGTGGACGGATACAGAATTTCTTATAAACAGGCGGAGCTTTTCCAGTCCGTAGGATCAAAAAGGGCTATTGTTCCGGGAAAATCTCTTGGAGAAATTGCAAAAATTCTTGCACAGGACGAGGATGAAAAGGCTGTTCTGTATTTTACAGACAACCATGTAATGGCTGATATCGTTGTATCTCGTCTTATTCAGGGTGAATTTATAAAATATCAGCAGTCATTTACAAACGATTACAAAACATCGGCAAAAATAAATAAGACAGAAATGTTGGACTGTCTTGAAAGGGCATCCTTAATTTCAAGAGATTCAAGAAAAATCCCTGTTAAACTGGAAATTTCAGGCAATAATATTGTTATAACAGCAAATGCTGAAACAAGCACAGCCTATGAGGAAGTGGCTGCTGAGCTGGACGGTGATAAGCTTACGATAGCCTTCAATCCCAAATATCTTATCGACGCCCTTAAGGCCATAGATGACGAGGATGTTTATATGCACTTTAATACACCCTTAAGCCCATGTGTATTTAAGCCCGTTGAAGGTGAGGGGTATAAATATCTTGTTCTTCCCTTAAGAATTTGAGAGGTAATGTCATGGATGAAGAAAGAGTTTCAATAAATACCGAATATATTAAGCTTGGCCAGCTTTTAAAGCTTGCAAGCCTCGTCTCTCAGGGCTCGGATGCCAAAACGCTTATATCAGGCGGTTATGTAAGCCTTAACGGCGAAACTGTCTATGAGAGAGGAAAAAAGATATATCCCGGAGACAGGGTTGAAGTAAAGGAATTTGGTTCTGTCATCGTAGAGCAAGAATGAGTGATAATTTATGCATATTAAAAATCTGTCGGTTATGAATTTCAGAAATCTGGCCGATGAGACAATAAATTTTTCAGATGGAATAAATATTTTTTACGGCGATAACGCCCAGGGGAAAACCAATTTGCTGGAGGCAGTTTACATCTGCTCTACAGGAAGGTCCCAAAGGACGAGGACGGAAAGCCAGCTTATTAAGTTCGGATATGACGAGGCTCATATCCGTACTTTTGTCATGCGGGAAAATTCTTCTGACCGGATAGACGTCCACATAAGAAAGGACGAGCGTAAGGGTATGGCCCTAAACGGCATCCCTATAAGGAAAATGGCTGAATTTTTCGGAAATCTTACTGCCGTTATATTTTCGCCGGAGGATCTTCGCCTTGTTAAGGGAGGTCCGTCAGAACGACGCAAATTTATGGATATTGAGCTGTGCCAGCTCAATAAGGTATACTGCCATGACCTGCAGAATTACTATAAGGTTTTAAAACAGAGAAATAACCTGCTTAAAAGCGCCGCCAGGGACAGCAGCCTTGCGGATACATTAGATGTATGGGATATACAGCTTTCTGAATACGGAGAGCGTATAACGGCAAAAAGAGAGGAATTTGTAAAAAGGCTGAATGATATATCGGGAAGGATACATTCCGGTATAACCGACGGCAGAGAGGAATTTTCAATCGAGTATAAGACAAACTTTGAGCAGGGCTCACTTTTGGAGCGGCTTAATCACTTCAAAAAAAGGGATATTATTCTTGGCTCAACCTCATGCGGTCCTCATAAAGATGATATGTCATTTTTTATAAACGGAAACGACACAAAGTTTTACGGATCGCAGGGACAGCAGCGTACAGCCTCATTGTCTGCAAAATTGGCTGAAATTGAGCTTATAAGAAACGAAACCGGTGAGGACCCTATTCTTCTGCTTGACGATGTTTTAAGCGAGCTGGACGAAAATAGGCAGCTTTTTCTGATGGACAATATCGGTAGGCTTCAGACATTTATTACATGTACAGGCGTTGAGGACAGTATTAGTAAATATATCAAAGACAGCACCATGTATAATGTGAAAAATGGAGATTTTATTAAAGTAAATTGATAAGATTTTATAGAATATATAAGATGTTTTTTATGAAAAGTTCATAATTTTTTAGAAATTTATGTTGCCTGTTTTCTTGTTAAAACAGGCAATTTGTGGTATAATATATAAATAAGGAAAGAACACGATTATAAAACAAATAGTTTTTAGTAATTTAGCCCGCGAAAGCGGGTTTTAAGGAGAGATAAGAAATAATGTCGACAGAGTATAATGAAAGTTCAATTCAAGTACTGGAAGGACTGGAGGCCGTAAGAAAAAGGCCCGGTATGTATATCGGATCAACCTCTGCAAAGGGACTCCACCATCTTGTATATGAAATTGTTGACAACGCCGTGGATGAGGCGCTCAGCGGTTTCTGTACGGAGATAGACGTCACAATACATCCTGACAACACAATTTCCGTAAAGGATAACGGCCGAGGCATACCTGTCGGTATTCATCATCAGAAGGGTATACCCACTGTTGAGGTAGTTTTCACAATACTTCATGCCGGAGGCAAATTCGGCGGCAGCGGATATAAGGTTTCAGGAGGCCTGCATGGCGTAGGCGCTTCTGTTGTTAATGCGCTGAGTGAATGGCTTGAGGTTAAGGTGGCGGTAGACGGCAAGCTCTATGAGCAGAGATATGAAAGAGGAAATGTCAAAACTCCTCTTACTCTTGTTTCTGATACCGATGACCATGGAACCTATGTGTGCTTTAAGCCTGATAAGGAAATATTTGAGGAACTGGTATTTTCATGTAAAACACTTGCCTACCATTTAAGGGAGACAGCATTCCTTACAAAGGGCCTTAAAATTAACCTGAATGACCTTAGAAGCGATGAAAACAGAGATCCTGATGATATAAAGCAGGAGGTTAAAAAACATTTCAGCTTCCATTATGAGGGCGGAATAAAGGAATTTGTCCAGTATATCAACAGGACAAGAACAGCACTTTATCCCGAGGTATTCTACGCAGAGGGCAGCAAGGACGGAATACTGGTTGAGGTAGCCTTCCAGCACAATGATGAGTATAACGAGACCATATTCTCGTTTGTAAACAATATTAATACAACCGATGGAGGTACGCATCTTGCGGGCTTTAAATCTGGACTTACAAAGACGGTTAACGAATATGGCAGGAAATTCGGGCTTTTAAAGGAGTCTGATAAGGCGCTTTCCGGAGACGATATCCGAGAGGGCATAACTGCCGTAATAAATATAAAAATAAGCGAGCCTCAGTTTGAAGGACAGACAAAAACTAAGCTTGGAAACAGTGAAGCCAAAGGAGCGGTTGAGGCCGTTCTTTCTGAAAAGCTTGAATATTTCCTTGAGGAAAACCCAGCAATCGGAAAAACCATATTCGAAAAAGGTCTTCTTGCTTCAAGGGCGAGGGACGCCGCCAGAAAGGCAAGGGAGCTTGTAAGAAGAAAGACGGGGCTTGAAAATACTAAGCTTCCCGGAAAGCTTACTGACTGTACAAGCAAGGACCCTACAGAGTGCGAAATTTACATTGTAGAGGGTAATTCAGCCGGCGGGTCGGCTATAAAGGCAAGAGACCCGAGAACGCAGGCTATACTTCCTTTGAGGGGTAAAATCCTTAATGTTGAAAAGGCACGCCTTGACAGGATTTTAAACAGCGAGGAAATAAAAAATATGATAACTGCCTTTGGCACCGGTATTTCTGAGGATTTTGATATAACAAAGCTCAGATACCACAAGATAGTTATTATGACCGATGCCGACGTTGACGGAGCCCATATCAGGACTCTTCTTCTGACCTTCTTCTACCGCTATATGCAGGAGCTTATAAAGGAGGGCAAGGTTTATATCGCCCAGCCTCCTCTTTACAGGGTTGAAAAGAATAAGCAGCATTATTATGTATACGACGATTTGGAGCTTGAGAAGCTCTATGCTGAAATAGGCAAAACAGGCATTAGAGAGGTTCAGAGATATAAAGGCCTTGGAGAAATGGACTTCGACCAGCTCAGGGACACGACAATGGCCGTTGAGCACAGAATACTTAAAAGGGTGAGCCTTGAGGACGCCATTACCGCCGACGAAATTTTCAGTATGCTTATGGGAGATAATGTTGAGCCCAGACGTGAGTTCATAGCTGAAAACGCACAGTATGCAGAGATGGATTTTTAACAGACCGGCATTAAATAAAATTGTCTTACTTTTGAAAAGTTTGGTTTTTGAAAGGATTTATGAAAAATGAGTGATAAAGAATTGGATAAAGTCGTTTCCGTCGATATAAACGAGGAAATGAAGCAATGCTATATAGACTATGCCATGAGCGTTATTGTGGCGAGGGCCCTCCCGGATGTAAGGGACGGACTTAAGCCTGTTCAAAGACGTATACTTTACTCGATGAGCGAGATGAATCTGGACCCAAATAAGAGCTACAGGAAGTCCGCTCGTATCGTCGGAGATACAATGGGTAAGTATCACCCACATGGCGACAGCTCAATATATCAGGCGATGGTGCGTATGGCGCAGAACTTCTCAATGCGTTATATGCTTGTTGACGGACACGGAAACTTCGGTTCCATTGACGGGTACGGCGCAGCCGCCAGCAGGTATACTGAGGCAAGAATG
Organism: uncultured Eubacteriales bacterium; assembly: GCA_900546215.1. Classification (GTDB taxonomy): domain Bacteria; phylum Bacillota; class Clostridia; order Lachnospirales; family Anaerotignaceae; genus Metalachnospira. The sequence continues at coordinate 15,328 of URCD01000014.1, read as the reverse complement.
TCAAAAATAACAGCCGCTATGCTTGCTGATATTGATAAAAATACGGTTGATTTTGTACCTAACTATGATGAAAATGAAAAGGAGCCGGTTGTTCTTCCCTCAAGAATACCCAATCTTCTGTTAAACGGCGCAACGGGTATCGCCGTAGGTATGGCGACTAATATACCCCCTCACAACCTTGCTGAGGTTATCGATGGCGTTGTGCTTATGATAGACAACAAAAAAGAGGGCAGAGAAACAGATGTTGAGGACCTTATGGAATATATAAAGGGTCCTGATTTCCCAACAGGTGCAACTATACTCGGAAAAAGCGGCATTCGGGCGGCTTATAAAACAGGCCGAGGAAAAATAATTGTCCGCGCCCTTTCAGAGATTGAGCCTATGCACGGCGGACGCGAGAAAATTGTTATTACCGAAATACCGTACATGGTCAATAAGCTTCGTCTTATTGAAAAAATTGCGGAGCTTGTAAAGGATAAAAAGATTGAGGGCATAAGCGACCTATATGACGCTTCAGCCGGTGACGATATAAAAATCATAATAGAGCTTAAAAAGGATGTTAACGCCAACGTAATTCTTAACCAGCTCTATAAATTCACACAGCTTCAGGAAAGCTTCGGCGCAATTATGCTTGCCCTTGTAAACGGTAAGCCAGAGGTTCTTAATCTTAAACAGATAATAGAGGAATATCTCAAGCATCAGGAAGATGTTGTAAGAAGAAGAACACAGTTTGACCTGGATAAGGCACAGAAAAGAGCTCATATACTTGAAGGCCTAAGAATTGCAATTGACAACATTGACGAGGTTATTCAGATAATAAGAACAAGCTACGACAACGCTAAGGAAAGGCTTATGGAAAGATTTTCGCTTTCCGACGTACAGGCCCAGGCAATACTTGACATGCAGCTGAAGAGGCTTCAGGGTCTGGAGCATGAGAAAATTGACGAGGAATACAATAACCTTATGGCTCTTATAAAGGAGCTGAATGCAATCCTCGCTGATGAAAATAAACTCTATGACGTAATTAAAAACGAGCTTCTTGATATTAAAAATAAGTATGGTGACGATAGAAGAACGCAGATAGTCCAGAACCCCGGAGAGATTGATATTGAGGATCTTATCGAGGAAGAGGCAAGCGTTATCGCCATGACAAGCCTTAACTATATTAAGAGAACTCCCCTTGATACCTATAAGAGCCAGAACAGAGGCGGCCGTGGAATAATGGGTATGCAGACACGTGACGAGGATGACGTTACAAGGCTTTTTGTATGCTCAACCCACGATTATCTGCTGTTCTTTACAAACTTCGGGCGCGTGTACAGAATAAAAGGCTATCAGGTTCCGGAGGCTGGCAGAACGGCCAGGGGACTTGCCATTGTAAACCTTTTAAGTATAAGCCAGGGAGAAAAAATAACGGCTGTCGTACCCGTAAGGAATTTTGAGGAAGACAAGTATCTTGTTATGATAACAAGAAGCGGAGTTATTAAGAAAACAGATATGTCAGCCTTTGCAAATATCAGAAAGGCGGGACTTACTGCTGTTAATCTCCGTGAGGATGACGAGCTTATAGCAGCATTCCTTACCGACGGCAGCAAAAATATTTTCGTTGCCACAAGAAACGGAATGGGAATTAAATTTAATGAAAGCAATGTCCGTCCTATGGGAAGAACTGCAACAGGAGTAAAAGCCATAACCCTTGGCGAAGGGGATTATGTTGTATCCTCAGACATAGTTGAGGAGGGAGATAAGCTTCTTAATGTAACCGAAAACGGATATGGCAAGAGAAGCGACGAGTCTGCCTTCAATGTACAGTACAGAGGCGGAAAGGGAGTTAAAATACACCAGATAACTGAAAAAACCGGACTTCTTTCAGGAGTGATTAAGGTAGGCGACAACGAGGAGCTTATGATTGTCACGTCTGAGGGAGTTATAATAAGGCTTCGCGGAAAGGAAATCTCAACATTCGGAAGGATTTCTCAGGGTGTCAAGCTTATTAACCTTGGTGCTGGAGTAAGCGTTGCAGGTGTTGCAAAAATTGACGAAGAAGATATAATAGAAGAAGAGATAGAAACCGAGGAATAATTACAAGCCCCATATTGGCAAGCAATATGGGGCTTTTTTAAAGGGAGTGCCAAAAAGTGAGAGAGATTAATGCGGGCGATATTGTCAATGCGGTGGCAGAGCTTTGTATTAAAGCCAACTGCGTATTAAACGATGATGTATATTCAGCCCTTGAGCTGGCTAAGAAAAACGAGAAGTCTGAAATAGGAAAAGAACTGCTGAATCAGCTTACAGATAATGCGGATATAGCTAAAAACGAGAATGTTCCGATTTGCCAGGACACGGGAATGGCTGTTGTTTTTGTTGAGCTTGGTCAGGAGGTGCATATCAGCGGAGGTTCTCTTACTGACGCTGTAAATGCAGGCGTGAGAAAGGGCTATAAAGAGGGATATTTGAGAAAATCCGTTGTCAGCGACCCGTTTATAAGGGTTAACACTAACGATAATACGCCTGCAATTATACATTACGATATAGTTGAAGGGGATAAGCTTAAAATTACAGTTGCCCCAAAGGGCTTTGGAAGCGAAAATATGAGTAAAATATATATGCTTAAGCCTTCAGCCGGAATTGAAGGGGCCAAGGACGCGATTATTCAGGCAGTTGATGAGGCTGGGCCTAATCCGTGTCCTCCCATGGTTGTAGGAGTCGGTGTCGGCGGAAACTTTGAGATGTCGGCTTATCTGGCAAAAAAAGCGCTTTTAAGGCCCATAGGCTCACATTCTGATAAACCTCATTTAAGGGAAATGGAAGAAGAGCTTTTGGACAGGATGAACAGGCTTGGCATAGGGCCCCAGGGTCTAGGCGGTGTTACTACTGTGCTTGGCGTGAATGTGGAGTTTTATCCAACACATATAGCCGGTATGCCTATTGCCGTAAATATAAGCTGCCATGTGACAAGACATGCGGAGGTGGTTTTATGAGGGTTAATATTACAACTCCCCTTACAAAGGAGACGGCATCAAAGCTTAGAGCGGGAGATATTATAAGCCTGAGCGGATACATATATACCGGCCGTGACGCCGCGCATAAAAGAATGGTTGAGGGCTTTGAGAAAACGGGGAAATTTCCATTTGATATAAAGGACCAGATAATTTACTATGTGGGGCCTTCTCCTGCAAAGCCTGGTCAGGCCGTCGGCTCCGCTGGACCAACAACCTCAGGAAGAATGGATGCTTACGCCCCTGTTCTGCTTGATAACGGTTCAACGGGAATGATTGGAAAGGGAGCAAGGACAAAAGAAGTAATAGACGCTATGAAACGTAATAAGGCCGTGTACTTTGGCGCTACAGGCGGAGCGGCCGCCCTTATTTCCAAGCATATAAAAAGCGCCGAGGTAATAGACTATGAGGACTTGGGCACTGAGGCCATACATAGATTTTATGTTGAGGATATGCCCCTTGTCGTTATCATAGACAGCGAAGGGAATAATTTATATGAAACAGAAAAGAAAAAATACAGGCAGAATTAGATATGTCATTCTACTGACGCTTTCAGTTTTTGTAATAGCTGGGTTCGCCAGCTCGCTCAGTACCGCCAAAAGCGTGTTCAACCAAACCGTAAAGCTGGTTACAGAGCATAAGCAGGGCAAAAAAACAGCTGTTACAAGCAATGTTAAGCTAACCTTTACAGGGGACATAATGTGTCACAGCTATCAGTATAACGAAGCGTATGACCCTTCAACGGGACAGTATAATTTTATGCATAATTTTGCCGATATGAAAAAGTATTTTGAAAAAGCAGATTTTGTCATAGGAAACCTTGAAACTGTATTTGCAGGTGCTGACGTTGGCATAAGCGATTATCCATGCTTTAACTCGCCTGACAGCTTTGCTGACGCGATTAAGGACGCTGGATTTGATCTGCTTACTACAGCCAATAACCACTGTATGGACAAACGGATGCCGGGAACGCTCAGAACCCTTGATATCCTTGACGGGCTGGATATAGACCACGTTGGAACATACAGAAGCGCGGAGGCCAGAAATGAAATATACATCAAGGAAATAAACGGCATGAAAATAGCCTTTTTATCCTATACATATGGAACCAACGGCATAAGAGTTCCGGAGGAATGGCTTGTTAATCTTATGGATGAGGAGCTGATTAAAAACGATATAAAAAGGGCCAAGGAGCTTGGGCCTGATATAATTATCGTAATGCCGCACATGGGAAACGAGTATGAGGAATATGTCAGGGATGTCTTTAAAAACTGGGCGCACATGATGCTTGAGGCCGGCGCCGACATAGTTGTTGCCAGCCATCCCCATATACTTCAGCCAATGGAAACGGTTGAGCTTGCCAATGAGGACGGAAGTACAAGGACAGGTTTTATTATGTATTCCATGGGCAACTTTATTTCCTCTCAGACAACTCCGCCAAGAAACGCGAGCATTCTGTTAAATATAGAGCTTGAAAAGACAGGCAATGATGACGCGTTTATTAAAAAGGTTTCGTTTGTTCCAATATGGACTCAGTTTCAAAACGCCGACTGGAAAAACCACTTTGTTGTAAGGAGTGTTTACGAAATGCTTACGCTTCCGCAGGATCAGCTTAACGCAACAGTCAGAAGCAAGGATATTTCAAGGCTTAAGGAAATACATTTCCAGACGGCTAAAACTCTTCTTAACAGAGATATACCGCTTGAGGATATACAGGATGAGTATATATTCTACGAAGCGGCATAAATAAAATGCCGGATTTTTGTTAATTATTAGGAATAATTTAATAAAATAGTTTTTGAATAATGAAATAAGTATGGTATAATCAAATCAAAAATATTTATCGGGGAGTGTAGGAATGATAGCTTTAATATTGGCGGCGGGATACGCTACCAGACTTTATCCTTTAACCATAAACAAGCCCAAGGCGCTTTTGCCTATTAATAATAAACCTATAATCGATTATATTGTTGACGAGATAGAAACCATCGACGCGGTTGATGAAATTGTAGTTATATCAAACCATAAGTTCGCCGGCTGCTTTCATGAATGGGCTGACAGCCTTAAGTCCGGTAAAAAGATTACCGTGCTGGACGACGGAACCTCAAGCGAGGAAACCAGAAGAGGCGCCATCGGAGATATTCTTTTTGCTATAGATGAAAAAAATATAGATGAAGAGGTGCTCGTAATAGCCGGGGACAACTTTTTTACCTACTCCCTTAAGGACTATTATGATTATTATAAAAAGATTGATAAGGACTGCGTATGCGTTAAAAGGTTTGAAAACAGGGAAATGCTTAAGCAGTTTGGAGTTGCGCTTCTTGATGAAAACTCAAAGGTGCTTGAAATTGAGGAGAAGCCTGCACAGCCTAAAACTAATATGGCAGTATACGCCACATACATGTATAAAAGGGATACTGTTCCTATGTTCAGGCAGTATATTCAGGAGGGCAATAAGCCTGACGCTCCCGGATATTTTCTGGAATGGCTTTATAAGAGAAAAGAAGTTTACGCCTATACCTTTGAGGGCGAGTGCTATGATATAGGAACGCCGGAAAGCTACAGAAGCGTATGTGAAGAATACGAAGGCAAATAAGTATGAGGGGAACGCCGGCGGGGTGTTCCCCATATTTAATATTTGGAGGAAAATATGAGCGAAAATGAATGCAGCTGGATTGAAATATTTATTGAGACGGAAAGAGAAGGCTTTGAGCCTGTTTCAGGAATTATTTATCAATGCGGCATAACAGGAGTCATGATAGAGGACAGCGAGGATTTTACCGAATTTTTAGATAACCCTGCAAGGGACTGGGATTATATAGAGGACGAGCTTGTAAAGCAGAAAACAAAGGCCAAAAACGGAATTACCTTCTTTGTAAGGGACAATGTGAACGGCATGGAAACACTGAATATTGTAAAGGAAATGCTCAGGTCCGCAAAGGAAAATGAAAAGGAAATTAATTTTGGAAGCCTTGAGATGACACTTAAAAATATAAAAGAGGACGATTGGGCAAATAACTGGAAAAAATATTTCAAGCCCTTTGCCGTTGGAGATAAAATGATAATATGCCCTTCATGGGAAAAGGCAGATAACGACGGGACCAAAACTGTTTTAAAAATAGACCCCGGACATGTTTTCGGTACCGGTACCCATGAAACTACAAGGCTATGCATAGAGCTGATTGAAAAGCATATGAGAGAGGGAGATAATGTACTTGATATAGGCTGCGGAAGCGGTATACTTTCAATTGCCTCTCTACTTTTAGGCGCAAGTCATGCAGATGCGGTTGATATTGACCCAAACGCGGTTGATATCGCTTATACTAACGCCGGCATGAACGGCATTGGCAGAGATACTTATAATGTAGTCAGCGGAAATATACTCGCTGACGATGAGCTTGATAAGGCCTACAGCGGTAAGAAATATGACGTTGTGGAGGCTAATATCGTAGCAGACGTAATAATTGCCCTTACTGAAAAAATACCGCAGTATATAAAGGACGGAGGCATTTTTGTGTCTTCAGGAATTATTGTGGAAAGGCTTGACGATGTGCTTGAAGCGCTTAAGAGCAGGGGCTTTGCTTTAATTGAAGTAGTGAAGGACAAAGGCTGGGCCGCTGTTGCCTCAAAATACGAAGGGTGATTGATATGCCAAGATTTTTTGCTGAGCCTGAAAATATAAGGGACAACATTATTACACTATATGGAGACGATGCTGGACATATATCCAGGGTTTTAAGATGCAGTCAGGGAGAAATCCTTTCGGTCTGCGATGGGACAGGCATGGATTATGAAGCCAGAATAATTGATCTTTCTGAAAAAGAGGTAAAGCTTGAAATTATAAGCTCTGTCTTTACAAAAAGCGAGCCGTCGGTTAAAATAACGCTTTACCAGGGTCTTCCCAAGGGAGATAAAATGGAGCTTATTATACAAAAATGTGTGGAGCTTGGTGTATGCAGAATTGTTCCTGTAAATACTGAGCGCTGTATAGTAAAGCTGGACAAAAATAAGGAAAAAAAGAAAATAGAACGCTGGCAGAAAATTTCAGAGTCTGCCGCAAAACAGTGCGGCAGGGGAATTATTCCTGAGGTAGGTCAGGTTATGTCATTTAAAGAGGCTGTAGAGGAAGCATCAAAAATGGACGGAGCCGTAATACCCTATGAGCTGGAGGAAAAAAGAGGGCTTAAGGAGTTTTTAAGTGGATTCAATGGGGAAAGTCTGGCTGTATTCATTGGGCCCGAGGGAGGCTTTTCCGCTGATGAGATAAATACCGCAGTTTCTTGCAGAGTGCTGCCTATAACCCTTGGAAAAAGAATACTCCGTACTGAAACCGCTGGAATGTGCGCTATAGCCAATACATTGTTTTATCTTGATATGTGAGGGATTTTATATGATTTATTTTGATAACGCCGCGACTACCAGGGCGCTTGATATAGTATCCGAAAGAGTAGGACATATGCTTTTAGATAATTACGGTAACCCTTCGTCTCAGAGCATGATGGGAGTCAGGGCCGAGCGTGAAATAATAGAGGCAAGAAAAGTAATGGCTTCGGCTATAAACGCTCTGCCGGAAGAAATATATTATACATCAGGCGGTACGGAAAGCGACAACTGGGCGGTATTTGGCACGGCTAGAGGGTATTTAAGAAACGGAAGGCATATGATTACAACCGCTATAGAACACCCTGCCATGCTCATGCCTATGATGCAGCTTAAGGAAATGGGATGGGACATAACGGTGCTGGGAGTTGACTGTGCCGGATATATTGATATAGACGAGCTTAAGGCGGCTGTGCGTGATGATACGGTGCTTGTGAGCACAATATTAATTAATAATGAAACCGGAACTATACAAAACGCCGCGGAGATTAGCAGGGCAATTAAAAGTGTAAATCCAAACACATTATACCATGTGGACGCCGTACAGGCCTTTGGAAAATATCCTATAGACGTAAAGAAAATGGGAATAGACATGCTTTCCATGAGCGGTCATAAAATACACGGTCCTAAGGGAATAGGCATTTTTTATATGAGAAAGGGACTTAAGGTAAAGCCGATTATATATGGAGGCGGCCACGAAATGGGTCAGCGTTCAGGAACGGAGAATACCCCGTCGATAGTCGGGCTGGCCGAGGCTGTCAAAGCAGGCCTTAAGGAGCAGGAAACAGCCAAGCAGAACGTATTAGCCGTAAAAAAAGTACTGGCCGAGGGTATATTGGGGGAAATACCGTATACCCATATTAACGGGCCGTCCATAGAGGAAGCAAGCCCCTATGTGCTTAATGTAAGCTTTAACGGACTTAGAAGCGAGGTTTTGCTGCATTCACTTGAGGAAAAGGAAATTTACGTTTCAGCAGGAAGTGCCTGCAACAGCAAAAAAAAGGGCGCAAGCTCAGTACTTTCGGCGTTAGGTCTTTCAGATGTAAGGATAGAGGGCGCTATACGTTTCAGCTTCTGCCGCTACAATACGGTAGAGGAGGCTGAAATATGCCTAAAGACGCTTAAGGAAAAAACAGCTTTTTTGAGAAAATATATGAGGTAGTAATATGGCAGAGATAACTGAGGAAAATGTACTTATAGTAAAATACGGGGAAATCGCCGTCAGAGGCAATAACCGAAAATTTTTTATAGAAAGGCTTTTGAGAACCATAAGGAAAAATCTCGACGGGCTTGGCGATTTTTATGTCGTTAAGGAGCAGGGACGTCTTATTGTTGAGGACAGGGGCGGAGAAATGGATTTTGATAAGGTTATCCCCAAAGTCCTATGTATAATGGGGATAATAGGTGTTTCTCCGGCTGTCAGGACAAAAAATCAGGATTTGGATAATCTAAAGGCCATCTGTAAAAAGCACATGAACGATATAGGCGTTGACGAATATAAAACCTTTAAAATAGAGACGAAACGCTCCAATAAAAAATATCCCCTTGAGTCAAGGGAGGTTTCAGCGGCGGTCGGTGAATATATCTTAGATAATTTTCCGAATTCAACGGTTGACGTCCATAATCCGGATTTAACGGTTTATATTGAGCTCAGAAACGATGCTTATATATATTCCAAGCTTATAAAGGGGCTTGGCGGTCTTCCTGTCGGTTCTTCTGGAAAAGGCATTGTAATGCTTTCCGGTGGGATTGACAGCCCTGTTTCAGCCTTTCTTATGGCAAAAAGAGGCGTGGAGGTAGAGGGCGTTTACTTTAACTCACCTCCGTATACAAGCGAAAGAGCAAAGCAGAAGGTAGTTGATTTGGCCGAAAGGCTTACACTTTTTACAGGAAGCTTTAAGCTGTATGTTGTGCCGTTTACTGATTTGCAGCTTTATCTCCTGGAAAATGTTCCTCATGATAAGCTGACAATATTTTTAAAAAGGGCAATGACAAGGGTTGCCTGCATATTGGGAGAGAAGGACGGGGCGCTGGCTGTTATAACAGGCGACAGCGTAGGACAGGTCGCCAGCCAGACAATGCAGGGTCTGCATGCGATAAGTGCGGCAGCGACAATGCCTATAATAAGGCCTCTTGCGGGCTTTGATAAGCAGGAAATAGTGGACATTGCAAGGCAGATAGGAACCTTTGATATATCTATAAGGCCCTATGAGGACTGCTGTACTATTTTTGTTGCGAAGCATCCTGAAACAAAGCCAAAGACAACGGTAATTGAGAAAATCGAAAGCAAGCTGACCGAGCTTGACAAATATATCAATGAAGCGGTTGAAAATGCTGAAATAATAGAATTGTAAGGGAGTGATTTTATGAAAGTCGTGGCTGCTGTAGATTCATTTAAGGGAAGCGTATCGTCGCTTGAGGCCGGCAACGCTGTAAAAGAGGCGGTTTTATCGGTTGACAGCGAGGCTGAGGTTATAGTTATGCCTCTTGCAGACGGCGGAGAGGGAACCGTTGATACGCTTGTATCAGGAATGGGCGGAAAGCTTATTGAAACCGAGGTTACAGGCCCTCTGGGAGAAAAACGTACTGCCGTTTACGGAATCTGCGGCAATACGGCTATCATGGAAATGGCATCCTCCTCCGGGCTTCCGCTTGTGCCGGCAGAAAAAAGAAATCCGCTTGACACAACCACCTATGGCGTGGGTGATATGATAAAGGACGCATTAAAAAGAGGCTGCCGTGAATTTATTATAGGTATCGGCGGCAGCGCCACAAACGACGCGGGCGTTGGAATGCTCCAGTCGCTGGGCTTTAAGTTTTATGACGGCGGCAAAAAAGAGATAGGGATTGGCGGAAGATATGTAGCCGATATTGCAGATATTGACATAAGCGGAGCAGTGCCTCAGCTTAAGGAATGCGTATTCCGTATAGCCTGCGATGTCGATAATCCATTGTGCGGTAAAAGGGGAGCTTCATATATTTACGGACCTCAAAAGGGAGCCAATGCAGAAACAGTTGAATTTTTAGATAATGCCCTTGGAAACTTTGCAGAGGTTACAAGAAAAAAGCTTGGCATAGACTGTGCTGAAAATCCTGGAAGCGGAGCGGCAGGCGGACTTGGCTATGCTTTTAGGGCATATCTGAACGGAGAGCTTAAGCCGGGTGTTGAGATCGTTCTTGACGAGATAGAAATTGATAAAGCGCTTGTTGACGCGGATTATGTTATAACAGGCGAGGGCAGGATAGACAGCCAGACAGCCATGGGCAAGGCGCCGGCCGGAGTTGCGGCCAGGGCTAAAATTGCGGGGGCCAGTGTAATCGGTATTGCTGGATGTGTTACGGACGATGCTTATCTCTGCAACGATAAGGGAATTGACGCAATATTCCCTGTAATTGATAGGTCAATGACGCTGGAAGAAGCAATGGATAAAACCACTACGGTTAAAAACATTAAAAAAACAGTTACTCAGATATTTAGGCTTATAAAGGCTGCTGGGCGTTGAAAGTATAAAAAAGTACCGTTATCCGGTACTTTTTTTATTTGAAATAAAACTTTTTTCGATGCTGAAGCGTCTAATATAATAGGGAGGATTGTATAACTCATTAACCCAGTAAGCAGCTAAAGGTTAGTGTTTATTACAAATATTACAAATTATTAAGGATTTCTTACTAAAGGTCGAAAGCGGTTGTATATTTTAGTACAATAGGATAGAGTAAAGTTATAGAATAATTAATGTTTTAATGAAAATATTACGGAGGTGTGAAAGATGAAAAAGAAGAGAGGAATGGCAGTAGCCGCGGCGCTTACTTTATCAATGGCCATGAGCGTGTCAGCACTGGCTGCTTCGCCAAGCGATATAAGCGGTCATTGGGCAAAGGGCACAATTACTCAATGGACGTCAAAGGGATATATCAGCGGTTATCCCGATGGCACATTCAAACCGGATAATTCTATTACAAGGGCAGAATTTGTCGTTCTTGTAAATAAAGCAATGGGATATACAAAGAAAGGAAATGCCTATTTCAGGGATGTAAATACAAACTACTGGGGTTATGATGAAATCCAGAAGGGCGTATCCGCAGGCTATGTTAAGGGAGATCCCGACGGTTCTTTCCGTCCTAACGACTCTGTAACAAGACAGGAAGCGGCCGTTATGATTTCCAAGATACTTGATTTGGAAACAAACTTTACAAGCGCGGCAACCTATAATGATTACCGTTATATTCCTTCATGGTCAGTCGGCTATGTCGGCGCGGTTTCAAACGCAAAAATTATGGCAGGCTATCCTGACGGAAGCTTTAAGGCTGATAGAGTGCTTTCAAGGGCCGAGGCTGTTATAGCGCTTGACAAGGTGCTTAACTACGATGGAAAATCAGACAATAAAGATGATGATAAGGAAACTAAAGAGGACTACACTCTTGAAAAGACGTCTCTTAAGGATATGACAATTAAAGGTGACCTTGTAATTTCAAGCAGCCTTAAGAGCAAAGCGGTGAGCCTTGACAATGTAACCGTTAAGGGAACTCTTATTGTAAAGGGCGGCGGAACAATTACAGCCGATGACTGCGATATCAAAAACCTTGAAATGAATTATGCTGACGCGACCTTTAAGACAAAGGGTGACACAGATGTTAAAAACACTACGTTCCTTAAGGTAGGTAAGCTTGAGGGCAAAGGATATGACAGCGTAACTGTTGATAAGGAGTTTTCGGACAAAATCACTATTGACGCAAGTATAAATGAATTTACTCTTGACGCTGAGACGGATCTCAGACTTCTTTCAAGCACAGTTATTAAGAGCTTTACAGCTACTAAGAACGCTGACAGGGCAACAATCAACTTCAGCAGTGCCGAAGTCAAGGATATGGATATCTATGATAAGATTAAAATTACAGGTAAGGGCGACATTGACACAATGACCGTATATGTAAGCGGCGTTACATCAAGTATTAAACCTGACGACCTGAACAGAAAGAACGGCGCGGATAAACCGGATTATACAAGCTCATCCTCCAGCTCAGGTTCTTCAAGCAGCTCGAAATATGATAACTTAACCACAAGCAAGGATAAAGATGGCGGAAAATATAACAATGTAAAAGTTACAGCGGGCGGCGTAGATCTCAGCAATATGACAATATACGGAAACCTTACGATTGATGAGGACGTAGCAGACAAGACGGTAACTCTTGACGATGTTACAATTAAAGGAAATGTTTATGTTGAAGGCGGCGGAAAAGACTCAATTGTATTTACAGATTGTGATATTGAGGGAGATATATACGCAAGGAAAGACTATAGAAGTAATCCTGTAGCTTTAAAATTTGACAGCTACAGCAGCAAAAATCTTGAAGGAACAATAAGAATTTCAAAGAATGGAGCGATTATTGAGCCGAAAAAAGGAGTATCCAGTATTACAATTAACAAGGTCAGAGTTGAAACATCTAATGAGGTTAAAATAGATGCAAATTTAACTACGCTTGATGTAACAACAAAAACTACCAGTTTAACAATTAACAGCGGAAGAACGGTTAACACACTTAATGTGAGCAGCAGTGCCAAAAATTCTGATATAACCCTGAACGGTACAGTTAAAACATTAAATGCCAGCGGCGATACAAAGCTTAGCGGTTCAGGAACAGTAGAAAAAATTGGCGGAAACGGAACCGTAACAAATGGCGGAAATATCACAGTAAAAGTTGAGACTGTAACGCTTAATAAGACTGCGCTTGCATTAAAAGTCGGAAACACAGAAAAGCTCATAGCTACTGTTAAACCCGACAAAGCAACAAATAAAACTGTTACGTGGACGAGTGATAATAAAGATATTGCTGAGGTTGGAAGTGACGGAACCATTACAGCTAAAAAATCCGGAACAGCAAAAATTACTGCTACGGCAGATGGAAAAACTGCAACATGTACTGTAACAGTATCAACGGAACAGATACCCGCAACAGCAATAGAGCTTAATAAGGCTACATTGGATTTAACAGTTGGCGGAAACGAAACTTTAACGGCTACAGTCACACCGAGTAACTCAACGGATACTGTAGAATGGACGACAAGCAACAAAAACATAGCTACTGTTGATAAAGACGGTAAAGTAACTGCCGTAGCGGTAGGAGAAGCTACAATAACTGCTAAAGCGGGAAGCAAAACTGCAACATGTACCGTAACGGTTAAGGCGGCAGCAGTAGCTGTAACTGGAGTTTCGCTCAATGAAACTACACTTTCTTTAGAGGTAGGAAAGAATAAAAAGCTTACGGCGACAATAACACCTGAAAATGCAAGCAATAAGAATGTCACATGGAGCGGCGGCAATGAAGCTGTTTCGGTTGGGTCAGACGGTACCGTTACAGCTAATAAAGTAACAAACACTTCTGTATCCATAACTGTAACTACAGAAGATGGAAGCTATACAGCTACATGCGCTGTAACAGTAACGGCCGCAAGCAAAACGGAACTTGCCGAGGCAATCAGCCAAGCAAACTCGGCGAAAGAAAATATAAAGACATCGATCGACGGCAGTGACATACCGACAAAGGAAAAGTGGGTTACATCGGCTGAATTGACTGCGTTTGAATCCGCAATAACTGCGGCTGAAAGTGTAAACAGCAATGATCATGCCACAGCCACTGACATAACAGATGCTGTAACAGCTTTAAACAGCGCAAAAGCAACGTTTGAGAGCGCTAAAAAAGACGGCACAAAGGTGGACGTAACATTATCTGTTAATCCTGCTTCTTTAGAAATTACAGAAGGGGATACAGGAGCAATAACAGCATCGGTTACGCCTCCCGGAACAGCAGTGACATGGACATCAAGTGATCAATCAGTAGCTACTGTAGGAACAGATGGTACTGTAACCGGAAAAAAGGAAGGAACAGCCACTATTACGGCAACAGCCGGAGATAAAACAGCGACCTGTGAGGTTACGGTTAAGGCTGCAACCATAGCAGTAACTGGAGTGACACTCAGTTCAACTACTTTGGATTTAACTGTTGGCGGTGAGAATGGAAGCCTTTCAGCGACAGTAATACCCAGCAATGCCACAGATCAAAACATCACATGGGCATCGAGTGCCCCTAATGTAGCTACTGTATCAAATGGTACTGTAACAGCGGTAGCGGCAGGAACAGCAGATATTACTGCAACGGTTGGAGATAAAACAGCTACTTGCATAGTAACAGTTAAGCCTTCAATTGCAATAACAGCTACACCTGAAAGTATATCTGCCGGATCAAATATTTCTTTGTCAGCGGCAGTAACAGGAGGCACGGCTACCAGTTATACATGGACAATAGCGGCTAAGGAAGGTTCACCGACTCCACTGCCAACTATTAGTGGAACCAATGGAACAGCGACGGTTAGCACAACCGGAGCTACACCGGGGACATATACTGTTACTTTAAAGGTAATGATAAACAACAAAGAATATACTGTTACAAAGGACATCACAGTAACAGCGGTACAATAACCAACAGCATAAAAAAATAAACAAGGCGCGGATTTAATCCGCGCCTTTCTTTTATTCCCTATTCTCTTCCTCTGCCTTATACACTTCCTTAAGTATCGAGTCCATATGGCTTCTCATGGCCTTAGCTGCGGCTTCGGAGTCCTTTAAAAGTATTGCGTCAAATATATTATTATGATGGAAAATTGTAGCGTCATAGGTTGTTTGATCACCGATATGCTCGATTTTTTCAAACTGGCTTCTGATTCCCTTGTAATACATATCGGATATGAGCCTCATTATGCTTATGAGCAGCTTGTTGTGAGTGCAGCTGGCTATCATATAGTGAAAAGCCACATCGTTATAGGTAAGGGCGGGCGGATTGTTGTCGCCGATTTCCTCCATTTTCATTATCAGCTTTTTAAGCTCCTTAATGTCGTCTGTTGTGGCGTTTTGAGCCGCTAGGTAGGCCGATTCAGCCTCAAATATCTTTCTGAA
>URCD01000013.1 GCA_900546215.1 uncultured Eubacteriales bacterium | reverse complement strand
CATAATTTACAGCGAATTCAGTTTTTCCGCTGCCGTAGTGGCCGCAGAACATTCTTATTCGTTTATCATCTTTAAACATATTAATTCTCCCTCCGCGACAGAATTATTAACAATATATGTTAAATGTCAGTAAACACTTATCTAACATCACAACACTATTACATTATAACTCAATTTTCATTATTTTCAAGGTTTTTTTGTAAAAACATTGCATGGATATTACATCCAGCAGGCCTTAAATCATATTTATTTTGTGCATATTAGCTAAACAATTATTTATAAGAGTTTTATGCAAACCTTATAATTAAGTATTTAAAGCATATTTTGATGCCGTTGTCAGACATAAAAACTAATAATAATATAACTATATCATTACATTATAGAAATAATGGACGGCCTTATTCGTTATTTTGTCTGACAAAAAACATAGAATTTTCAGTTATTTCTTTAAAAAAATCAATGTCTTTAAAGAAAAGGCAGAGAGCATCATTTCACAAAAATGCCCTCTGCCTTTCAGTTTATTTAGCATCAGTAATTATATAATTGATTTTTGTATCAATTACGGCTAAAAAAATCGTTAATTTTACTATTTTATTTATCCCTTAAAACAGCTCCAAATTCTTTTTCAAGAGCTGACAGTATTTCTGCCATTAAGGAGTTTACTTCGTCATCAACAAGGGTTCTGTCCTGCGCTCTAAAGGTTAATGAGAAGGAAACTGATTTATGTCCCTCTCCGATTTGGCCACCCTTGTATACATCAAAGAGCTCTATATTCTCTACAAGGCTTCCCCCATTTTCTTCTATTACCTTTTCAATGTCCCTTACATATATGTTATCCTTAACAAGCATTGAAATGTCTCTTATCATTGACGGATACTTGGGAAGAGGCTTATAAACAGTAAGGAGGTCTGAGGCTGCAATGAGTTCAGCCTCATCAAGAACAGCAACGTATACTCTTGTACCTATTCCATAGTTTTTAGCCACCTGAGGATGAAGCTCTCCAACATATCCCGCATATTTACCGTTTATCTCAACAGACGCAGTCCTTCCGGGATGCATCCAGTATATACCAGTGTTTGGCACAAATTCTGCATTTTTAATTCCAAGTGTATCAATTGTGTGCTCCACTATTCCTTTTATATTAAAGAAATCAATTTCTCCATACATACCGATTGTAACTTTAACGGGCTCATCCGGAAGCTCCGTCACAGGTACTGATTTCGGGATATATATTTTTGCAATTTCAAACAATCCTGCGCTGGGATTTCTTCTGTTATAATTCGTTGACAGAGATGTAAGCATTCCGTTTAACGTTGTTGTACGCATTATGCTGAAATCTTCTCCCAAGGGATTAGAAATTACTACAGTTTTTCTAAGCTCATCATTTTCAGGGATGTTGAGCTTATCAAACACCTTTGGACTTTCAAATGAATATGTCATAGCCTCACATAAACCGTTTGATATAAGAGAATTTTTAATCATAGCGGTTATATTCTGCTCATATGTTCTCTTTCCGACCGTAGGAGTTCCGGACGCAAGGGTTGGTGTAATTTTATCATATCCGTAAAATCTTGCTACCTCCTCTGCGAGATCCGCCATACTTTCAAGGTCTGGTCGGAATGTAGGGATTTTAACTGTTTTTGTTGATTTATCAGGTACAAGCTCAATTCTTTTAAATATCTCAAGCATTTCATCCTCGGAAATATCTGTCCCAAGGAGCTTATTTATTTTTTCCGGACTGTATTCCAGTGTCCAAGTCTCTCTGACATTAGGATAACAGTCAACAACGCCCTTCATTACCTCTCCGCATCCAAGAATTTCAACAAGCTGGACAGCTCTGTTTACGGCATCCAGTGTAAGGTTAGGGTCAAGTCCCTTTTCATATTTAGCGGATGCATCTGTTCTCAATCCGAGCTTTTTAGCTGTCACACGGATGTTAGGCCCGTTAAAGTTTGCAGACTCAAAAAGAATTGTATCTGTGCTTCCGTTTACCTTAGAATTTTCTCCGCCCATTACGCCAGCGACCGCTACAGCCTTATTGACATCAGCAATTACAAGCATTGAGGTGTCAAGCTGTCTGGCGTTTCCGTCCAAAGTTGTTATTTGTTCGCCTTCTTCTGCGTTTCTTACAATGATTTTATTTCCGTCTATATTGCCTATTGTAAAAGCATGCATTGGCTGTCCCAGCTCAAGCATTACATAGTTTGTAATATCTACGATATTATTAATAGGCCTTACTCCGTTTGCACGGAGTCTTTTTCTCATCCATCTGGGAGAGGGCTCTACCTTTACATTTTTAACGATCCTAGCGGTATATCGGGGGCATAATTCAGGATTTTTTATCTCAATCTGAATCATTTCATTAATGTCGCCCTCAGCCTCTTCCTTGACCTCAATCTTCGGATATCTAAATTCCTTTTTATAGGTAGCCGCAGCTTCTCTGGCAAGTCCCACAGTACTGAAGCAGTCGGGACGATTCGAAGTGATTTCAAATTCAACTATTTTGTCTTTGAGATCCATTACGTCACATACGTCCTTACCAAGCTCAACCTTATCAGGGAATATATAAATCCCGTCTTCGGGTGCCTCAGGAAAATCATGGCGGTCAAAACCCATTTCTTCAACTGAGCACATCATTCCGTAGGACATTACCCCTCTAAAATCGGTGTCATCTATAACAACTCCGCCTGCCAATGTTGCGCCTTTAAGCGCCACACAAACGTAAGCTCCCTCGAATACATTTGGCGCATGTGTTACAATAGTAACAGGCATATCTTTTCCGATATCCACCTTACAGATAACAAGCCTGTCTGCATTTGGATGCTTTGTGATTTCGAGAATTTTTCCGGTTACAATCCCTGAAAGCTCACCGCCCATTTCACTCCAGCCTTCTACCTTTGAGCCTGTAAGCGTGATATCTTCAACGAAGTCCTTTATATCAGCATCTATATCAGTATAGTCATTTAACCAAGACATTGATAAATCCATTTATGTTCACACTCCTTCTCTAATTAAAACTGTTTGAGGAACTTAGTATCATTTTCGAAAAGCAGACGGAGGTCTGTTATTCCGTAGCGCTGCATGGCAACACGCTCAAGACCCATTCCGAAAGCAAAGCCGCTGTAAACTTCGGGATCAATCCCTGACATTTTAAGAACATTCGGATGCACCATACCGCATCCAAGAACTTCAATATAGCCTTCGCCCTTGCATACACGACAGCCCTCTCCTCCGCAGGCAAAGCATGTAACATCCATTTCAGCAGATGGTTCTGTAAAAGGGAAATGGTGAGGCCTGAAACGAACCTTAATATCTTTTCCAAAGAGCTCTTTTGCAAACACCTCAAGAGCTCCCTTTAAGTCACCCATGGTTATCCCCTTGTCCACTACAAGTCCCTCGAGCTGATGGAATACAGGCGAATGAGTGGCATCTACCTCGTCGGCACGATATACCGTTCCCGGACAAATCATTCTGATAGGAAGGTTGCCTTTTTCCATTGTTCTTACCTGAACAGGTGAGGTCTGCGTCCTAAGAAGTATATCTCCGTTAATATAAAATGTATCCTGCTCGTCCTTTGCCGGATGGTTTTCGGGAATATTCAGAGCTTTAAAGTTATAATAATCCAGTTCAACTTCTGGTCCCTCAACAACCTCATAGCCCATGCCGATAAATATATCATTAATTTCATCAATAACAATGTTCATAGGGTGTTTATGTCCGCACTCACATTTTTTGCCGGGCATAGTAACGTCTATAGTCTCTGATTTAAGCTTTCTCTCCTGCTCTTTAGAAGCAAACTCTCTTTTCGCTTCCTCCATCTTATTCTCAATTTCTGCCCTTATACGGTTAGCCATTTCTCCTATAATAGGCCTCTCTTCAGGCGAAAGCTTTCCCATTCCCTTTAGTATTCCTGTAAGCTCGCCCTTTTTTCCGAGAATTTTTACTTTAAGCTCATCGATGTCTTTCATCTGTTCTGCATTTTTAATGCTATCAACGGCTTTTTCATAAATTGCGTTAAGCTGTTCTTTCATTTAATATAGCTCCTTTCAGATTTTCAGCTGCAAACAAAAAACCTCCGTCCCAAACTAGGGACGAAGGTATATATCCGCGGTACCACCCTGATTCCTGTAAATACAGGCACTCATCAACACTGCTGCACAGTGAGTCCACGTAACGAGCGGAAAACGTATCTGCCTACTAAAATATGTTCAGCGGACAAGCTCCGGCGGGAACTTCATCTAAAGATTTAAAACAAAAGCGATTTCAGCCACTTCTAATGAAGAGACGCTTTCTCTCTGGGAAAAACTTTCAGACTACTTTTCGCCTTCACAGCTGTTTACTTATATTATTATATCGAAATAATTCTAACACATTGAATTATAATGTCAAGATTTAAATGCTTATTTGCACCTTATTTTATTTTCTTAGAAGAAACAACAGCAAATATAACGGCAGCAATTGCAGCGATTATGCTTATATAGGAAAACCACGTAACAAATAACCCAATAGCATTCAGCAGGAAAATAAGCCCAAGTAAAAGAGAGATAATTGCTGATTGCCTGTAGTATGGTTTTTTATTCATTATCTCCCTTTCTTCTTTAGAAGCATATAAATATGCATTATTGAATAAAAACCCTCGTTCTTTGAATTGAAGCCAGCTAAGGATAAAAGCACCAACAGATATAAGCATTAAAATAACAAAAACAACTATCTTATCCGTACTCATACTATAGTCCTCCATAAAAGAATTTTGTGTTGTCACTCTTTCCCTGTATTTATTTGAATTCAGTTTCACTAATAATTTAAAATATTTTATTAAGCGCCAGCATATCAACTAGAGTAATTATGCCTATTATCCACAGATAGTAAGCAAAGCCCCTGAACTTTCCTTTTACAGCTAATCTCTGCATAAGTCTTATTGCAACGAACGATGCGGCTAAGGTAACTATAAAACCAAAAAACATAGGGAGAATTCCAAACACATCAGTAACAGTTTCTCCTGTGGAATTATATATCTGTATCAGGTCAACCGCAATTCTTCCTATCATAGCAGGAATTGACATAATATAGGCATATTTAAGACATGTTTTCCCGTCAAATCCCATTTGAATTCCGCCGCAGACCGCCAAAGCATTTCTTGATACGGCAGGTATTGCTCCAAGTGCCTGAAATCCTCCTATAACAGCAGCATCCTTTACTTTCATATTTTTAAACCGCTTTTTACCCGGAGAATACATCGTCTCATAAAAAATCACCGCTCCGGTAAATATAAAGCATATGCCTAAAGCCTTAGTACTGTAAAAAAACGAATCTATTTTACTCTGAAACAAAATGGAAACTAAAAAAATGGGTATAATTCCAATGGCAACCATCTTATTAAAATGTGATGCCGGATTTTTAAACATAGCTATAATATCTCGATAGTAAACAATAATAAGGGCCATCAGGCAGGCTGTATGTAGTAATATATCAAATGAAAGTGTACAGGCCTTGATATTAAACAGGTTGCTGAAAAAATAAATATTTCCCGAACCGCTTATAGGAAAGAACTCCGAAAAGCCCTGTACAAGGCCAAGAAGCATTGCTTTTAAAATCTGCATAAATGTTTCTCCAATCTTTACCGCCTAAAAGCAGTGTATTTTACAAATCCAGTGCATTAGTTAACAAAAAGTTACAATTTTATTAACAAATTTCGACAGCAATATTATAAACTAAAAATCTTTTACTTGCAAATTATTTTTTACACTGTTATAATAGGTACATTTGCTAGAGAATTACAAACTGAAAGGAATAATATGGATAATTTAAAATTTGAGGAAATGAACTTATCGGATGATATCGTCCGCGCCGTGAAGGATATGGGCTTTGAAGAAGCCACACCTATACAGTCGCAGGCCATATCAATAATAATGGAGGGGCGCGACATAATAGGCCAGTCCCAGACAGGTACAGGAAAAACCGCAGCATTTGGCTTGCCTTGCCTTGAAATGCTTGATTCTGAGGATAAAGGTCTTCAAGCACTAATTCTTTGTCCTACGAGAGAGCTTGCTATACAGGTTAGTGAGGAATTTAGGAAATTCCTTAAGTACAAAGAAAATATAAAGGTACTTCCCATATATGGAGGGCAGCCTATTGACCGTCAGATAACCGCTCTTAGAAAAGGAGTTCAGATAATAATTGGAACCCCCGGACGTGTTATGGACCATATGAGACGCCACACAATAAAAATGAACACAGTTAAATATGTTGTTCTTGATGAGGCTGATGAAATGCTAGATATGGGATTTAGAGATGATATTGAAACTATAATGCTCAAAATGCCTGAGGAAAGACAGACAGTTATGTTTTCAGCCACAATGAGCAATGAAATTCTAGACCTGTCAAAACGTTATTTAACTGATCCTGAATACATTAAGGTAACAAGAAAAGAGCTCACAGTTCCAAATATTGAGCAGGCATATTTTGACGTTAAGGAAAAAACCAAACCTGACGCACTTTGCCGAATTATTGATATGCATAATCCAAAGCTGTCAATTGTTTTTTGCAACACTAAAAAACGTGTTGATGAAGTTGTTGAGCAGCTTCAGGGGCGCGGCTATTTTGCTGAAGCGCTTCATGGTGACCTTAAACAGCCCCAGCGCGATAAGGTTATGCAGAAATTCAGAAACGGAACTATAGAAATACTTGTTGCCACAGACGTTGCTGCCAGAGGTATTGATGTTGATGATGTTGATATTGTTTTTAACTATGATGTGCCTCAGGACGATGAGTATTATGTTCACCTTATAGGAAGAACCGGACGAGCCGGAAAAAGCGGAAAAGCCTTTACATTTTGTGTAGGTAAGGAAATCTACAAACTGCGTGATATTATGCGGTACACAAAAACAAAAATTGTGCAGAAAAAACTCCCTACCCTCAGTGATATAGAAGAAATCAAAACCGCTAATTTCCTTGAGCATGTAAAAGAGGTTATAGATGAAGGCGGCCTTGGCAAATACATTGATATTGTTGACAACATGGTAAATGACGATGACGTTGCCGCGACCGACATAGCAGCCGCTCTTCTTAAAATAAGTCTTAAGGATCTTATTTCATCTGAAATAGATGATGACATTAATTTTTCTGATACCGAAGCATATGGAGACTCAGGAGAAAATATGGTTCGTCTCTTTGTAAATGCAGGTAAGAAAAATAAAATAAGAGCAAAGGATATTGTAGGTGCATTCGCTGGAGAAGCTGGAATCCCCGGAAAGTCAATAGGCCATGTTGATATTTATGATGATTATACCTTTGTAGATGTTCCTGCAGAATATGCTAAGGATGTTATTGTTGCCATGAAAAACAACAAAATAAAAGGTAAAAAAATAAATATTGAAGTTGCTAAAAAGAAGTAAAAATCAAAAGCCTGGGCTTACGCTCAGGTTTTTTTCTTTAAAAATTATAATTCAAGGCTCTTAGCTCGTTTGCAAATAATGATTATATTCTTTTAGTTTATTTTATCCTATTATTGCTTTACATTATAGAAGTATTTTGGTAATATATAGTGAAATATGTTATGGAGGTATTTTATGTTAGGCGTAGTTGTAAATACAATAACTGTAATCCTTGGAAGCGCTGTAGGCCTTCTTTTCAAAAAAGGTATACCAGACAGAGTATCATCTGCTATAATGAAAGGAATAGGGCTATGTACATTTTATATTGGCGTATCCGGTTCTTTAAAGGGAGAAAACACTTTAATTCTTATAATATCTATGGTATTTGGAATTGCAATAGGCACCTTAATTGATATAGATGATAAAATAAACAGGCTTGGAAATTTTGTTGAAAAAAAGTTTAGTAAAGGCAAAGAAACTGTTTCTATAAGTAAGGGCTTTGTCACCGCCTCACTCCTTTTTTGTATTGGGGCAATGACAATAGTCGGCTCTCTTAATGCCGGTCTTACTGGAGACAATGAAATGCTTTTTACAAAATCTATGCTTGACTTTTTTTCATCGGCTATGCTGTCCGTCAGTCTTGGGATAGGCGTACTTCTTTCATCTGCCTTCGTATTTATATTTCAGGGAGCAATCGTACTTCTAGCTAATTTTATCGCACCGATTCTTACAGATGCAGCCATAGCAGAAATGATATGCGCCGGCTCTGTTATGATAATTGGATTAGGCCTCAACCTGCTCGATATAACAAAGCTCAAAATTGCCAACATGCTTCCAGCTATAGCCATAGCGCCAATACTATGCTACATAATATCAATCATATAATGAAATATAGAAAGGGGTAAAAAAATGTCTGATAAGCCTAAAATTGCAATTATAGGTATGGGGTTTCTAATGAGCTATCTTAAACCATGCTACCACCATATCTTGGGCGACAACCTGCAAAACAATATAGTAGCCTCTACAGCAACTGCGGAGACAACAAAAAGGAAATCGGAGGCTATGGGTTTTCCTGTACAGTGTCAGGACTACTTTAACATGCTGGTTAATTTTGAGCCTGATATAATTTTCTTTTCTCCGCCTCCTTCTGCCGCTAAATCAATGGCAAAAGATATATTAACCCCCTATTATTCCGGTCTCAGAAATAAGGAAATGCAATTACCGGACCTTTATGCGTTTCCTCCCTCTCCTGACGGGAAATTTTATATTGATACAATAGGAAATGATATAAACGTGGTTAATATATTGCCAAATATGGCGTCTAGCTTAAAGGGAAGAAATATTGCAAAGGAAAGCTACACTATATTTAATTTTCCTGATGGACATCCTTGGCCTAAAAATAATTATGAACGTCTCGTTGATTTCTTTTCGCCTATAGGATACACCCTAACTGTTCCTTCCAAGCAGTTTAGTACAATGCTGGGAGGATTTGTGGGAAGCCATATTTCAGAGGAGCTTGCAATAGCCATCAGTACAGGCATTAGCCTTTCAAATAATGGAAAAGTATCGTTTTCTGAAATTGCAGGTTCAATGAGATACTCGTTTCTTAAAAACAATTCTCGCTGTATTGAAAATTCACTGCCCTGTTCTCTTATAGGAGTCAGCAGTCTTGATTCAATTCTTGGCAAAATAATCTCAGAGTGGACTAATGGTATGTTAAGCTTTTATATATCTGAAAATATGGAAGAAAGCCTAGGCAAAAACATACTTATTCCTCAAATTGATATTTTTCTTCAATCAGCTCAGCTTCTGACTGAGAGTGAAATTGAATACAATAATTCCTGCCACGCTACAAAGGGAGGCCTGCTTGAGAAGGCACTATTTTACTATAATGCTAACATTAAAGACAAGCTCATCAGCACATTCTCCCACTATCCCCAAGAGAATTTTGATGAAGGGTTATATAGCTTTATATTTGATAGTGGTTTTGAAATAGCTAAAGCGGTCAGCGACCACGGAAAACGTTTTTCGGATTAATTAAAAAAAAGCGGTTCATATGAACCGCTTTTTTTATTATAAAATTATTCTGTTTTTGAAGGGTCTCCAGCTGAGATATTTACAAATGCTCCATCAATAACTCTGATAGGCTGTAAAGGTCTAACTGCGTCGCCGACTTCGTTCATTGTATATGTACCAGCAAGACATTCATATGTCATACCATCAAGTACGTCTCTAACTGCAACAGGGTCAGCTGTGCCAGCTTCTTCTATAGCTGTTGCAAGCTGCATAACTACGTCGTATGTCTGCATTACAAATGCATCACCTGTTTTACCTGTACGCTCCTCATATGCGCCAATAACTTCTTTAAATCTGTCAGTACCGATATCAGGTGTGTAGCAGTTCATTAAGAAACATCCGTTTGCAAGATCGCCTGCAAGGTCAAGAAGTTCCTGTTTAAGTGTTGAGCTTGAAAGAATCATCTGTACATCAAAGTCAAGGCTGTCAGCCTGTTTAAGAATATTTGCTGAATCCTGATAGTATGCTACAGGGAAGAATGCTTCAGGCTCTAAAGTTTTAGCTTTAGAAATCATAGGAGTGAAGTCTGTTGTCTGGTTAGGAAGGTATGACTCTGTGCTGAGAACCTGTCCGCCGAGTTCTTCAAATCTTTCTGTAAAAATCTTAGCTATATTGTTGCCCCAGTCGTCATTAACATTAAGTATGCAAACTGTTTTAATTCCAAGGTCTGTGTAAACATAGTCAGCATAAGCTGTTGTCTCAAGAGACTGTGTAGGCGTATTTCTGAAAATAAAGTCGCCAAGTGATGAATAGTCTGCATGAGATGATGTAGGTGAATAGTTGATTATTTGAGCTTCCTCGTAGATAGGAGCTGCAGCCATTGAAGGTGTTGAACCGAATCCGCCGACAACTGCTGTATATTTGCCCTCACCAACAATTTTGTTTGCGATTGTAACAGCCTCTTTTGCATCGTTCTTATCATCATAGAAATCTACAATGAGCTCACGTCCGCCAAGAAGTCCGCCGTTTTCTCCGTTGATTTTTTCAAGTGCAAGCTCTACAGCTACTTTCTCTGTATCACCGTACTGCTTACTGTCGCCTGTCATAGGTCCGTACCAAGCGAAATATATAGGGTCTGTAGAGCCCTCATCGCTTTGGGTCTGCTCTTCCTTGTCGTCAGCAGGTGCATTGGAGCTGCTGTTGCCGCATCCAGCTAATACTCCAACGAGCATAGCAGTAGCCAGCACACATGATAGAAATTTTTTCATAATATTGCCTCCCTTTAAATAGTTTATTATATAAAATACGCCCTGTATTCTATAACAAATATTTTTCTTTAGTTGCCAATCATAATGTTTAGAATTTCAAGGTCTGTGGACTTCATTCCGTCACGACCCATTCTTCCGATATTACTGATTGTCTCTTCAATATCCACTCCGACAAGTCCCTCTCCGGGGCCGTAGACCTTGCCATCCTTAGCCATGCTGTACGCAAGTATCCCCGCTTCCACCGCTGATGCAATTTTACCTGCACAGGAGCTTTTGGCGCCATCGCATACCATTCCTCCTATAGTACATATGGAGTTAATAATTGTATTGCAAATAACCTCATATGAACTGTGGTCAAGATAAGCTATGCCGCATGCAGCCGCACATCCCGCACTGGTTGCGCCGCAGTATGCTGATAGGTTTCCTATATAGCGTTTCTGATGAAGTGAAATAAGGTTAGATACAACAAGTGCCCTATAAAGTTCCTCATTGGAGAAATTTTTTTCCCTCGCGTATACGATAACAGGTATAGAAACAGTTAATCCCTGATTACCGCTTCCCGAATTAATTACCACAGGCATTGCGCAGCCGCTCATACGTGCATCACTGCCAGCAGCTGCCATTGCTTTTGCTTTTATCCTAACATCTTGAGAATCATTGTACTTTAAAATTGTACGTCCGACCTCAGCGCCGAATTTTTCCTCCAGTCCCTTATCAGAAATAGCCAAGTTAACCTCTATCTGTCGTTTTATAATGGGTTCAATATCTTCAATTTTGACTTCATCAGCAAAGGCAAGAATATCCTTTACATTTAATCTGCTTTTATCAACAGTCTTTTTATTATCCAAAGT
Organism: uncultured Eubacteriales bacterium; assembly: GCA_900546215.1. Lineage (GTDB taxonomy): Bacteria > Bacillota > Clostridia > Lachnospirales > Anaerotignaceae > Metalachnospira. Next base: position 26,377 of record URCD01000013.1, on the reverse strand, counting down.
ATCCTCTTTTGAATAAATAATCTTGCCGTTTTTCTCAATCCGTACAATGTTTGTATGATAAGATTTAATCTCAACCAAAGCCGTTTCGTTTCCAGATTTTGCTTCTGCTATAATATCAAGATTTTCTTCTCCGTCTAATATTCCACAGCTGCAATAGTTTTGGGAAACGAGTTCCTTTGTTTTTTCTATATCATTCTTGGTTACAGAATTGAGAACCTCGAGCTTTTTGTCTGCATCTCCGCCTACTACGCCTAACACGGCAGCTACATCAATCCCCTTAAGTCCTCCTGAATTTGGTACAGTAACACCCTTAACATTCTTAATGATGTTACCGCTGCAGGCAATATGAATTGATTGAGGCATACATCCAAGTATTTCACGGACTTTTGCCGCTGCATATGCTATCGCAATAGGCTCAGTACAGCCCAGCGCTGGTATAAGCTCGCTCGAGAGAATTTCTAAATAATTCTCATAGAGACTTCTGTCCACAAAGAACCCCTCCTAACAATAGCACTTATAGATTGCTTCGAAAATAAGCTTTCCTACAACCGAGCCTCCGTCAAGAGTACCTATGCTCTTTTCTGCATAATAGGCAGCTCTGCCATGTACAGAACGCATATTCTTTGTATTTTCACTTCCCTGTGCGGCAGCTTCGGCAGCTAATTTCAAGGCTGTAACCTTGTCTCCGCCTGCATTGGCCTTTAAAGCTTCAATTGCGGGATAAAGCGCATCAAGGATAGTTTTTTCTCCCGGTTTGGAGTTGGCCTTTTCCATAATTTTATTTAATCCGGCGTCAAGAGCGTCAGCACACTCAACAAGATCTGCTTCTTCTTTTCCCTTAAGAGCCTTTGCCATTCCCATAAAACCAAATGATGTTATTGTACCAAGAGACGAAGGCGCGGCCTCGTTAAATACAGATGAACATTTCATAAGCAGTTTACCTAAATCACGCTCGTCTGTCTCATCAACGTAATCTTTAACAGCTTTGTAGCCTGAAGCCATCGAAATTCCTAAGTCTCCGTCACCGTTCTGCTGGTCAAGTGACACAAGATAGTCCTTATTTTCAGCCATAATATCGCTGATGCCTGTTATTATTTTTTTTAAAGAGTCGTAGTTCATATATTTCCTCCTACCTCTTATTTAAATTTGTATAAAATGGTGAAGCCGCAGGGCTGACAAGCAGTTCCTTAAGTTCTTCATCAAGTTTAAACAAAGTGAGTGAAAGTCCCGACATCTCCATTGATGTTGCATATTCGCCTATATGAGGCATAACTACCTTAACTCCCTTATCCTGAAGAAGCATATGAACCTTGCGGTATACAATAAGAAGCTCTTCCAAAGGAGTTGCCCCAAGTCCGTTAATGAGAACTGAAACCTCATCGCCCTCATTTAAAGGCATTTCTTCTGTAATCTTATTAAATGTAAGCTCAGCTATTTCGTCAGCTGTCATCATTTCTCTTATTTCAATACCCGGCTCACCATGAATACCCATGCCAATCTCAATCTTGTCCTCATCAATTGAGAAAGTAGGCTTTCCTACCTCTGGAACAATACATGGGCTTGTAGCTACACCCATAGTCTTTATATTCGAAAGAGCCTTTTCAGTAACTGCAACAACCTCTTCAAGGGACATCATTTTTTCAGCCGCTGCTCCTGCAATCTTAAAAGCATATAGTAATCCGGCTACGCCGCGTCGCTTATCGGAATTTTCAACTGGGCTTGACGCCACGTCGTCATATACTCTAACCTGAGCAGTTTTTACATCATCAAAATCAACGGTTTCGCAAGCCATTTCAAAATTCATTTTATCTCCGCCGTAATTTCCATAGAGACAAAGGACTCCGCTGCCGTAGTCACACGCTTTAATCATATCAGCCATTTTCTGTGCTGAAGGAGAAGCAAATACATTTCCTACTGCACAGCCGTCGATAAGACCCTGTCCAACATATCCTAAAAACGTAGGAAGATGTCCGCTGCCTCCGGCAGTAACAATACCTACCTTACCTTTATTTACAGGCTGATTTGTCAAAAGAATTCTTTTATCATCGTTAAGTAATTTTACTTTGTCACCATAGGCAAGTATGATACCTTCCATAGTCTCGTCTACAAAATTTTCAGGTTTATTAATTATTTTTTTCATGGCTTACCTCCCTTAATATTTGCTTTTTCAGCATAAAATTATTTATGTAAGATTATTTTTTCTTTCTGAAATTAACCTCACAGATAGGGTCACCCTTAGCTATTGTTTTTCCAAGCTCAAAGTCATATCCCATTGCTTTAGCAATATTTCTGTCTCCATCCATTGCGATATCGCAAAGCTTAGCGCATGTTTCGTCATCAAATCCCAGCTTCTGCCATGCTGCAAGAAGTGGACAGTAATGGAATTCAATTTCAAGGTTCTCAGCGTCGTTCTTTACTACATCCATCTCAAATGTTTTAAGTCCAAGTTCAGGAAGGAAGGCTTTGGCAAAGCTGCAGACTTCTTCAGGTTTTTCTGTGGAAGCAAGATAGCCTGCGCCATGGAATGCGCCTGTTTTAGCAACAGCATCTCTTATTACGCCCTCAATGGGAAGTCCAGCCTTAATACCTTCTACATATGTAAGTCCAGTCCATGTTGCTCTGTGCTCAATGGCGTTTCTGTTGATATTTACTTTTTCCTCATTAATTTTAGCTTCATTCTTAATCTTTGACATTATAAAATCCTCCTTAAAAATTTATATTATTCGACATCTTTTTTGTCGAATCTAATCTGGCAAACATCGTGTCCCTGGGCAATAGTTTTGCCAAGGGTAAATTTAAATGCGCTGAAAGTATCACCGATTGCCCTGTCGCCTTCCATTGCTATTTCACATAAAACGGGCATTTCCTCAGGAGTTCTTCCCTGTTTAATCCATTCAGCTACGTATGGACAGTAATGGAAATCTATATAGAGCTTATTTTCATCGCTTGCAACTGTTTCCATCTCATATATGTCTGTGTGATGACCAGTTCCAAAATGCTTTGAAAATTCAACCATATCGGTAGGGTCCTTCATTTCAGCATACATTTCCTTACCAAGGTCCTCTCCATATTTATAAATAGCATCCCTAGCAAAGCTGTCGTCAGTTAATCCTCTTTTTTTAGCCTCGTCAATCATGTAGCTAATTGTTGAAGCACGTCTGGCACAGATGTCTCTAAGGCCGTTCACAACAGGATTATCAATTTTTGCGTTATTTTTGTATTCCATTTATTTATCCCCCTTTATTCTAGGCCTCCGAAGTAAGCATCAATTACTTTAGGGTCGGCCAAAAGTTTTTTAGATTCGTTCGTAAGAACTATTTTGCCCGTCTCCAGTACATATCCCCTGTCTGAAATACTCAAAGCCATTCTTGCATTCTGCTCTACAAGCAGTACCGTAGTTCCCATTTTACGAATTCTGAGTATAAGTCTGAATATGTCCTCAACTACTATAGGCGCAAGTCCCAATGATGGCTCATCAAGCATAAGAAGCTTAGGCTTAGACATAAGGGCTCTTGCAACGGCAAGCATCTGCTGTTCTCCGCCGGAAAGCGTTCCTGCTATCTGCTTTTCTCTTTCCTGGAGTCTTGGAAAAAGGCTGTATGCCTGTTCTATACCTTCTTTAATGTACTTTTTATTTATAGAATAAGCTCCCATTTCTAGATTTTCATATACGGTCATTCTCGGAAAAATCTGCCTTCCCTCGGGAGAAAGTGCAATTCCGCTTTTAACTATGGCCGAAGAGCTGAGCTTGCTTATATCTTTGCCTTCAAAAAGTATTTCTCCATTCGCAGCCTTAACAATACCGATAATAGTATTCATGGTAGTCGTTTTTCCAGCTCCATTGGCGCCTATAAGTGTTACTATTTCACCTTCATTAATGTGAAAGTCAATTCCCTGAACAGCTTTTATGGCTCCATAATTTACTTCAAGATTTTTGACCTCAAGCATCTTCATCGGTAATCACACCTCCTGCTCCAAGATATGCTTCAATAACCCTAGTGTTTGCCTTAATATCTTCAGGCAGGCCCTCGGCTATCAGATTGCCGTGATCAAGCACATAAAGACGCTCACAAATGTTCATAACAAGCCTCATATCATGCTCAATAAGAAGTATAGAATAGCCCAAATCCTTCAGTCTGCGGATAAATGCCATAAGGTCGCTTGTCTCCTGCTCATTCATACCGGCAGCAGGCTCGTCAAATAGAAGCACCTCTGGATTAGTAGCCATAGCTCTTGCTATTTCCAATCTTCTTTGAAGTCCGTATGGAAGAGATGTGGCGTAATTGTATCTGTAATCCAAAAGCCCAGTCATCTCCAGCACTTCCATTGCTCTTTCTTCAGCCTGTTTTTCAGTTGTTCTGTGTTTTGGAGTACGCAGTACACAATCAACCAGATTGGCATTAGTCCTTGTATGCATTCCCACCATAACGTTTTCAAGAACAGTCATTCTGTAAAAAAGCCTTATATTCTGAAAAGTTCTTGCCATTCCAAGGCTAGTTATCTCATAAGGATTTTTTCCTGTTATATTTTCATCTTTAAATATAATTTTACCTTCAGTAGGTGGATAAACACCGGTTATATTATTAAAAAATGTTGTTTTGCCCGCGCCGTTTGGTCCGATTATGCCAACAATTTCACCTTTTCTAAGCTCAAAATTTACTGCATTTACAGCAACCAATCCGCCGAAGCGCTGGGTAACATTTTCTGCTTTTAAAATCACATCAGACATTATCCTCCGCCCCCTTTTCTTTTGAACTTGCGGCTTTCTCTTTCTCAAGCTCAATTCTCTGCTTGATATGCTTAAGATTAAAACCGCCGAGCAGACCATTAGGCTTCCAGACAACCATTATAGCCAAAAGAAGGCCATATACAATCTGTCTGTAATCGTTAACAGCACGAAGAGCCTCTGGAAGAATACTCAATACGCTGGCACCGAAAATACTTCCGGGTATACTAGCCATACCACCCATGATAGTCATAGAAAGAATAAGTATTGACTGGTCAAAGTTAAAGGCGTTAGGGTCAATAAATCCCATGTAGTGTGCATAGTAGGCACCTACAAGACCAGCAAGGCCTGATGATATAGAAAATACCATGATTTTGTATTTAAATACATTGATTCCCATTGCATCAGCAGCAATCTCGTCATCCCTTATAGCGCTGATTGCACGTCCCATACGTGAGTTCATGATTGCCTTGATAATTAGTACTGTAATAATCAGCAGAATCAGTACAACATAATACTTATGTATTGGCTTTGAACAGACAAAGCCGAAAAAGCTTATTTTTGGTATTCCTGATATACCCTGGGGTCCTCTTGTGAGGCTCATCCAGTTAAGTTCTATAATACGCATAATTTCACAAAAGCCAAGTGTAACTATTGCCAAATATCTTCCCTTTATACGGAGGGTCGGTATACCAAGCATTACGCCAAATATAGCTGCCACTATAGTTCCAAGTATTGCCGTCTGAACAAAGCCAAGACCCATTCTTGTGGAAAGTATAGCCGCGGTATAAGCGCCTACGCCAAAGAAGGCAGCATGTCCCAAAGATGTTATTCCCATATATCCAGTAATCAAGTTTAATGAAAGCGAAAGTGTTGCAAACATTAAACAGTTAATTGCAACTGTAATTAAATACTGTTTATTAAATAATATAGGAAATATTATAGCCAATATAATAAAAATAACTGATATAATAAGGCTGTGCATAGCCCAAAATTCTAAAATTCCTGAGAAAAAACCTTTTTTCTCTTTCTTGGGAGCTGTAGTCATATCCCCTTCACCCCCTTAGACTTTATTGATGGACTTCTGACCGAAGAAGCCTGAAGGCCTAACGACCAAAACAACCATCAAGATAACAAAGGCTACGGCATCCCTGTATCCCGAACTTACATAAGCAGCAAATAAAGTTTCAAGAATACCGATAACAAATCCGCCAAACATTGCTCCTGGTATAGAGCCCATACCGCCGAGTACAGCAGCGGCAAAGGATTTAAGACCTACGCTCGCGCCCATAAGGGTATCGACACGCTGATAGTAAATACCAACCATTGTACCAGATACAGCGGCTATAGCGGTTCCAATAAAGAATGTGAGAGTAATAATATGGTTTACATTAACACCCATAATCTTAGCAGCGGTAGAGTTTTGAGATATTGACCTCATCCCGGCACCAAGCTTTGTTTTATAAACTAAAAGACTTAAAAATACCATAAGCAAGATAGCAAGAATAAATATAGCTATCTGTATTCTTTGTACAACCGTATTTTCTCCTATGTAAAATTTTCCAAGATTGAATACATCAGGGAATTCAACAGGAACTGTACCGAATATTAAAAGAACCGAGTTGTTTATTGCTGTCTGAATACCAACCGTACTCAAAAGTGCGGTTATATCTGCACCCTTACGTTTTCGTATGGGTTCAAGTGCAACCTTATCCATAAACGCACCCAGACATCCCGTTATAATTATACTACAAATAAGTCCAACAAAAAAGCCTTGAATACTTACCCTGCCCCATAACGATGTCATGGTAAAAAGTGAAATATACGCGCCAAGCATATAAAACGAGCTGTGCGCAAAATTCGTGAGCTCCAGTACACCATAAACCATATTAAAACCTATAGTTACAAGTGCGTAGGTGCTGCCTATTGTCAATCCATTGACAATTTGCTGTAAAAACATACCCCGTCCTCCCTTTCAGGCCAACCTTAATAATTATGGCAGCCTTTGTTGATTTTCTTTAAAATAGAATATAAATATATTCTTTTTTACTTTATATGTCATAACACAGTTTCATCTTACTGTGCTAATTGTATATAAAAACAGACAAATATCCCCTGTTTTCTACTATATATGTTGTACATACATGTTGTCAAGGAATAAAAATGCGCGTTTTATATACAAATCGCTCAAATCCCCATATTTTCAACGATTTTCTACTAATATTTTTTTTCGTAAAAATAAAATAATAACGTGTTGTTCTACATCAATTTTAATCCATTTAATACATTTTATATTATTTTTTTTATTTATTGTAATCGCTCTAATTTATTTCAGTTGACACAAAAAAACATTTCATTGTATCATTTAATAAAACTAATATATGGATAAATAACGAAATATGAAAGCCGGTAAAAATATGAAAACTGCCTCTCTTGAAGAACAACTCCAAACGACATCGGTTACAAGGCTACTTGTAAGACTTTCACTGCCAGCAACAGCCGCCCAGATGGTCAGCGCACTGTACAGTGTGGTAGACAGAATCTATATAAGCCATATACCTGACATAGGTACCGATGCCCTTGCAGGCCTTGGCCTCTGTTTTCCGTTAATAATGCTTAATACCGCAATCAGCCTGCTTATTGCCAGCGGCAGCTCCGCCTTGTCCACAATAAAAATGGGAGAAGGAAAAAATGATGAAGCTTCCCGACTTTTGAACGGCGGGTTTACTCTGCTTGTTGTAACAGGCGTTATGCTGATGGTTCTTCTTTATGCTTTTCTCAGGCCAATGCTGATGTTTTTTGGCGGCAGTGCGAATACTCTTCCATATGCAGTGGAATATATGAAAATTTATATTGCCGGAACGATTGCCGGACAGGTAAGTCTAGGAATGAACTACTTTATCAACTCACAGGGCTATACACGCACTGGCATGATTTCGGTTGTCTGTGGCGCAGTTGCAAATATAATACTTGACCCTATACTGATTTTCGGTTTTAATATGGGCATAAAGGGAGCCGCAATAGCAACCGTCATATCGCAGATAATATCCGCAATATGGGTTATGGCTTTCCTGTGCAGTAAAACTCCTGTATTGAGAATGCGAAAGAAAGAACTTAAGCCTGACGCGGTTTTAATGAAAAGAGGCTGTGCCTTAGGGCTTTCAAACTTTATATTTCAGATTAATGAAAGCGTTGTAGTCATTGTTTTAAACAGACTGCTTCTTAAATACAGCCCCGCGGGCCTTGGAGACATTCATATTGCTGCGCTTTCTATAGTAGCTACACTACAGCAGTTCTTCTTTATGCCTCTTAAAGGCCTAGTACAAGGCTCTCAGCCTATTATCAGCTACAGCGTAGGTGCTAGAGATTACCCGAAAATACATAAAACAATAATATCTGCACGAGCTCTATCCATAGCCTGTGCTTCAATATTATGGTTTATTTTTATATTTTTCCCCAAGCCAATAGCCGAAATGTTTACGCCTAACGCACAGCTTGCCGAAATAGCCGCCACAGCTGTCAGAGTATCCTTCTCGACAGTATTTGTAATAGGAATGCAGATGATAAATCAGAATTCCTTCATCGCTATGGGGAATGTCAAATATTCCTTCATATTCGGCCTTATGAGAAAGATTTTTCTGCTTATACCATTTGCATTGATACTGCCTCATTTTATCGGCGTATGGGGCGTATACGGAGCAGAAGCCGTGTCAAACGTAATCACGACTATCGTTACATATTTCGTATTTAACAACTATATGGCTAAGCTTAAGGCTGACTTTTCAAATCAGGCGTAGCTTGTCCATAGTATGCGTTTTTTCCATGTTTTCTGAGAAAATGCTTGTCCAGAATATGAGTTGGCGCTTCGGAGGCATCCGGGTTTATCATTTTTGTAACAGCCGCCATTTTTGCTGTCTCCTCAAGAACAGCCGCGTGATAAACTGCCTCATCAGCATTTTCCCCCCATGCGAAAGGCCCATGGTTTTTGCATATAACTCCCGGAACATAGATTGGATTTTTATCTTTGAAGGCCTCCTTTATAGCGAGGCCTGTATTTTTTTCATAGGCTTCCTCAGTTTCTTTTTCTGTCAAAGCTCTTGTGCATGGGATTGCTCCGTAAAAATAATCGGCATGTGTTGTTCCATAGCACGGTATGTCAAGTCCGGCCTGTGCCCAAGCAACCGCCCACGTTGAATGTGTGTGCACTATTCCGCCAACTTCACTGAAGGCCTTGTAAAGCTCTATATGCGTTGCAGTATCGGATGATGGGTTCAATTCACCCTCTATTTTGTTTCCCTCCAGGTCTACAACAACCATGTCTTCAGCTGTCATTACATTGTAATCAACTCCGCTTGGCTTTATTACTAATAGTCCGCTTTTCCGATCAATAGCGCTGGCATTTCCCCATGTGTACATGACAAGGCCTCTATTAACCAGCTCCAGGTTCGCCTTTAAAACACTTTCCTTCAGTTCCTCAAGCATTCTCATCTTCTCCTTTCTGCTTTTCAGCGCTCTTTTTTATAGCCTTAAGCCTTTTCATTACATCATTTTCTCCCCGGCCAAAATAATCATGGAGTTTCACAAATTCCCTGTACAGCTTTTCATATATGGCTGCATTCTGGGGATTCGGAACATAAGTGTAATCCTCAACATGCCCCATCTTTTCGGCAGCCTCATAAATTGACGAATATCCGCCCTTTTCTTTTCCTGCCGCAACGGCGGCGAACATCGCGGCTCCCAACGCCGGAGTCTGGTCTGAAGCACCTATAAATATTTCTCTTCCAGTTACATCTGCGTAAATCTGCATCATAAGAGGATTTTTCTTTGCTATACCTCCGCAGGCATACAATTCTTTTATAGGTACGCCGCTTTCCTCAAATGTATCAATAATAAGTCTCTTCCCATATGCTGTAGCCTCAATAAGAGCCCTGTACATTTCCTCCGGTCGTGTAAGCAGTGTCATCCCTAGCATTAATCCGGTCAGGTCGGCATCTACAAGACATGAACGGTTTCCATTCCACCAGTCAAGAGCTATAAGTCCACTTTCTCCAGCCCTAAGCCTGGAAGCCTTTTCAGTTAAATACTGATGTATATTAAGTCCCATTTCCTCTGCTGATTTTTTGTATTCATATGGTACGCAGTTTTTAACAAACCAGTCAAAGTGATCGCCCACACATGACTGCCCTGACTCATATCCAAAATATCCCGGAAGCACCCCGTCCTCAACAACACCGCACATTCCCGGCACCATTTTCTCTTCTTCCCCCAAAAGTATGTCACATGTTGAGGTTCCCATAATCATAAGCATTTTTCCTGGCTTATTTACCCCTACCGCTGGAAGAGAGACGTGGGCATCTACATTTCCTACAGCTACTGCGGTCCCCTCGCAAAGACCTATACGCTCCGCCATATCTTTTTTAAGGCTTCCAGCCTTGTCTCCGACATTCAGTATCTCACCCTTAAATTTATCTGTGACATTTTCCAGCCCTTCATTCAGAGATTTGAAAAATTCCTTAGACGGATATCCTTCTTTTTTGTGCCAAATCGCCTTATATCCTGCCGTGCAGCTGTTTCTGACCCAGTTTCCCGTCATCATCATCGTTACCCAATCAGTGCCCTCCATGATTGCATAAGTATTTTCATAGATTTCAGGAGACTCCTCCAATATCTGCATTGTCTTTGGAAGAACCCATTCAGACGATATTTTCCCGCCATATCGTTTTAAAAACTTTTCTCCTCTTTCCTCAGCCTTGTTATTAAGCCTGTTTGCCTGGTCCTGCGCGGCGTGATGTTTCCAAAGCTTCACCCAGCTGTTAGGATTAGACTCAAACTCTTTTCTCAGACACAAAGGAGTTCCATTCTCGTCAAGCGGCATAATTGTGCATGACGTAAAATCAATTGATATTCCAATAACAGCTTCCTTGGGAATATTAGATTTGCGCAAAACCTCCGGAACTGTTTCCTCAAGTACTTCTATATAATCCATCGGATGCTGCAAAGCCCAGTCTATTCCAAGCTTTGTCCCGTCCGGCAAATATTTGTCCATTACTCCGTGTGTATATTCCTTTACAGCTGAGGCAACAACCTCCCCATTAGTGACATCAACAAGAACACTTCTTCCGGAAAGTGTACCAAAGTCAACCCCTATTGTGTAACGCTTCATAAAGCTCCCCCTTATCTGAATGATGCACTGTTCCACCTTAACTCATTTTTTAAGCCGTGAATTGTTGTGCTATTGTTTATATATATTACTTCAATTCCCATTTCCTCAGCCCAATCCCCAAGCTGCTCTGCACTGAGGTCATATGTGAACGCTGTGTGATGTGCCCCTCCGGCCAATATCCACGCCTCTGCACCTGTAATCAGGTTTGGTTCCGGTCTCCAAAACGCACATGCTACAGGCAGTTTTGGCATAGGTTTTTCTAACGGCAGACAGTCAACATCACTAATAATAAGACGAAATCTTGTTCCCAGGTCCACAAGTGATGCTGCTATTCCATGTCCCTGCTTTGCTGTGAATACCAGTCTGGCAGGGTCTTCGCGTTCTCCCATAGACAGAGGGCATACATTTATTGAAGGTTTTTCGCAGGCAATAGACGGGCATACCTCCAGCATATGCGCCTGAAGTATACCATCCCTTCCGGGTATAAAACTATATGTATAGTCCTCCATAAATGATGTTCCCATATTTTTCTCACAGCCAGTCGTCATTATTTTCATAAGGCGTACAAGCGCTGCTGTTTTCCAATCTCCTTCTGCGCCAAAGCCATATCCTTTCTCCATCAGTCTTTGTATCGCAAGCCCTGGCAGCTGCTTTAATCCTGACAGCATTCCAAAATGAGTTACAATGGCATTATAATCCATTTCTTTCATAAATTTTTCAAATCCAAGCTCTATTCTTGCCTGTTCGGTTACATGGCGTCTGAATTCCTTTGGAGACTGTCCTTCAAGCAAAATATCATACTTTTTATAATACTCATCTGTAAGATTTTCCGCGTCTGCTAAAGGTACTTTACCAACGTAATCCGCTATATCGGTAATACTGTATGAATCAACCTGCCATCCGAATTTTATCTGCGCCTCAACCTTATCGCCTTCAGTTACAGCGACATCTCTCATATTGTCTCCAACCCTCAGCACACGAATATTGCTGCTTTCAATAACGCCAACGGCGGATACCATCCATTCCGATATTCGTCTTTTGACATTAATATCAGACCAGTGTCCGGCAATAACCTTTCTGTGTTTTCCAAGCCTTGTCACCATATGGCCAAATTCCCTGTCACCGTGGGCAGACTGGTTGGTATTCATATAATCCATATCTATAGTGTCATAGGGTATCTCCGCATAAAATTGCGTATGAAGATGCAGCAAAGGCTTGCGAAGCTCCTTAAGACCCGCTATCCAGCTTTTTGCAGGTGAAAATGTATGCATCCAGGTTACAATACCCGCACATAGCTCATCTGAATTTGCGTCATTCATTGTTTTTCTGATGCTTGAAGAATCTATAAGTGTAGGCTTAAGCACTATCTCATATGGCAGAACTCCACTTTTGTTTAGATTATCTACTATAACAGCAGAATGTTGTGCTACCTCCTCTAAGCATTTATCTCCATACAGGTTCTGAGACCCCGGTGCAAACCAAAATTTATATTCCTTTTTTGTAAGCATGCATATCCCCCTTAATTATATTTTTCTGGTTGATCTTCTCACAACAAGCTCTGTTTTCATTATCTCATGCTCCTGAACCTTCTCGCCGTTCATAAGCTTTATTAGAACTTCGGCAGACTTCTTGCCAAGCTCATCCTTAGGATGTGTAACGGTTGTAAGACCAACCTCTTTAGCAATAGCTGAATCATCAAAGCCCGTTACAGATATATCATCAGGAACACTGAGACCCATTTTATCTAATTCCTTAATAACCTGCATTGCAATTTGGTCGTTATAGCAGGCCACAGCTGTTATATCTTTATTTTCATCAAGAAGCCCTTTAAGTATTGACGCCGGCTTATATTTTCTGTCCTCAGTATGGTACCAGATTATCAGCTCTGGATTATACTGCATGCCAAATTCATTCAGTCCTTTTACGAAGCCTTTATGCCTCTCAGCTCCTTGGGAGTCATCCGCCTTAAAAATCCCTACAATTTTTCTGTGCCCAAGTTCTATAAGGTGTCTTGCAACAAGATATCCTCCCTGCTCGTCATCCATCAGAATATGCGGCTTATTTTTCATCTGCGGATAGTACCCCTGTATAAAAACATATGGTATTCCAGCCTCGTCCAGTCTATTATATAACTCAGCATTTCTGCAAAAAATCTGGCTTTTGCTCGGTTCAATAATAAGTCCGTCTATTCCTGCCTCCAGTATATCCTCCAGGCATTTTTTCTCTGCGGATATGCTGTTTCCCGTATTTTTAAGCAAAATGTTATAGCCGTTTTTAGTCATTTCATCATATATGCCGTTGATAACTCTAGGAAAGATATAGTCAGATATGTATGTGGTAACAGTAGCAATAGTCTTTGTCTGGCTTCTCCCCTTTAATTTAAGAGTACAAAACCTACCCCTGCCGTGTTCCGCCGTAATGTACCCTTCATTTTCTAAAATAGCGAAGGCTTTACGCACCGTATGTCTGCTCATGCAAAATTTTTCGGCCAAATTATTTTCAGAAGGCAACCTATCTCCCCGTTTTATTTTCCCCTCTTTTATATCATTTTTTATATACTCTGATAAAATTATATATTTCGGCCCGTCGTTTTTACCCAAAATACCACCTCCCGCACGCTGCTTTTTAACCAATTATACAACTTGTCTATATGTATATACAAGTTGTTTCTTTATTAAGAGCAGGTATTTTTCATTCTAAAAATAAGTATTGAAATTTTTAGGAGACCAAATGCTCCATTTTTCATATAGTAAATTAAAACAATAAATTTAGGAGACCAAAAATTGAAAAGTGAAAATAGCTATCTAACTAATTCAGCCAGAAACTATCTTAAAGAATTTTATGATATTCTAGATGAAATGATTGAGGAAATGACTGAAGTCAAGCTGACAGACAGTATTTCACATAATTTTATTATGCAGATGATACCGCATCATATGGCGGCAATTGAAATGTCAGTTAACATTCTTCAGTATACAACTGATATGCCTTTGCGAAATATTGCTCTTAGCATTATAAACGAGCAGACGCAAAGTATTAAAAACATGAGAGATATATTGGATAGTTGCAGTAAATTAAAAAATAAAGATACTCAGCTCAGTATTTATCAAAGCCAATTCAGACAAATAACGCAGGTTATGTTTCATGAAATGAGAAGCGCCTCCGCAACAAACAATATAGACGCTGACTTTCTAAATGAAATGATACCCCACCATGAAGGAGCCATCAGAATGTCTGAAAACGCCTTATATTTCTCTATTTGCCCTGAGCTTGTCCCTATCCTTCAAGCAATTATCACATCCCAAAGGGCAGGAGTACGCCAAATGAAGGAACTGCTTAACAGTATCTAAATAAAAGGCCATAGATAACTATGGCCTTTTATTTGTTAAAATTTTCTTCCGCCTCCGCCGTGTATTCTTCCGCTGGATGCCCTATGGGTTGAGCTTCCCCCTGAGCTCCCGCTTCCTGAGTTGTTTTTAGGCTTTGGTCTTATTCTGGTTGTTATAAATGAATTAACAAGCTTGTCACTGTTAACTGTAAGATTAACTCTGCTTTTTGAGCTGTATTCGTATATATTTCCTGTTTCTTTAAAGCTGTAGGACTTAATTATTGACACGACCGTTATTACAGCAGCTATAATACCAATAATAACAGCCGCCGCAACAACAGTTATTTTGGCTGCCGCCGCAGCCTGATCTATCGGAATTCCTGCATTAAAATAGTCAGACGTCATTGATATCTGCACAGACATTGCCTGATAGTAGCTTCTTTGCGCTGCAAAATCTGCTGCTGTGTCAAATATATTGTTCAGTCTGCTGTCTGTAAGATAGTCTGTAGCTGCTCCGGATGTTGAAATATATATTTCCCTGTTATCCATATCAAGAAGATATATGATTCCATTGTCTCCAAAGCCTATCTGCGCATAATAATCATCAGCATAAACAACAGCAGACTTGCCTTGAGCATCGTCTGTTGTCACTACAGCAACATCCCAGCCGGTTAAAGCTGAAAGGTCTTCAAGCTCCATATTCAAAGAAGTTGTTTCTGTTTCATAGAACAAACCTGCATCATCGTATACGCCAGAGGCTGCATAAACAGAAAAAGATGGAATCATTAAAATGACAGTTACTAGAAGAAATAAGAGTTTTTTTCTTATCACAGTATTATTCCTCCTATTCCATAGACAATCAAAAATACCGCAGCAAATACAAGAATTGCAAATATACTTATTTTCAGTTTGCTGATTGGCAGCTCACCTACCGCTTTTCCTGTCTGTCCATTCAACGCGTAATAATATGTCTTACCATTTGAAAAATATGTAAGCACCCACACCGGTAAAAGAACATAATCCCATTTAGAGCTGATTATGTCAGTATTTATTTTTTTGTCTGAAAGCATATTATATCCGCTTATACTGTCTTCAAAAATCCTTGCGGAATATGTTCTGACCTGCTCTTTGACCTTATCGTTAACATCTTTTGTTTCAAGATTTCTTTTTTCAGCCATAAAGCCTGAAAGATACGACATCTTAAAATCTTCAATCTCTTCGTCTTTAAATGGCTGTACAGCTGTGGCGAGTTTAAGCTGTTTACCTGTCATAGCAAAATTTTTGATATTATCAAAGTTAATTGTCCCCGCACGTCTTATGTCATATATTTTTGTTTCCGTGTACTCTAAATCACCGGCTATCCATACTCTTAGATTTTTTCCAGTAGCTGTATACATTCCGCTGACGGTACAGTCTGTCATCCAGTACGGATAATAAACTCCGCATAAATTTCCCACAGACTTTTCATTTACAAAGTCCTTTGGGAGAAATTTCTTTGTTTTAACCCACTTAAAAAAGCGCTTTTCAGCCTCTTCCCGGTCAATTTTAAACGGAATAATAAAGCCCGGCTCTAAGTCGCCTGACAGTCTTCCGCTTAACACCACCGGATTGTGGCAGTAATAGCAAAATGTCGCCGCGGTGTTCTCATCAGTCATTATTTCCGCACCGCAGCTTGGGCAGCTGTATAGTACGGCATGTTCACCAAACTCATTGTCATTCTGCTTATTATGACTGTCCATGAGAATTTCTTCTCTTTTACGTTTATTTTCCTCCAGTTCCTCCGCAGTAAAATCGCTGCGGCAGTAGTCGCAGTGGAAAATATGAGTTTTAGCGTCATATTCCAATCCGCTGTCACAGTTCGGACATTTATATATATAGGTATCCATTATGGTGCCTCCAAATATCACTTATAGTCCTGTTCATTAATAGGATCTCCGCATTCAGGACAGAACTTTGGTATATTTTCAGTTTCCTTCCACTCATATCCGCATTTATCACATATAATTTTGCTTGGACGACGGTTTCCGCATTCCGAACAAAATTTCCCTGTATTCACAGCCCCGCACTCACATTTCCATGTACCGTCAGCAGATTTTACTTTACCACACTCTGAACAGAATTTACCTGTATTTACAGAACCGCACTCGCATTTCCACTCGTTACTTTTTATGCGTTCAAGATTTTTATTTTCCATTTGTTTGGCGTTTGCTGCTGACGCAGCCCCCATAAAGCCTCCTGAAGCACTCATACCGACTCCCATACCCATAAATCCGGCCATAGAGCCATTGGCATTGCTTCCTGCTGCCTCCATTCCTCTGGCGATAGAGCCCTGAACATAACCTTCCCTTACGGCAGGGTCGCCAAGCATTGCTCCCTGATTTCTCAGATTTATCAGCTTAGTACTTTCATCGTCATATGAGATACTTGCAATTCCCACAGACTGGACTTCCATTCCTCGGTTGGACTTCCATTCTCCGTCTAAAATATCTGCCATATATTTTGACAGTTCTCTTCCCTTACTCGGGACAAATGAAATTCTTACTCCGTCAGCCGACATCTGATTAATAGCAGCCTGAAGAGCCTCAAGAAATTCACTGAGATACTGCTCATTGATGTCATTGATGTCTACTGTATTGTCATTTCTCGGTATTACCTCACGGAAAAACAATAAAGGGTCAGTTATTTTAATACTGTATGTTCCGTGAGCTCTTAAAAACAGCTCTGCATTATAGAAATTATCAAAGTAATTAACAGGTGTTCTTGTTCCAAATTTTATCCCTTTTATTTCCTGTAAATTTATATAATATACCTTTTGTTTCTGAGGTGTTACTCCAGCATATTTTATACGTGAAAATGATTCTTTAAGAGCATCTCCAAAATTTCCGTTAAAAAGAGACGGCATTGATGAATTGCTTACCGTATAATATCCCTCTTCGGCAGTATAATCTATTACCTTGCCGCCATCCGTAAGTATCATAAACTGATTAGGATTTACATGTATAACCGAACCGTCAGTTATAATATCGGCTGTCCCTTTTGTGTTGCTGTTTCTCCTGTCATCCCTTCTCACCTTCACACCTGATGTAAATACAGTTGTATCAGTCATATTATCAGGCTCGATTACCTCAAGCCACTGGTCAGCGAGTCCGCCGCCAACAGCTCCGGTTAAAGCTTTAATAATTCCCATTACATATACACCTCTTCTATACAAAATTAATTAAATGCGTATTTATAGACGGCATGAGCAAATCCGTCTTCATTGTTTCCTTTTGAAACATATGTAACGTTTTCTTTCAATGTGTTGTCCGCATTAGCCATTGCTATACTTATTCCTGCACGGCGCAGCATATCTCTGTCATTGTCATTATCCCCAAGGCACATTACCTTTCCCATGTCAATACTAAGCTTTTTAGCAAGAGCTTCAAGAGCTTCCCCCTTTGAGCAGCCTTTTGCACCAACCTCAAGATTATATCCGAGAGAGTTTGTAACTTCTACTTCAAGATTTCTTGTCAAATAACTATGCGTCTCCACTCTCTTGCTTAAATCTGTATAAATCATATTTATATTCTCCACTGTGGTTCCATTTTTTAATATTTCTTCAAATTTATTCACCACAGTTCTCGTATCTTCCATCCAATCTGTAAATTTAGGATTAACTCCGTATTCAACTAGCCTAGCCATAAATTTTTTTAGGGTATATGCTCTGCCATTTACAAATATTTCAACCATAATTCCCATATCCAGTCCATATTCTATAACCTGTTGAGCCGTATTTATGTCAAGCTGTTTCTTATAAATAATCTCTTTTGATTTCAAATCTGTAACAGCGGCTCCATTTGATGTTATGACGTATTTAACACCTTCAAGACTTAAAACATTTTCCGGTATGGTATAAAGAGCCCTTCCTGTAGAGGGCACAAAATATATTCCAGCATCAACAGCATCATTGATAGCTTTCAAATTTACCTTTGATATACGCTTATCATCAGTTAGTAATGTTCCGTCAAGGTCTGTTGCAATCAACTCAATTTTTTTCACTGTACTACCTCCGGGTAATAAAATTCCAATATAAACTACTTTACCACAAAAGATGCTATTAAAAAAGAGAAAATACTTTCAGTACATCTTTTTAATTTTTTATTATTAAAATCAACATGGTGATTTTTAATAGACAAGATGCTTGACTATCATATAGCAAATATAGTAAGATTTTATATGTATTGACTTTTCTAAAATGGAGGTTATAAGAATGGCCATCAGGATACTAACCGATTCAGGTTCGGATTATGAACAAGACGAGATAAAAGAGAAAAATATAGATGTTATACCAATTCCAATTGCATTTAATGACGCTGAATACCTAGACGGCGTCAATTTAAGTAAAGATCAGTTCTTTACTCTGCTTGAAGACGGGACCTCTTTTCCAAAAACAGCCCAGCCCTCTCCCCAAATCTTTATTGATTATTTCAAAGACGCGAAAAAAAACGGTGATGATGTAATCGCTATTATGCTTTCCGGATCATTAAGCGGAATGCTCCAGACAATTCACCTGTGTAAGGATACAGTAGGCTACGACAGAATATATATTATAGATTCATTAAATGCCACAGCCGGTATCAGGCTTCTTGTTGATAATGCTGTAAAAATGAGAAAAGACGGTAAGACCGCGGAAGAAATCGTTTCTTTAACTAATACTTTAAAAAAGCAAATCCGTCTTTATGCAACCTTTCCCACACTCAGGTACTTAGTCAAGGGCGGAAGGCTATCAAAATTTGAGGCCAGCGCCGCCGCAATAGCCAGAATAAAGCCTGTATTGACAATAGGAAATGAAGGCGAAGTTTTAGTATGCCATAAAGGCGTCGGAATCAAGCGCAGCCTGGATTATATGGCGGATAAGGTAGCAGAAGAACAGATAGACGACAGCTATCCTGTTTTTCCTATATACTCCGGCAATCCGGTCAATTGTATTCTAATGTTAAAAAAAATTGCCGAAAGAGGAATTGACATTAGCGAAAAGCTTATTACAAATATAGGGCCTACAATCGGAACCTATGTTGGCGTCGCAGCTGCGGGAATAGTCTATGTAAAAAAACAAATTCCTTGTGACTGCTGAGCTTTAAAATACCCCCGCATTAAAAATGCAGGGGTATTTTTTATCTGTCCCATTCGTCACAGATTTCATTAATCCGTTTAAGAAGCTTCTCAAGGTCAGAATTAGCTCCTCCTTTATTATGAGATATAACAGATTTAAGTCTGGCGGCGGCCGTCTCAAGGTCTTTATAAAGCGCCTCTCCTCTGGCTGCTCCTCTTGATTTAGCAGCATATTCAGGCTGCTCCACAAGCTTTCTAACGCCTTCGCTTAAAATTGAGTTTGTTAAAAGGTCAAATTCCGCACCGCTGTACGGAGCAAAGGTTTCATATCCATATTCATCGGCAAGGCACTTCGCAAACTCATCGGTTACTTCGTCCTGCCCATGTACTATAAATTCTCTTTTTGGTTTAACTTTAAATCCGTTTATCCAATCAATAAGCCCCTGCTTATCTGCATGTCCGCTTACTCCATCCAATATTTCGATATGCGCCTTCACGCCTATTTTTTCTCCGAAAAGCTTTACAGAGTCAGCTCCGTCTATAAGCATGCGTCCTAAGGTACCCTCTGCCTGATATCCCACAAATAAAATTGTCGACTCTTCTCTCCAAAGATTATGCTTCAAATGGTGTCTTATCCTGCCTGCCTCGCACATTCCTGATGCTGAAATAATTACTTTAGGCTCCTTGTCAAAGTTTATAGCTCTTGAATCATCACTTGTTACAGAAGTCTCAAGTCCGTCGAAGGCTATAGGGTTTATCCCCTTCTCAATCAAAGACAGCGCTTCTTCGTCATAAAAGGCAAGTGTGTTTTTATTAAATACCCTAGTAGCCTCAACCGCCAGCGGGCTGTCTACATATACCTTAAACCCATCGTGCCCCTTTATCATTTTATCTTCCTTTATTTTACGTATGAAATAAAGCATTTCCTGAGTTCTTCCAACCGCAAAAGCAGGAATTACAAGATTCCCTCCCCGGTCAAATGTGGTTTGTATATGGGTGGCAAGGGCTGTATAATAGTCCGGTCTTTCACCATGGTACCTGTCTCCGTATGTCGATTCCATTATTACATAATCGGCCTCATCTGTATATTTAGGGTCTTCTATTAACGGCTGATTAGTATTTCCTATATCTCCTGAAAATACAATAGTCTTCGTAATTCCGTTCTCTGTCAGCCATACCTTAATGCTTGACGAGCCAAGAAGATGACCAATATCTGTAAATTCTATATCTATGCCATCACAAATTTCTATTCTTTCATTATAATTGCATGGAACAAGAAGCTGTACCGCACCTTCCGCATCATTCATTGTATATAATGGTTCATAAGGTTTTTCCAGCGAACGTTTTGCCTTTCTGTTTCTCCATTCGGCCTCAAACTCCTGGATATGTGCGCTGTCTCTCAGCATTATATCACATAAGTCAGCTGTGGCTACCGTTGTAAAGATTTTTCCTCTGAATCCGTTTTTATAAATAAGTGGAAGATATCCGGAGTGGTCTATATGTGCATGGGATAAAAAAACATAATCTATGTCAGACGGTGCCACCGGCACTTCCTGATTTTCATAAATATCGCGTCCCTGCTCCATGCCGCAGTCTAAAAGAATATTCTTGCCGCAAGCGTTTATATAATGACAGCTTCCTGTCACTTCATGAGCCGCACCTGAAAAAACTAATTTCATAATAAGCACCTCCAACTATAATATACAGTTAAGTATATCATTAATTTCACCAAAAAGAAACTTACAAAAAGCCCTTTTTGGATAAAAATATACAAATAAAAATCTATACTTCCTATTTGCTTTATATTATCCTATTTATGATTTTCCTATATTTTTTATAGGCAATAATACACAAATTACTGTTTTACGATATGTCTATATTGTACTTAAAATTGATTTAACATTTGATTTTTTTATTTACAATTTGTTCACAACTTATATATATACAGTTCACAAGGTTACTTTACAATATAACTATCAGCAGAAAAACTGATAAAAATTTCTTCATAAATCCTTCCATCTTCGTATCCTGCCCGGCCAAGGCAGGATATTTGCTTTTAAAGTATTTTAAAGCATATAAAAACACGGTGGTATCACCGTGTTTTTATATTATCCAATTTGATTAAATGCAGGCTGCTCCTGTGCGGCAGGAAGTTCACTAACGTCTTCATAATCAACTACATCCACCGTACCATCGTTTCTGACTATCCTATATTTATTAAACAAATCTCCCGTAAGCACATAAGGTGATGCTCCGAAATCTTTTATAACTGCAACCTTTTCACCTGTTGCGTTTTCTAATTTTTCTCCTACTATAAACCGCTGCCATTCGTCATTCCAGCGGAATACCTCCTCAACAGTCCTCCTGTTTCTCTCCTGAAATTCCTCATCAGCAGGCCTTGATTTACTATTTGTGTTTTCTGCTACACTATAAACCTGAGTCTTTGTTGCATCTATCTGTTTATTGTCATCGCTGTTTTGTATATTACTGGTTTGTGTAACCTTATGCCATACCGGCTCTGTACTGCTTCCTGTAAATGTGTCATTCCACCATGACTCTATATTCTCATCTATATTAATTACATTTCTAAAGGCTCCGCCTCCATAGCCGTAGCCCCTTATAAAGCTGCTTCTTTCCAAGCCGCCTATCGACTGGTTGTTTCTCTCTCTGAATGTTATAACATCAAGTCCATTTAGATTTGGCTTAATAAACGTTATATTATCGACATCATAGAAATATCCAACCTCTCCGGCATACTCATATCCATTCTCAGTAGGAGTGTAAACGGCCATAATGGTTGCTTCCGGACCGAAATCAACCGTTACAAGGGCATCCTGAACCCCTTTCTTAGTCAGTTCGCCATAGTTTACTCTTATATCCCTTGCTTCTTCAGGCGTGAACATGTCTGTTCTTCCCGTAGAAACCAAAACTTTTTCTGCAATTCTTACTCTGTTCTCCGGTTCATTAGCGTTTGCAAATTCATCCATAGATATGCTTCCCGGTATGCCAAACACCTTTATAGTCAGTCCAAAAAAAATCACTGCAAGACCAAGAATAAGGGATGTTTTTATTTTACGCATACCCTCTCCTCCATAATATAATCGTTATATTATATTCGTAGAATTTCAAAATATAATCTTCTACATTGCATACAGCCTGGCAGATGAAATTTTCCTATATAAAACAACCGCTGCCGTAATGGCCGCAGCCGATGATGAATACATAAGAATACTGCTGTACCGGCTGAATGATATACAGAGCATTAATGGTATCAGGCTGCTTGCAATGCCTATTATAGTCGTAAGAAGTACAGAAACAGAGCCTTTAACAGCGTAATATTCGCTTTTCCAGTCATATTTAGGAAATTTATAGTTAATATATATGCCTAGTACGGAAATGTATAGTCCATATGACCCTGCAACAGCTATTGTTGAAATTATTTTAAACATATCCATCCTAAGTCCTATGCCGGCAGCGGCTGAACTTATAAGCAACAGTGGAATTATTATTGTTAGGTTCAGCGCAATCTTTGATTTTATAATTTCTGAGGATGCGACTGGCAGTGAACACATAATCCATCGTTTGTCTCCCTCTAATGACAAAGAAGATGTTGTTGTTGATGACATCGAAACAAATACTGCTCCAATTAATGGAACCAGCTGCAGTATAATTTGATGCGATATTCCCAGACTTTCGATAGGTATAAAAATAACAGCAAGAGATGTTACAGCCATTAATACCATTCCTACAGAAGAATTTAAAGCATAAATTGTACAAGAAAAAAACATTTTTAATTCTTTCATATACATTGCCTTAAAAGGTGTCGACGGTCTAATATTATTTTGCTGCAAATTATTATCTGCGCTGTGTGAAAGTGCGGCTGTATTTATCCTTTTAAAACAGTGCGCCAATATAAAAATAAATACCGACGCAGACATAACAGAAAAAAAGGAAAATACTAAAAGCATCAGCCAGCTGCTTTCAGACACAGCCTTTGCCAGCATTCCGGCAGGAAGATATAAGTTTTCTGCTGCAACAGATATATTTTGGCCTAAAGCAGTCATACTATTCAAGCCTATATTTTGTATTATAAATGAAAACACTACTATTATAATTACCGCAGTCATACTCAATATAAGCGAAACAGCATTTCTATGTTTTGAATGCAGGGAAAGTGCGTTTATTACGACACCGGCTATCAGAGAAACCGTCATTGGTATTACCGGTATAAAAAACAGCGCTGTACTAAATATCATCCATGAGCTTATATTTGCCGAAGCAGTTACCGCATATATAACAGCTGCAGGAATTCCAACTGCAAGGGTTATTGAAACATTTATTATATATATAAAGATAAAGCGGCTTATTACAATATCTATTTCTTTTACCGGCAGAGACATAATCATGTCATAATCCTTCATTCCTACAAATACTCCATGGCTTTTTAAAAAAGTCAAAATAATGGATATTGATGAACTTATAAGTATTGCTAAGGACGGTAAGCAATCTGCCATATCAGATTTTGCAAGACTTAAATAAAACATTGTCTCATATGAAATAAAAACTGTCATTATTACTATCAATCCGGCTATTATGCAAATTCCTTTTTTCTTATCAGAATGGATAAGCCTGTTAATTCCACAAAAGCTATATAGATAATTTTTCAGCAGCAAATATCTATTTGTCATTTTCAATAACCTCCATGAATACGTCCTCAAGACTTTGTTTTCCTGCTATTTCATCTGTTTTTCCTGAAGATATCAGTTTTCCATGTTTAATTATACTTATCCTGTCACAAAGCTTTTGCGCCACCTCAAGTACATGTGTGGAAAAAAATATCCCGCTACCCTTTGAGCACATTTCCCTCATGATATTTTTCAAATGAAATGACGCCTCAGGGTCAAGCCCTACAAACGGTTCATCAAGTATCAGAAGTTTAGGATTATGTATAAGGGCTCCGACAATTGCCGTTTTCTGCTTCATACCATGTGAATATGAACCTATTACGTCCCCCAAGTTATTGCTTATTGAGAATATATCCGAATACATGGATATTCTCTCTTCTCTGTCCGCCTTGGTTACGCGGAAAATATCAGCCATATAGTTTAAATACTGCAGGCCTGTAATATATTCGTATAAATCAGGATTGTCCGGTATATATGCAGTAAGCTCCTTACATAAAACAGGCTCTGTTTTTACCGAATGCCCGTCTATCAAAATATCTCCCTCATCAAAATCCATAATTCCTGCTACAGAACGAATAACAGTTGTTTTGCCCGCTCCGTTATGGCCGATAAATCCATGAATTTCTCCTTGCGACACATTAAGATTAAGGCTCTCTACAGCCTTTTTGCCTTTAGAATAGGACTTGGAGTAATTTTTTATTTCTAAAACATATTTCATCACTTAGCACCTCCATATATATTATCTTTTTGATAATATTATCATAATGATAATATATAGTCAAGAAAAATCCGCTTTTGACAAAAAGCGGACTTTCTAAATTTTCTTCGGTGGTGATATTATGAAGCCTATTGACCTAAGCTTCCGTTCCTCTGACGGTTTATTATTACTTAATGGCTTCAGTATTTCAGAAATACTTATCATTGCATCTTTCAATTCCGTATCCGAAGCATATACAGGTGCAATCGAAAACCCGGACATGTCCTTTATTATATCAATATCATCCTGAATACAGTAATCCTGAAACTGTTTCATAAATCCCAAAATATACTGCATAAACATCTGCATATACGCCTGTCCGGAGTTTTTATCAAGCATCTCTCCTGCTTGGCTGTTAATGTCAATCGCAAGGCTATATGTCTTTTCAACTGCGCCTCTTATAGGAGTTTCCTCAACTATTTTAAGAATTCCATCGTCCGTCATCCTTTTAAGGTATCTGTAAAGAGTTGCCTGCGGAATATCATTATAAATGTCTGCCAGCTGTTTTGCAGTTGAATGTCCTGATGAATATATTTCAAGAAGAAGCTTGCATTTGACTGGATTTGTCAGACATTCCATCAGTTTTTTATCCATATAACACCTCCCAATATTTTATGATAATATTATCATTTTGATATTATTGTGTCAAACCAAGTTTTTTAGTAAGCTTTTCAAAGCTTCTCTCATTTAAAATTTCATTTGTAATAAATCTTCCATCATAGAAAACAGAATAAGTTGTAAATGGAGTTGGGGCACTTTGTGCTTGGGCAGTGCTTTCGATCTTTACTGCGGTAATCTCGACGCCCTTTTCTTTTTCCTTTTCTATAAGTAAAGGAACATATTTTTCAGTATGAGGACACTGGTTTGTATAATAAATTACCCACCCGTCCGAAGAAATTGTTCCATTTTTAGCACACTCTTTAAATTTCGGGGCAGCAGTATTTTTTTCAAAAGGCAGATATAAAAGTTCAAAGTAAGGATTAGCTGTGTCGGCAGTCTCAAATCCTTTGTATTTTAAATATTTAGGATCAGATAAAAAAGGAACCTTTTTCTTTGAGGACAAAACAGCCAAGCCGCACCTATTTTTAGCTTTAGCGTCATTTATACATCTTTCCAGAAGCTCATTCGAATATCCATGCCCCTTAAACTGTCCTGAAACCCAAAAGCAGTTGATAAACATATAGTTGTCGGCCTCTATCGGGCACCATGCATATTCTGCAGGGATATATTCAATAAAAGCTTTTCCTCTTACATCAAGCTTTAAAAATACAAGCCCTTCGTTTATCCTTTCCTTCATCCATTCCTTTTTAGATGAAACACAGTTTTCACCTTTTTCCCAAAATAATTCCGGCAGATAAGACAGAAAATCATGCCCATACGCTTCCGTAAACGTCTCGTCAAAATCATCTGTGTAAGGAATTATGACTTCCGTTTTATCTTCAGCATAACATAACCTTGTTTTATGGCAAAACTGCGGTTCATCTGTAAAGATAGCAGGAATAGACTTTCCAAATTCAGCGCCCAGTTTTTCCTTATACTTTTCATGTGTAACTTCAATAAAACATTGTATAGCCTTTTTATCCAGTGTATTAACATATGCCTGGTTATTAAACCATGGATTCTCCCC
>URCD01000012.1 GCA_900546215.1 uncultured Eubacteriales bacterium | reverse complement strand
ACACCAAAATTAGGCACTGTCAATAAAATTAAGGGCTTGGACTTATAAATATGCATTAGTATGTAAATACTAAATTATAATAAATTCAGATAGGAGTGCTTAATTATGAAGGGCGATAAAAAGAAAAAAGAAAAACCGTTATTTGACCTGTCAACAGAGGTTGGGAAGCTTAAAATGGAAATAGCTGAAGAGCTTGGACTGAAGGAAAAAATAGAAAAAAACGGCTGGAAGAGTCTCACATCAAGGGAAAGCGGAGCAATGGGCGGAAAGCTTTCGGGCAAAATGAGAAAGAAAAAGGAAAAAGTTGATAAAGATATTGAAAATAATATGTAATTTATTTATAATTAATTAATTATGAGTATGAGCATATTAGAAAATCGGTGATAAAATGGGAGCTTATGAAAGTTTTGCCTCGGTATATGACCTGTTCATGGATGAAATCAATTATGACGAATGGGTATCTTATGTCGAAAAGCTATGGAACAGATTTGATTTAAAACCTGATATTGTATGTGAGCTTGGATGCGGAACAGGAAATATATCACTTAGGCTTGCAGAAAAGGGCTATGAAACAATAGGCATAGATATTTCCGCGGACATGCTTTCGGAGGCCAAAATGAAGGCTGAGCAGAACGGGACAGATGTGCTTTTCCTTCTTCAGGACATGAGGGAGTTTGAATTGTACGGAACTGTTAATTCAATTTTGTGCCTTTGTGACAGCCTTAATTATATTACTGACGATGAAGATATGCAGCAGGTATTTAATTTGGTGAACAACTATCTTCATCCTGGCGGGCTTTTTGTATTCGACTTAAACACTGAATATAAGTTTAAGGAAATCTATGGAGAGAATACATTCTCTGAGACTGATGAAGATGCAGTCTATATTTGGGAAAACTACTATGACGAGGAAGAACGGATAAATGAGTACTATCTTAATTTCTTTATGAAAAATGAGACAGGTACATACGACAGAACCCAGGAGGAGCACTTCGAGAGGGCATACAGCCTTGATGAGATAAAAAGGTTCATTGAAAAAAGCGGAATGAAATTTGAAGCGGCCTATGATGCGTTTACGTTTGAGCCTGTAAAGGAAAACAGCGAGCGCATTTATGTCGTGGCAAGAGAAGTACTTAAGAAGGAGAATTGATAATGGGCGATTATATACTTAGGGCAACTGCGGCAAATGACTGTATAAGAGCTTTTGCCGCCACAACAAGGGAGACTGTGCAGGCGGCAAGAGATATTCATAATACTACTCCTGTTGCTTCTGCGGCGCTTGGCAGACTGCTTACAGCGGGAGCTATGATGGGAGTAATGCTTAAGGGTGAAAAGGATCTTGTTACACTGCAGATTAAGGGGGACGGACCTCTTGAGGGCGAG
This sequence comes from uncultured Eubacteriales bacterium, assembly GCA_900546215.1. Lineage (GTDB taxonomy): Bacteria > Bacillota > Clostridia > Lachnospirales > Anaerotignaceae > Metalachnospira. The sequence continues at coordinate 40,535 of URCD01000012.1, read as the reverse complement.
CTTGTAACAGCGGACTGCAAGGGAAGGGTAAAGGGATATGTATTTAATCCAAACGTTGACATACCGCCAAAATCACCTGAAAAGCTCGATGTGGGAGGAGCTGTTGGAAAGGGATTTCTTACAGTAATAAAGGATTTAGGCTTAAAAGAGCCGTATATTGGAAAGACAGAGCTAGTTTCCGGCGAAATTGCCGAGGATTTGGCATATTACTATGCTAAAAGCGAGCAGACGGCATCTGCTGTTGCGCTTGGAGTTCTTGTGGATGTGGATACTTCCATTAAACAGGCGGGAGGCTTTATCATACAGCTTATGCCTGGAGTGACAGAGGAAATTATATCTAAGCTTGAGTTCAGAATAAACACTATACCTTATATAACAGAACTCCTTTCAATGGGAGATACTCCTGAGTCAATACTAAATCTTATACTGGGAGATATGGACCTGCGTATAATAGATAAAATACCAACAGAGTACTTCTGCGGATGTACAAGAGAAAGAGTAGAAAAGGCCCTGCTGGCAATTGGAAAGGAAGATTTAACCAAAATATTGGAAGAAGATAAAAAAGCAGAGCTTTCCTGCCACTTCTGCAACAAGGCATATACCTTTGACGAGTCAGATTTAAGGAGGCTTCTTGATGAATCAGCAAAGAAGTAAAATTCATCAGGAGGTGTACAAATGAGATGCGGTTTTGCTCTGGCTGCAAAGGCCGTTATTATCAGGGACGGCAAAGTGCTTGTACTTGTCAGAAGCGCAAAGGAAATTTCAAGCAGCTATCTTAATAAAAATGAGCCGTGGGACCTTCCCGGAGGCGGAGTGCGTTTTCATGAAAATTGCATGGAGGGTCTTTTGAGAGAAATAGATGAGGAAACATCACTAAAGGTAAGGGTGGTAAAGCCGCTTAGAGTATTCGATGTTATAAAAAACCAGCTCCATATGACAATATTTACATACCTTTGTGTATACCGTTCAGGAGAGGTAGTATTGAGTGAGGAGCATGAAAGATATTATTGGCTAAGCTTAAAGGAAGCTGAGGATATGAAGGTTCCCAAATGGATGCTTAAGGATATAAAGCTTGCGTTTAATGAGTTAAAGCAGTAAAAAAAACCGGATTTTAAAATCCGGGTTTTTTGATATTATTTAACTTCAGCTACAGCATTCTGTGCAAAGCTGTTGTCTATAAATGTGTCAAAGTCGACACGCTTTGAAAGCTCGCCGCCCTCTTCCATTATGTCCTCAAAAAGCTCCAGGCTTTCTTCACTGTAAACAGGGTCTGATTTCCAGGTATCCTGTGCTTTATATCTTTCGACAATACCTGTTAGGGTTTCAACGTCATTCTCTGAGAAATAGGGCTGAATAAGCTCCGCAATCTCTTTAGATGAATGTTCTGACACCCAAAGCTGACCCTTGTAAATAGCATTAGTGAATTTTTGGACTGTTTCTGGATTGTTGTTAATGTAGTCTGACGTGGCCATGTATACAGTGTAGGGAATAAATCCTGACTCTGTTCCAAGTGAAGCCACAACATGACCAATGCCTTTTTGTTCAAGGGATGTTGCTGTCGGTTCGAACTCTACTGTATAATCTCCTACGTCTGCGGCAAATGCTCCTGATGTTGATTCAAATGAGATATTATTGATTATTTCCACATCATTGCCGATTTCAAGCCCTTTTTCCTTCAGTACATATTCCAGCACGAGTTCCGGCATGCCTCCCAGACGTCCGCCTATTACTGATTTGCCCTTAAGGTCTGACCATTCAAAGTCAGGCTCCTCATTTCTTGACACAAGGAAGTTTCCGGCCCTTTGGGTAAGCTGGGCAAAGGTTTTTATATGTCCTTCTTTACCCTCGTTAATAATATAAATTCCGGCCTCAGTTCCAAGAAGGGCAATATCGGCAGAATCTGACAGCAGGGCAGTCATACTCTTATCGGCCCCCTGTCCGACTGATAATTCAATTTCAAGGCCCTCCTCCTCGAAATAACCGTTTGCCATAGCAACATACTGGGGAGCATAAAATACGGAATGGACAACCTCATTGAGCCGTACCTTTGTAAGCTCTTTGCTGTCTGCAGAAGACGAGGATGCGCATCCGCTTATAAGTCCCACAGCAGCGGCAGTGGCTGCTATTATTGAAATCGTTTTCTTCATTTATTTCCTCCGAAAAATCTATATACGTATTCAATATATGTAAAAAATCAGTATTATTACCTTGTCTCATATTTTTTCTTGAAAATTTATGATGATTTTTGCTTTTTCGATGACCCTTATATTATCGAATTTAATTGATTGGGGTCGTATAAATTAATAAAAAAGTAATGTCTTTACACGGAAAATAGTGTATAATACACACAACAGCCCCTACGGATTGTGCTGCAATGGCTTTTAGGGGTGAATTTATTTTGTGTTTTAAAATGGGAGGACTATATAATGCCCGAGAAACTTATGATAATTGACGGAAACAGTATTGTAAACAGGGCCTTTTACGGCGTACCGCTTCTTACGGATGCTGAGGGACGATATACAAATGGTGTTTACGGATTTTTAAATATATACTTTAAGCTGTTTGATGATGAAAACCCCGATTATGTCGGTGTTGCTTTTGACTTGCACGCTCCAACCTTCAGACATAAGATGTACTCTGACTATAAAGGAACAAGGAAGGGAATGCCGGAGGAGCTGCGCGGGCAGATACCTATACTTAAAGATGTTCTTAAATCAATGAATATAGCCTGTTTTGAGCTTGAGGGCTACGAGGCTGACGATATACTGGGTACTCTTGCAAAAAGAGGAGAGGAATCAGGCTTTGACACTACTGTTGTTTCGGGAGACAGGGATCTTTTACAGATTTGTTCGGATAAAATAAAGGTTAAAATCCCTAAAACAATTAAAGGAAAAACAGAGGTAGAGGACTATAGCCCTGAAGACGTAGTTGAAAAATATGGGGTAACGCCTTTAGAGTTTATAGAAGTAAAGGCGCTTATGGGAGATTCTGGCGATAATGTTCCGGGTGTTCCCGGAATTGGTGAAAAAACCGCAGTTAAAATTATTCAGCAATACAAAAGCGTTGAAAACGCTATTGCTAACAGCGCGGACATTAAGCCTAAAAAGGCTTCGGAGAACCTAAGAGATTATGCGGAGCAGGCAAGGCTATCCCGCACTCTTGTGGAAATTGACACCAATGTCCCTGTGAAATACGATTTTGAAGGAATGAAGGCCGGGAGAGCCTATTCTGCTGATACCTATAATTTGTTTAAGAAGCTGGGATTTAAAAGCATGCTTGACAGGGTTAAATCAGAAAGCACTGAGAATAAAACGCAGACGCTTATACTAAAGGATAAAATTGATACGGAAAACTTTATAAAAAAATTAAATGGGGAAACAGCGTACATTATTATATCAGAGAATGACAAAATTTTAGGTATTGCCTTTGCCGGGGAGAACATTGAGGCATGGGTTGAAACGGGAAAGGATTTTTCTGATACTGACCTTTTGGAAGCCGTTAAGCCGTTTTTTACAGGCAGTACGCCAAAGATTGCGCATGACGGGAAAAAAGATATCAGACTGCTTAGAAAGTACGGCGTTGAAATGGAGCCTTTTATTTTTGATACGGCAATCGCAGGCTATATACTTAACCCAATGAGAGACAGCTATAATTATGATGATATTGCCGGTGAGTTTTTATCAGAAATATGCGTCTCCGAGGACGAGCTTCTCGGAAAGGGAAAGTCTAAAATAAGTTTATTTAATATTGAGGCTGAAAAAAGGGCGGAATTTGCCGCAAAACAGGCTGCAGTAAATTATAAGGCAAAGGCCGTTATGGATGAAAAGCTAAGAGAAAATGGCCAGACAGACCTTTTTTATAATATTGAAATGCCCCTCATATTTGTATTGGCCGATATGGAGAATTACGGAATAAAGGTGGACAGACAGACTCTTTTAAAATATAAGACAGACCTTGAAGCCAGCATTGAGCAGACAACTAAGGAAATATATGAACTGGCCGGCGAGGAGTTTAATATAAACTCGCCTAAACAGCTTGGCGTAATTCTTTTTGAAAAACTTGGACTTCATGGCGGAAAGAAAACTAAAACCGGCTATTCAACAGCGGCGGAGGTGCTTGAAAGTCTGAGATATGACAGCCCTATAGTTGATAAAATATTATACTACAGACAGATAGCCAAGCTTAAGAGCACATACGCGGATGGGCTTCTTGCTGTAATAAATGAAAAGGACAGCAGGATTTACTCCACATTTAACCAAACAATAACAGCTACCGGAAGGATAAGCTCAACGGAGCCAAACCTTCAGAATATACCTGTAAGACTTGAGCTTGGAAGAGAATTCAGAAAGGTATTTATACCGGATGACGGATATGTTTTTGTTGACGCTGATTACTCACAGATAGAACTGCGTGTGCTTGCACATATGGCTGACGATAAAACCCTTATTAACGCGTTTAAGGAGGGGCAGGATATACACAGGCTTACTGCTTCCCAGGTGTTTAACGTACCGTTTGACGAGGTTACAAGTAAGCAGAGAAGCGACGCTAAAGCCGTAAATTTTGGAATAATATACGGTATGGGAGCATTTTCACTCAGCAAGGACCTGGGTATAACTAAAAAAATGGCTGAGGAATATATAAAGGGATACTTTGCAAAATATCCAAACATAAAGGTTTATATGGACAGAACGGTGGAGCAGGCGGCTAAGGAAGGATATGTCACCACTGTATTCGGCAGAAGAAGACCTGTGCCGGAAATGAATTCTGGAAATTTCAACCGCAGAGCTTTCGGTGAGAGAGTGGCGATGAATATGCCTATACAGGGAAGCGCTGCGGACATAATTAAAATAGCGATGATAAATGTCTGCAAAAAGCTGAAGGAGAAAAAGCTTAAATCAAGGCTTATTCTACAGGTGCATGACGAATTGTTAATTGAGGCCGCAGAGAACGAGGTTGAAGAAGTAAAGGCAATACTTAAAAATGAAATGGAAAATGCAGCGGATCTGAATGTTCCGATGGATGTGGACGTACACAGCGGAAAAAGCTGGTTTGAGGCTAAGTAGGATGGTTTTATGAGAATAATAGGATTAACCGGGGGAACTGGCAGCGGTAAGGGCTTTGTTTCCTCAATGCTAAAAAAAAGAAGCGCATATGTCATGGATACTGACATGATTGCACATGAAATAATTGAAAAAGGTAAGCCTGCATATAAAGAGCTTGTGGATTATTTTGGAGAAGGCATACTTGATGAGAACGGAGAGATAATCCGAAGAAAGCTTGGCGATATAGTATTTTCGGACAAAGATAAGCTGGCTTTTTTAAATGCATGCACACATAAGTATATAACTATGGAAATAATGCGCATAATTGATGATATAAGTCCTAAGACAGATAAGTATACGGCAATAATAATAGACGCTCCGCTGTTGGCGGAGGCAGGTCTGACAAAAATATGTGATGATATTTGGGTTGTGTACGCCGACAGCGAGGTAAGGGTAAAAAGGATAATGGAGAGGGATTCCATTACCGAGGAACAGGCGAGAAAACGAATAGCCTCTCAAAAATCATGGGAAGAATATAAGGCGTTGGGTGCCGTTATAATAGACAACAGCTCCGACGATGAAAATGTAGAGCACCAGCTGGATGCATTATTATAAAATAGGGAGTTTATAATGAGAAAACGAACAAAGAGAGTCGGCGCCATTGTAATTTTACTTCTTGCGGCGCTGCTTTTATATAGATATTTTGTCATTCCAAATTTGCTCTATCCTACAAAATACAGTGAGTATGTGGATAGATATTCAGAGGAGTACGAGCTTGATAAAGCAGTTATTTACGCTGTGATAAAGGCTGAAAGCAGCTTTGACGCGGACAACCGGTCCCGTACAGGCGCGCGGGGGCTGATGCAGATCATGCCTGAAACAGGTGAATGGGCAGCGGAAGTAATGGGCCTTAATGAATATGACGCTGAAAAGCTTTATGAGCCTGACACAAATATACACATTGGGTGCTGGTATTTAAGATATCTGCTTGATATGTATGACGGAAAGCTTTCCACTGCTTTAGCCGCTTATAATGCCGGACTTGGCAACGTGTCTAAATGGCTTGTAAATCCTGAATACAGCTCTGATGGAAACACTTTGGACGTAGTGCCTTATAAAGAAACTGACGGATATGTGGAAAAAACATTGAAATATATGGAGAAATACAACAAATATTATGAAGAGCTTTAATATAAAAAGAATTGCCGCTGTTTTATGCATATTATTACTGACGCTCAGCGGCTGTACTAAAACCCAGACAAGGACCGTTGCCGGAGATGTAACCGGCCAGGGCGTATCTATTGACAGAGAGGCTGACACACAGGATGTCATTACCCTTTCAATGAGTATGGCCAAAACATTAAATCCATTAGTCAATTCAGATGAATCTGTAGACAGAGTCCTTTCGCTTATGTACGAAAAGCTTATAAACATAGGCAGTGATGGAAAGGCGGCGGCAAATATAGCCGACAGCTGGACATTTAATGAGGACGGAAGCGTGGCATATATAAATTTAAAGAACAACGTCTGCTTCTCAGACGGTACCAGGCTTACCGCATACGACGTTGCTTATTCTCTTAAAACCATAGACAGCGCGGAAAACTCATATTATAAAAACTGCGTGGAAAATATAAAAACGTGGTCGGTTACAGGAGATTATTCTATTAATATTACGTTTTATGAGGCTACAGGAAGAAATATATATTATCTGGCAATACCCATAATCAGCAGGGTGTTTTACGGAGGGGAATACGCGGATGAGGATACCAAAACTGATACTGCGCTTGGAAACGGCTTGTACAGATTTGACAGCTACAAAAAGCCGGACAGACTTACTCTCATAGCGTCGCTTAACTGTTTTAGGGGAATGGCTGGAGTAAATCAGGTTAATGTCATAATGACTAAGGATAATGAAACTAATATAAACCTTTTTTCACAGGGAATTACAGATATTCTCGCTGCAGACATGACAGAGGCTGCGGATGCTGGTACCGCTGTTGGAGTTAAAAGTGTAGGATACACTACGAATATATACGATTTTATAGGATTTAACTTTAATAATTCTATACTTAAAGACAGGAACGTAAGACAAGCAATTGCATATGCTGTGGATAAGGAAGGAATAATAGAGGGTATATACCTGAACAATGCAGAAGAAGCCTACTCGCCGGTCAGTTCATCGTCATGGCTTTACGAGGATTCTGTATATGGATATGATTATGACCTGTCGGTGGCAAAAATGCTTCTTGAGCAGTCCGGATGGAGATACAGGAATGGAAATGACAGCGTAAGACAGTCAAGCGGTGACAATCCATCTAAGCTATCTCTTAGAATCCTTGTAAACGGAGAAAACAATGAGAGGAAGCAGGTTGGGATAAGGCTGGCTGAAGCGCTTAAAGGGCTTGGATTTGAAATAAATCTTGAGACCGTTAATTTTGACGCCTATAAGGAAAAGCTTGAAAACGGCAGCTTTGACATTTTTATCGGAAGCTGGAACCTATCGCCTGTTCAGGACTTCACATTTATGTTCGGCTCTTCTGAGCTGAACGGCGATAGCGGCAATCTCATTAATTACAGCAGCACGAAAATGGATGAGCATCTTACGGCGTGCAAAAACGCCGTAACCGATGAAGATATGACAGAGGCATATTCAGGTCTGCAGAAATATATTTCTCAGGAGCTTCCGTATATAAGTCTTGTTTTCAGACAGTCAAAGCTTTACTCAGGCCCAAGAATTGAGGGGAGTATGACGCCGGCAATGTATGGTGTGTTTAACGGTATAGAAAATGCAACTATTAAGAAATAGCGGGATGTGATATAAATGTCAGAATTAAGGCAGGATATATTGACTGGGGAATGGGTTATATTTGCTGGAAACAGAAAAAAACGCCCATTTGACTTTATTAAAAAAAGCGTTCCAAAAACATCAGACGCAAGCGACTGTCAGTTTTGCCCCGGAAATGAGTTTCTTACCACAGGCGCTGTTTATCAGGACGGAAGCGATGGAAATTGGACAATCAGGGTGTTTCCGAATAAATATCCTGCTGTTGACGATGATGAAAGTGCTGTGGATGACGAGGGTTTTTATAACGCAGTAAACGGCAGGGGAATTCATGAGGTCGTTGTTGATACACCTGAGCACCTTGGAATTATCCATGATTTCAGCGTAAGACATATTTTTGAAGTGCTTAAGGTAATTAAGACCAGATTTATTGATATTGCTTCTAAGGAAGATATAAAATATGTACAGATTTTTAAAAACTGCGGGCCGGACGCAGGGGCGTCAATTATGCATTCCCATTGGCAGATAATGGGGGTTCCCGTCATTCCGGGGGAGCAGGAAAATATTATGGCAAGAAGCAGAAAATACGAGCTTGAAAAGGGAGGCTGCATTATCTGCGATATTTTGTCCCATGAGCTTGAAAGGGGTACAAGGATAGTTGCGGAAAATGAACATTTTGCAGCCTTTGCGCCGTTTGCCTCTAAGCTGTCATATGAGTGCAATATCGCGGCTAAGGAGCATATTCCTTCCTTTGAGAGTTTCAGCGAGGATATGCTGTATAATTTAGCTGAAATTTTAAAGACAGTCCTTTCGGCAACTAAAACGCTGAGAAAGGGAATATGCTATAATCTCTGTTTCGAGGATACGCCTAAGGGCTATGACGGCCACTGGTATATGCGCATACTTCCGAGAATGGGAAATCCGGCGGGCTTTGAATATGGAACTAACAGCTATATAAATCCTATACTGCCGGAAGATGCGGCGGCATATATGAGAGACAAAATAGAGGAAGAATACAGAGGATAAAATTATGTCAAGGGAAACAAAATTATATGATGTTGAAAAACCGGCTGAAAGAGTAATACTAATAGCCGTTGACGAGGAGGGCAGAAGTGATGACGACTGCCTGAATGAATTGGAAGAACTGGCGGAAACAGCAGGCGCTGTTACCGTTGGGCGATTAATACAAAGAAGAGAAAGACGCCATCCGGGTCATTATATAGGCAAGGGAAAGGCTGAAGAGCTCAAAATGATGGTATCTGCGTTTGACGCTACAGGAATTATAGCCGATGATGAGCTGTCACCTGCACAAATGAGAAATTTGGAGGATATGCTGGATACAAAAGTAATGGACAGGACTATGGTGATACTTGACATATTTGCGGCAAGGGCCCTGTCAAACGAGGGTAAGATACAAGTTGAATTGGCACAGCTTAAATACAGGCTTACAAGACTTACAGGACAAGGAACTGCGCTTTCACGTCTTGGAGGCGGAATAGGTACAAGGGGACCCGGAGAAAAGAAGCTGGAGACTGACAGAAGATATATTAAAGAAAGAATAGCTGAGCTTGACAGCCAGCTTAAGGATATTGAAACACATAGAGAGCTGTTAAGAAGCGGAAGAAGAGATAAGGGCATAATAAATGTTGCGCTGGTAGGTTATACAAATGCGGGAAAATCGACGCTTTTGAACAGACTTACCGATGCGGGCGTACTTGCGGAGGATAAGCTTTTTGCTACGCTTGATACAACGGCCAGAAGCCTGAAGCTTCCCGGAGGCACCAGTGTAATGCTTACAGACACTGTAGGTTTTATCAGGAAGCTTCCTCATCATCTGGTACAGGCATTCAGAGCAACACTTGAGGAAATGAAGTATGCCGATATACTGCTTCACGTTCTTGACGCCTCTAATCCTGAAAGGGCGGAACAAATGAGCACCGTATATGCGACGCTTAAGGATTTGGGCTGCGGGGAGACGCCAGTTATAACTGCTTATAATAAAATGGACAGAGAAGTGGAGCTTCCTCTTCCGAGAGATACAACAGCCAGAGATACCGTGAAAATCTCAGCCGTAAACGGCGACGGGCTGGACGAGCTGTTGCTTACGATTGAGAAGCTGATAAAGAGCTTTAAAAAACATATTAAAGTGCTAATACCGTATTCAGACGGAAGGCTGACAGCAATGCTGTACTCAAGATGTGAGGTTATAAAAGAGGAGCATACTGAAAATGGCCTTCTTGCGGATGTTTTTGTAGATGAGGAAATGGAAAACCGACTTGAAAGCTGTACTGTGCTTAAGGAAATACAATAGTAAGAAAGCCGTATAAATTTATACGGCTTTTTAATTTACAAAAAAGCGTCGATAATATTACTAATATGTCGAGGGATATTTGTTGTTATTTGCAGCCTTATGATTAATAATAGAAAAAGGTAAATTATAGGAGGTATTAATATGAACAAAATATATTTAGGCACGACAACAGAATTCCCGCAGAATAGTTATTATTTGCTGGAAAATGACAGTTTTTATGGGGTTATGATTTCAAACAGTACAAATGAGGATTACATAACGGGCCTTTACGAGGAAAAATCAGAGGCTGAGAAATTTGCGGACATGCTTATAAGAAATAATGTGTGTCCCGTGCATTTAGCGGAAACAGCGGACGATTATATGTGCTGAAAGGCTTGTTTTTACTCCAATATGATGTTAAATTAATTATAAAACATTATTGGAGTTGATTTATTTTGAATAAGTTAAAGTGTAAATATATTCTTTTTGACCTTGATGGAACCCTTACTGAGTCGGATCCCGGAATTACACGCTCAATACAGTATGCCCTTGAAAAACACAATATGCCTTGCCCGCCGCTTGAGGATCTGAAGATATTTGTCGGGCCGCCGCTTGGTGAAATGTTCATGGAGATATTCGGAGTAACTAAAGAAAAAGCAGACGAAATGCTTGTATCATACCGTGAAAGATATACTACGGTCGGTAAATTTGAATGCAATGTATATGCAGGTGTAAAGGAAACTCTGAAAAAACTGAAGGATATGGGAAAAGTACTGTGTGTTGCCACATCTAAACCGGAAAGCTCCGCGGTCGAGGTTCTGGAACATTTCGGACTTACTGGATATTTCGACTTTATTGGCGGTGATACGGCCAAGCATGAGAGAAAAAATAAAACAGCCGTAATAAACCATGTAATTGACAGTATGAATATTTCAGATAAAGATGATGTTATTATGGTGGGAGACACTCATTATGACGTATTAGGAGCCAAAGAAAGCGGAATTAAATGTATAGGCGTTTTATACGGATATGGCAAAAAGGATAAGCTGGAAGAGGCCGGCGCATATAGACTTGCTGAAATTCCAGAGGACATAGCGGAGATGTTTTAAATGAAGAAGATATTTTACTATGATACATATGTCGGAAGGCTTGGAATAGCTGAGGAAGACGGGGCAATAACAGATATAACATTTTCAGAAAGAGACTGGAAGCTTGAGGAAACTGATTTAATTAAAATGGCTATGAGTCAGTTGGATGAGTATTTCGATGGGAGAAGAACAGAATTTGACTTTCCGGTGAGGCTGGAAGGAACAGAATTTCAAAAAAAAGTTTGGGAAACTATCAGAGCTATTCCGTATGGAAAAACAGCTTCCTACAAGGACATAGCTATAATGGCGGGATGCCCAAGGGGGTTTAGGGCTGTAGGAATGGCCAACAACAGAAACCATATAGCTATAGTTTATCCGTGTCATAGAATAATAGGAGCTGACGGGTCGCTCACTGGATATGGCGCGGGACTTGATATTAAAGAAAAACTGCTCAGTCTTGAGAAGAAATATTCCCATAAAATGGCCGTTGGTGTCGATATAGGCGGGACAGCTATAAAAATAGGCCTTTTTACCGAGGAAGGCACATTAACGGCTAAGAAGCAAATACCTACCAGAAATGACGACAGTTTTGCTTATGTACTTGATGACGCTGCTAAGGGTATTCTTGAGCTTTTAAAGGAAAACAGCATTGACAGAGACAGCGTAAAGGGAATAGGAATAGGAGTTCCGGGACCCGTTGCCGGTGGAGTTGTTAAGCACTGTGTTAATCTGATGTGGAAAAACAGCGTTGATGCCTCAGGCATTATAGAGAGGCTGACAGGAATTAAAGCCTGTGTTTTAAATGACGCCAATGCCGCGGCGCTTGGAGAGCAGTGGATGGGCGGAGGAAAGGGCCGCAGCAGTATGGTACTGGTAACTATAGGTACCGGAATCGGCGGCGGAATTGTTATTAACAATGATGTGCTTGTAGGAAATAATGGCGCAGGCGGGGAAATAGGACATATAACAGTTGAATATGACAGTCCAAGAAGCTGTAACTGCGGAAGAAACGGCTGTCTTGAGACCTATGCTTCCGCAACCGGGATAGTACGGACAGCGAGAGAATTGTTAGAAAAAAACAATTTTCAATCATCACTGAGAAACAGAGAGCTAAGCGCAAAGGCCATATTTGACGAGGCTAAAAACAAAGACAAAATTGCCTTAGAGGCTGTAGACATATTCGGGAAATATCTTGGAAGAGCATTGGCAAATATAGCCGCCATAGTTGACCCTGAAATAATTGTTCTTTCAGGCGGGGTAGTCAAGGCAGGGAAAATTGTCAGTGATGCTGTTGAAAAGTATTTTAAGGAAAGCGCCTTTAAAACAGTCAGGCATACCCCTATTGTGCTTGCCAAATTGGAAAATGATGCAGGAATTTACGGAGCCGCCAGAGAAGCGTTGAAATTCAATTAAAAGATTTACAAATAAGGGCCATATTAAGGAGATCATTGCCTCAATATGGTTCTTTTTATGTGTAAATTGACAGTTTGGATTTCTGGCAACGACTTTGCTTGATAAATTCTGATAGGATTGCTATAATTTATCTTATGTATATTAATATGGCTTAGGCGTATTAGCTTGAGATTATGATAAGGAGATTTTTCTATGGAGCAGGAAAGAATTGACGCACTTTTAAAAATAGACGTGGATTACGAGGGAGCAATGAGGCGCTTTTGTTCAAATGACGAGATGTATGAAAAGTTTCTGCTTAAATTTTTATCGGACCCTAACTACAGTAAAATTCGTCCTGCATTTGAAAATGGAAAGTTTGATGATGCGCTTATAGCCGCGCATACACTTAAAGGGGTCTCAGCGAATTTGGGACTTAACAGCATATTTCGTATTTGTGCGGAAATAGTTGACAATATACGGGCAGATGAGCCTAAAAAGGCAATGGAGCTGCTTCCTGCGCTGGATATGGAATATGAAAGGGTTTGTTCGGTTATAGCCGATAAAAAATGATAACGAGTATGAACTGAAAATTTGGATTGGAGTTGACATAAATGCAGAGGCGCAACACCATACTGCTGGTAGACGACGTAGAGATGAACCGTGCCATACTCGGAGGCTTGTTTAAGGACGAATACCACATTTTGGAGGCTGAAAATGGAGAGCAGGCTCTATTGTTATTAAATGAATACCACAGCAGTATAGCAATTATGCTGTTGGATATAATAATGCCCGTTAAGGACGGATATCAGGTCCTTGAGGAAATCAGAGGCAATGGATTACTAGATGAGGTTCCGGTCATTATCATTACGGCTGATAATTCAGTTGAAAGTGAGTTAAAGGCCTTTGATTTAGGTGCATCCGATATAATAATTAAACCCTTTGAGGCCCATGTCGTAAGAAGGCGTGTACATAATACCATTGAACTTTCCCTTCATAAGCATAATCTGGAAAGCCTTGTAGCGGAACAGGCCAGAAAGCTGAAGGAGACTAATGAGGTACTTGTTGACGGTCTTTCTTCAATTATTGAATATAGGAGTGTTGAAACAGGCCAGCATATACGGCGTATAAGGCTCCTTACAAAGGCTCTGCTTAAGGAAGTAAATCTAAATTGTCCTGAATATGATTTAAACGACCATAAAATAGATGTCATAGCCGATGCTTCGGCTATGCATGACATTGGTAAAATTGCAATACCAGACAGTGTTTTGAATAAGCCCGGAAGGTTAACAAAGGACGAGTTTGAAATTATGAAAAAACATACTGTCAAGGGCTGCGAAATATTAGAAAGCCTTGACCGTATGAGTGACCAGGAATATTTGAAATATGCATATAACATATGCAGATACCACCATGAGAGATGGGACGGCAGAGGATATCCCGATGGTCTTATTGGTGATGCAATACCGATATGTGCACAGGTAACAGGTATAGCTGATGCATACGATGCGCTTACCTCAGACAGAGTTTATAAAAAGGCAATTTCACATGAACAGGCTGCTAACATGATTTTAAACGGAGAATGCGGGATGTTTTCTCCAAAGCTGCTTGAATGTTTTAAAAGCGTTCTAAGTCAGTTCGCTGTTCTTATACAAAAGTATTCCGATGACAGCGTAACAACAGTCAGCAGCGACAAAATTTCACTTCCGCCGCCTAAATTCCAGTCGAGTGTACTTCAGATGGAGCAAATGAAATATCATGCTGTTCTCAGATATATAAATTCAACTGCAATTGAGATTGACTTTGCTGACGGAGGATACCATATTGTTTATTCGGCTAATCCGGAGCTTCGTAATATTTATCGCGGAGACAGCCTTGAAAAAATATTTGATGAGTTCAATCATGAAATTGTCTGGCATGAAGACATAGAACTTCTGGAGAATATATGGAAAGATGAAATGCCTAAATTTTTCGCTGAGGGACTTCTTAAAAAGAGCTGGAAATATAGAATAAAGTCTAACAGTGAAAAGGGATATAAGTGGTATGAAATGACCGCGCTTAGAATAGATACGGAGCATCCTCATTTAAGAAAAATTCTTATGCTTTGGGATGAGCTTAATAAGGATACCTCTGAAATGTATTCTGTTAATGAAGATGACAGGAAAATTTTAGGAACAATAATGAATGGCATATGTAAATGCAGAAATGATAAGTATTTTACAGTAACATATGCCAGCGATACATTTATTGGATACACAAACGAACAGTTAGAGGCCAGATTTCAGAACAGGCTAATCAATCTAATACACGCGGATGACAGAGAACGCGTAAGAAAGCAGCTTATGAGCCAGCTTGGAGACGGGGCATGCTTTGAGATAGAATATAGGGTATTATGCCCGGACGGCACATATGCATGGATGCTGAGCAGGGGAGAAACTGTATTTGAAAATGGTGAAGAACAAATTTACTGCGCAATTGTTGATATAGAAAAATCCAAAAAGGTGGAAGAGGAACTTCGTCTCAGTCTTGAACGATATAAAATTGTTCTGGAGCAGACAAATGATATTATTTTTGAGTGGGACATTGCTCAGGACAAGGTTATTTATTCCGCTAAATGGATTGAGAAATTTGGATATACACCTATTCAGGATAAAGCCTCTAAGCTTATACCTACTATATCACATCTTTATCCGGAAGATATGCTTCGTTTTAAAGATTTTATAGATGAAATGAGCTCAGGCAAGAAGTATGGGGAGCTGGCCTTCAGGGTTGCAAATGCTGACGGCTGCTATCAGTGGTGCAAAATAAGAGCTACGGCGCAGTTTAATGGTGACGGACGCCCGTTCAGAGTAGTAGGAATAATCGTAGACATCAATGACGATATGATTGCTACACAGAAACTGGTAGATAAGACCGAAAGAGATTCACTGACAAATCTGTATAACAAAATTTCAGCTGTTAGAAGAGTAGAACAGTTCCTTAATAAAAGAAATGACGATGATAATGCCGCGATTTTCATAATTGACGTAGATGATTTCAAATTAGTTAATGACAGATACGGGCATATGTTTGGAGATAGTGTGTTAAGCCGTATTTCAGCGCAGATATCATCAATTTTCAGAGGAGAGGATGTAATCGCACGAATAGGCGGAGATGAGTTTCTGGTAATGGTCTGCTCCTCTGCCAATGATGATTATATAGAGACTGTGGCTTCAAGGATTATAAATTGTCTTAAGAACGCTTCTCTGGATATCCCTCTTGACTATAATATTTCATGCAGTGTAGGTGTATCGAGATGTCCGGAAGATGGAACGGATTTTCAGACTCTTTTTGAAAAGGCTGATATGGCTTTATACCAGGCAAAGTTTAATGGGAAAAATCAGTTCCATCAGTATAATGCCGCCACAGACGGTAAATATATCGGGTTAAATTCTGCGGTTCCGCTGAGGACAAGCATAGATTCTGACGAATATATCGCAAATGAGCTGAATCTAAACGACTTAGTACCGACAGTGTTTTATGTGCTTAAAAACACTCCTGATTTAAATATTGCTATCAATAATGTTCTTGAGCTTGTCGGAAGCAGGCTGAATGTGAGCAGAACATATATATTTGAAAATTCCGATGACGGAACATATGTGCAAAACACGTATGAATGGTGCAACGATGGAATTGAGTCACGCAAGGACAAGCTCGGATATATTTACTATGATGAATTAAAAGTTCCATATAAAAACCATTTTAATGAGAACGGAATTTTTTACTGCAATGATTTATCATCTTTAGATGAAGATTCATACGAAATGCTTAAGCCAAGAAAGGCATTGACAATGCTCCAGTGCGCTATGAAAATCAACGGCAAATTTGCTGGATGGGTTGGATTTGACGAGTGTGTGAAAAATACAATTTGGACTAAGGAGCAAATTGATGTACTTTTGCTTACGGCTGAAATATTGTCGTTGTTTGTTTGCAATAAAAATATAAACAGATAATAAAAATGCTGGAGATGTAATTATCTTCAGCATTTTTAAATATGTAGCTTACCATTTTCTGCATTGCTCAATGCGCTTTCCGTCATCGCCCTGATTTTCATCGAAGGCAAACTGATTGAGAAGGTCACAGGGGAATTCACTGCACTGGCCGCAGTGATTTATTTTTTTGCCTTCACAGCAGGATTTAACCGGACAGACATCTCCCCAAAACGGCTTATCAATATTGATACATCCTTTACAGCCTGCCTGTTCACTGTAGCTGCATTCAGAACACAATATTCCGCATCTTGATTCTATCATTATATCATCTCCTTTTTACTTTAATTATAAGGAGAAAAACATGACAGCTGTATGTCATCATTAATATTGTCTGAGAGAATTTTCAAGAGTGCTCTTTATTAATTCTCTCATATATGGCGGCTCAATTAACCGGGCGCAGTCGCCAAAGCTTAAAACCCACTGCAAAAGATAATATTCATTTGTGAACGGAAATTCAAATCTCAGCAGACCGTTTTCATCAGAGGTATAGCTGTCAATTCCGTATTCTTCTATAAGCCTGTATTCCGCACTCTTTTTAAAAAGAATAACAGCTTTAATTTCATCGGTGAAAAAACCGTCAAAATCGGTTTGACTGTCCGTTATTTCAGTAATTTCAAATAGCCTTCCCGTTTCTTTTAAGTTGTTCAGACGGTTAAGCTTACACAGGCGGAAGCTGGATGCAGACTCCAAGGATCCAAAGACGTACCAGCTGGACCATTTAAACACCAGTATATATGGCTCAAAGGTTATATGGGACTGTCCTTTGCGGTTAAAGTAGTCAAATTCTATAATCGTATGACTTTCTATGCACTTTTGAATCAGACTGATTTTTGGAGCAAGAGTTTCTTTATAATGTGACGACAGGTCAATTATAATATTGTTAGACGATAATATACTGTTATTTTCTCCAAAAAATTTTTCAATTACCAAGCTGTACTTTTTATCCTGAGAAACACTGTTAAGTGACAGAAGACCGGATAGTACAGCCTTAAGCTCATCATGAGTGAACAGTGTTTTATCAATTTTGTATCCGTCTGAAATTGAAATTCCGCCATTAACACCTTGCTGGGTGACAATGGGAATACCAGCCTTGCATATATCTTCAATATCCCTGTTGATGGTTCTTCTGGAGACCTCAAATTTTTCAGCGAGATAAGGCGCGGTTACCTTTTCGTTTTGCAGCAGTACAGTTATTATTCCTAAAAGTCGGTCTATTTTCACTTATATATTGCCCTCCATTATATTTTCTGTTTATTTTTTATAGGATGTAAAGCCGCAGTCGGTTGGATAATCCAAAATTATTTCGTCTCTGTGTTTATAAGCAATAACTGTATTAAAAATATCGCTTCCGCAGCCGAATGCATTAAAAAGTGAAAAATACAGCATAACAGGACTTGTTATGAAGCATGATATTATAAAGATTAAGATACTTAAAACCGCAAAAGGAAGCATTGTTCCGATACTGTAGCGTCTAAAGCTCAATGGTGCAGAGCAATGGCAGTACGCATCAGCCAAGCCAAAGGGCAGG
This sequence comes from uncultured Eubacteriales bacterium, assembly GCA_900546215.1. Taxonomy (GTDB): domain Bacteria; phylum Bacillota; class Clostridia; order Lachnospirales; family Anaerotignaceae; genus Metalachnospira. The sequence goes on along the minus strand of URCD01000012.1, from coordinate 22,385 downwards.
TAAATATATATGTTTTTAAAATTGCTTTTTTTAAACATGCTCCATCCAATACCATGAAGGGCTTCATGCACAGGCGTAGACAGGAAAAGAAGCAAAAAGGACAGCACAAATACTCCTAATGACGGATTAGGATACATTTTTGTAGTTAATTTGTAAAGGGGTATAAATATGACTGCAAACGGCAGGCCAAAAATGATGGCTGAAACGTTAGAACTTATCCCATCCTGAATATTAGAAAATTCTTTGTAGCCATCATCTATATAAGCCTGTCTCATGTTCTTATAAATTTCAATTGGTTCGGCGGTATCGTTTTCGTTTTTAATTAAAGGCATATTAATCAGCCTCCTCTGTTATAAATAATAACAGATAAAGCCTTTTATAACAACTTAAAAACTATTGCAAAAATACGGTCTTGAATGTAAAATGTATACGTCGGATTAAGATAAAGGTGATATTATGCTTAGGGCAATTAATTACTGCGGTTTACGCATGGAATACGATTATACTAAAAAAAATATTAAAAATATCAATATCAGGATAACGCCGGAAGGTAACATTTCAGTTTCGGCGCCTGTTGGTGTGCCGTTAAAAAGGGTAGACTCATTTGTAGAGCAAAAAGCTGAGTGGATATTCAGGAAAATGGCCGATATTGAAAAAAGACGCGAGAGTATGCCTGACGGAGAGATTTACTCTGGTAAAAATGTATTTTTTTTAGGCAAGGAATACACCCTTGAGCTAGAGAAGGGCAGAAAATTTGAGGTTGAAAGAGCAGGGGATAGGATTATAGTTTACTCAAGAGAAGGTGATGATAATCTGAAACCTAAGTATATCAACTGGCTTATAGAGCAGGCAAAGCCGGTATTTGAGGAGTCTTTGACAAGAATGCTTCTGCTTGCTTCAGAGTTTAAAATTGAAAGGCCGGAAATTTATATCAGAAATATGACAAGCCGGTGGGGGAGCTGCAACAAAGAAAAAAAACGTATAGGATTAAATGTTCAGATGATTAAAGCGGATATCAGATGCATAGACCAGGTTGTGCTTCATGAGCTGGCACACTTTGTTTCATATGACCACAGCGATAGGTTTTACGCTGTTTTAAATAAGCTAATGCCAGACTGGAAGGAAAGAAAAGAAGAACTAGAAACGAATTATTTAGATGGAATTAAATAAAAGGCCTCTCCTTTTGGAGAGACCTTATTTTTAATTTATGCGGCTGTACCTGTCTGAGCCTGTTCTGCGGGAGCGGCTGTTTCAGGAGCTTCATCAGCTGTAGCCTCTGCGGGCTGTTCAGCCGGAACTTCAGCAGCAGCGGGTGCCTCTGCTTCAGGTTCTGCAACAGGGAGCTCTTCGTCCATAACAAGTAAATTGTTCATCATATCATTAAGAGATATTACAACTGCACCTTCAGGAACTTTTAATGTAGGTGCCTCTGTTGATGCAGAATATGTTGATTTGAAATTCATGCTCATCTTCATCATATCAGAAACGTTCATTGAGAATGTCATTGTTGAGTTGAAGTCCTTATCAGATGCTACAGACATATCCATTGTAGCTCCGTCAGCTGACACTTTCATTATGATTGTACAAGAATTAACCTTATCTCCGTCAGTACCCATAGTCATAGAGTATGTAAGTTCTGTACCGTCTTCATTAACTGCAAAGTTTGATTTATACTGGCCGTTTTCAAGCTTAAATGCTTTATCGCCCATCATTGCAGCTATCATATCATATGATTTAGCTATTTCAGCGTAGCTGTTTACATTGCTTACAGGCATAGATTTGAATAATTCAAGAAGGTATCCTTCAAAATCGCCTTTTTCAACAAGTGCAAGGAGAGTATTCATATCAAATCCTTCAACTCCGCTTGTTGCCATAAGAGAACCAAGATCCATGCTTATCCATGCGTTAGCGTCAACGCCAAATACTGTAAACATTGATGAGTTCATGTAGAAAATTTCTTTTTCAGCGTCATAGATAATCTTTGTATCGCTGCTTTCAAGAGCTTTTACCATTGTATCGAATACTTCTTTTTCAGAAGCTTCCATACCTTCTTTTTCAAGCATAGCTTTAATCTGGGCAAAGTCCATATTGAGCTTCATTGTCATTTCTTCGCCGGTTTTAGCTGCTACGCCTTCTGCTGTTCCGCTGAAAGGAAGGGCAATGGCTGTTTCTCCGTCATTAACTTCCACGTTGCCGTCAAACGTACATGTTGTTTTGTATGTATCGCCCATTGAGAGTGAATAGTCCATGTACTTCTTAATGATGTCAAATGTCTCGCCTTTTTCATCCATCATACGGCCAAAATCCACGATAACAACTGTTTTCGCTGTGTCGTCCCAAGCAAGAGTGTAGTCTAATGCGTCGGAAATGGCACGAACGGGAATAAGATCCTCGTCAAGAACATCAGCAGTAACGTCTACTGAGGTTTCACCAACCTTGAGAGTTGCTTTTCCGTCTGCAACAGTACAGTCTGCTCCAAGAAGAGCCTTTACGTCCGCAGCTTTAACATATGTTGTTCCATCTGCAAGAACTGCTGAAGCATCTGATACCTGTCCGTTTACCTGTATCTTGGCAGTGTCATAAGCAGGTGCTTCTTCAGCCGCAAATACGGGTGCGCATACTGAGAGTGACATGACTGCAGTCACTGAAAGCGCGCAAAGCTTTTTGTTTAATTTCATCTTTTATTTCCCCCTTAGGTAAGATATATTATATTTTAGGCGTTATCTTCGCCGTAAAATCACTTAAAATCCAAGGCTTTCATTAACAAGAACAACCTTTATCCTGTCAGGTATCATTGACATTCTCGTAATAAGAACCTGTCTGCAGATACATCCTTCGCCAATGCAGTTTCCGCATTTGCCTGTTTTTTTGCACGGAGTTACATTGTCTGAAAAACGCTGTATATTTATAGGAGCAGCAACATTTCTTGCACGTTCAATTGCGGCCTCTTCCGAATGCATTACTTTATTTATGCCTGCCACCACGATTACCTGTTTAGGTCCGTAACAAAGGGCTGCAAGACGGTTTCCAAGCCCATCAATGTTGACAAGCTCACCGTCGTCTGTCATGGCGTTTGTTCCCATAAGAAATGTATCGCATAACAGTGCCTGACGCTGTACCTCACGCATTTCCTCAGTTGAACCGGTCGCATCTCTGTCAAGAATTTTATATTTGCCGGATTCCTTAATAAGCTTTGTAAGGCCTGTATCTCTTATGGACATTGAGCCGCCCCATGATACACAATCGCCTTCAGGTATAAGGCTTAAGATAAGCTGGTTTGCCTCTTTGGCAGTCTGACAGAAATAACCTTTCATATTACGCTTTTGCAGTCCCTCAATAACACGCTCTGCAACAATTTCATTGCGCTTGTCAGCTATCATTTTGCCTGTTATGACTTTTTTGTAATCGTCAATATTTTGTCCCATTTTATACACTCCTTTTAAAGCTTTTTAATATTTTCTATTTTAGATGGCATAGAGCGCATAATCATATCCAAAAGAGCTATGGCGCTCATTGACTCCAGTACAACAATAGCTCTTGGAACTATAATGGGGTCATGCCTTCCCTTTATTTCTATTTCTGTATTTACGCCTTTTACTGTTACAGTATTCTGCTTTTTTGAGATTGAGGGAGTCGGTTTAAAGGCCGCACGGAAAATAATGTCGCTTCCATCAGAAATACCGCCTAAAATACCGCCGGAATTGTTGGAAAGCTTCGATATATGTCCATCACTGTCCGCGGTAAACTGGTCATTATTTTCAGATCCTTTAAGCCTGGCAGCATTAAAGCCTGCGCCAAACTCGATACCCTTTACAGCTCCTATTGAAAGCACAGCCATAGAAAGTACCGCGTCAAGCTTATCAAATACAGGCTCCCCAATACCAGCTGGAACACCCTTTATTACACACTCAGCAATACCTCCGGCGCTGTCGCCGTCAGACATAAGGCTGTCCAGATATTCAGACGCCTTTGCGGCAGCAGAGCTGTCGGGCATAAAAAGCGGATTGTTTAAGCGCTCGTCCAAATCAAATTTATTTCTGTCAATATCTATCGGACCAACTGAAACGGTATAAGCTGTTACAGTAATACCTAGCTCTGATAATACTTTTTTTGCTACAGCGCCTGCCGCCACACGGCAGAGGGTTTCACGGCCGGAAGAACGTCCGCCTCCGCGGTAATCACGAAAACCATATTTGCTGTCAAAGCCGTAGTCTGCGTGACCGGGTCTGAACTTATCCGCGATATTGCTGTAATCCGATGAATGGTGGTCAGAATTATATACTACTATAGATATAGGGGTACCGGTTGTTTTACCATTAAAAGTTCCGGACAAAATATTAGCCGTATCGCTTTCCTGCCTCTTTGTTCCATAAGGGTTTGAACCAGGTCTGCGCCTGTCCAGTTCCTTTTGAATGTCATTCTCATTAAGAGAAATACCGGCGGGACAGCCGTCTATAGTAACGCCTAGAGCCTGTCCGTGAGATTCACCCCAAGTGGTTATTCTAAAATTTGTTCCAAATGACGAGCCTGCCAAGGGCATACACTCCCAACATACTGATTTAATTTCTTAATTATATCATAAATTTATATTAAAATTAATTACAAAATTATTAAGGAATACGGGCTGTAAGTTAAAATTAAATAAAAACGGATTTATAAGGAAGGCAAGGAGTTTAGAACGCTATACATTTGAGGGTATTACTGGTATAATTTAAAAAAGCTTACTTGTAAACCTATTATAGTATTGGAGGGCGGCAGTATGATAACAATTTTTAACCGCAGGGAAGTACTGAGCACTTTTGATATGAAAAAACAATCAGAGGCAAGACAGCTTCTGGCACAAAACGGAATTGATTATGATATTAAAGTTATTAACAGAAAAAGCCCGTCTCCATTTTCTGCTGGGTCAAGGGCATATACAGGAACATTCGGCGAAAGACTGGAATTTGAATATGAATATACAATATATGTAAAAAAGTCGGATTATGATAAAGCTTCCTATATACTTGGAACCAACCGTATATTTTAGGCTGAAATGATTAAACTAAGGTGGGAATTTTAATTGATAGAAAGTACTCAAAATAAATTGATAAAAGAATTACGGGCTCTGGGAGATAAAAAACATCGTGATGAAAGCGGACTTTTTATTGCTGACGGTTTTAGATTCGTATCAGAAATACCTGAAAATACAAAAATAAATAAAATGGTTTTTTCAGAAAGCTTTTCTGCAAAAAATGATATAAGCTGTTTCAGGGAAAAGGCAGACTGCTATATAATAAGCGACAAGCTTTTTAATACAGTCAGCGATACAAAAAATCCTCAGGGCATACTGGCTGTGTGCGCCAAGCTGAAATATGAAATTAAAGATATTATTAGAAAAAATGGTTTTTATGTGATTGCAGAGGAAATGAATGACCCGGGAAATCTCGGCACTGTAATACGTACGGCACATGCCGCAGGTGCCAATGGGGTTATACTTTCTGCGGGCAGTGTTGACCTTTATAATCCGAAGGTTCTGCGCTCAACAATGGGATCGGTATTTAAAGTCCCGGTTATTCAGAACGCTGATTTAGAATGTATAACGTCATTTATGAAAAAAAACGGCATAAAAATTTATGCCGCTCATTTAAAAGGAAAGAAAAATTATTTTGATTTAGACCTGAAATCCGGCTGTGCATTTATGCTGGGCAATGAGGCAAGAGGACTTTCTGACAAAGCCGCGGCAATGTGCGACTGCCTGATTAGGATACCAATGCCGGGACAGGCTGAATCTCTTAACGCCTCCGTAGCGGCGGCCGTTTTAATCTATGAAGCAGTGCGCCAGAGAATCTCTTAACCGCACTGTATTTCTTCAGCTGTTTCTATTGAGGCGAGAGCTTTTTCGATATATGACGTTACCTCATCACACGGTATACCAAGAACTATGGCAAGCTCGCCATGCAGAAGCTCCTCGGCGCGTTTCATATAGCGCTGGTCTGTCTGGCCGGGCTTTTTGCCGCAAGAAATCTGTTTTTGTGTTTTTAAATAGACTGTTTTTATCAGCTGAAGCAGGTCTTCACATTCATGGGATAAGAATGAGGACTGATAGTATTCGTTCAGCTGCTTCTGATTATTTGTATCAAGTTCATTGCTTTTAATTTTGGGGATTTTAGTAATTAGCTCACGAGCTTTTTCTTTTGTTATAACGGGACGCATAAATACCTTTGTATCTACCGGTATAAAGATAAAACCTTTTCCATAGACAGGGGACAACTTATAAAATAGTCTTTCGCTTTGTCCGTCTGAAAGATTTTTAAGAGGTCCTACGTCTTCCACCCGGCAAACACCTTCGTTATTATAGATAATCAAATCGCCTTTTTGGAACATGCTCACACCTCCGAAGATTTTTATGTATACTGTATATATAATATCTTATCATAAAACTTGCTAAAATGTAAGTAAAACTTTTAACCTAAAGTCCCGGAAACCGCTTTTTTATATTTTCAAGACCATTTAAATTTCTCATATTTACTGTTTAGTATTGCCTTAAGCAAGAGTTTTGATACCATTTATTGCCTTGATTTTGGTTCTACAAATATTATTTTCAAAAAACGTGATTTTTAACAAAATTTCGTCTCAAAATTATAAAATATTAATTTATGATTATGCATTTCGCGCAAATATTCACCCAGTAAATATTGATGTCCACAATACAAAGACAAAAACGGCTTTTTTTAATTGAAAACAGCCTAAAGTTCGCCGTAGAAATACAAAATCCAAAATAATTGTGTTGACTAAAATATTTTTTATTCTTATAATGTACACGGAAAGAAACAAAACACGTTGCTCAAATAACAAAGGTTTTAAATAATATAAGGAGGATATATTATGGTTTCATTGGAAATGCTCTTTGACGCACAGAGGGTTTTGAAAGAGATAGCCGGTGTTACACCTGTTATCAAGGCTGACAAAATCGGTGAGAATATTTATCTCAAGTCAGAAAATTTTCAGCTTACGGGTTCTTTCAAATTAAGAGGCGCTTATTACAAAATATCAAGCCTTACACCTGAAGAAGCCTCAAAAGGAGTTATTGCATGCTCAGCCGGCAACCATGCCCAGGGCGTTGCGCTTTCTGCAACAAGAAAAGGAATTAAATCCGTAATATGCATGCCTGCAGGAGCACCTATCTCAAAGGTAGAGGCAACAAAAGGCTATGGCGGAGAGGTTGTATTGGTTCCCGGAGTTTACGATGACGCTGCAAAAAAAGCAGAAGAACTCATGGAAGAAAAGGGCTATACATTTGTTCATCCCTTTAATGATGAAAAGGTTATAGCAGGACAGGGAACAATTGGTCTTGAAATAGTTGAGCAGCTTCCTGATGTTGAGGCAGTTTATGTTCCAATTGGCGGCGGCGGACTTATAAGCGGCGTATCATACGCTATAAAAGCTTTAAAACCGGACTGCAGGGTTATCGGGGTGCAGGCAGCCGGAGCGCCAAGCATGTATGAATCACGCTTAAAGGGCGAGGTAACAGAGCTTGAGAAGGTTTCAACAATAGCTGATGGTATAGCGGTTAAGAAACCCGGAGACATCACATTTGAAATGTGCCAGAAATATGTAGATGAAATAGTTACTGTAACAGAAGAAGAAATTGCAACTGCAATTCTTACACTTATGGAAAAACAGAAGACGGTCGCAGAGGGTGCCGGCGCTACTGCGCTTGCCGCTGCTATGTTTGATAAGGCAGGCCTTAAGGGTAAAAAGAGCGTATGCATAGTTTCAGGTGGTAACATTGATGTTAATACTCTTTCAAGAGTTATTACACAGGGCCTTAACAAGACTGGAAGAATTGCAAATATCGAAACAAAGGTTATTGATAAGCCAGGACAGCTTATTTCATTGTTACAGCTTATTTCTAAGACAGGGGCAAACATTATAAGCATCAACCATGAAAGAGAGGATCTGAGATCTGAGGTAAATTCATGTGTTGTAACTATGGTTCTTGAAACAAGAAATCCTGAGCACGTAAATGAAATAATGGAACTTCTTAAATCGAACGGATATGAAATTCTTTAAGATATAAAAGGTAAAATGAATAAATAAAGAAAAGGAGGAAAGCCAAAACTTTTAGGTTTTCGGCTTATACAAAAATGTCAAAGAAAAAACTCGGACTTCTTCCTAAGCTTATTATTGCTATCGCACTTGGTGTTATAGTAGGTTTAGTAGCTCCCGAAAAACTCATCGCAATTTTTGCAACTTTTAACGGAATATTTAATCAGTTCTTAGGATTTGTTATTCCTCTTATTATCATCGGCTTTGTTGTACCGGGTATTGCCGACCTTGGTGACGGAGCAGGAAAGACACTTGCTATTACAGCTCTCGTAGCTTATTTGTCAACAATTATTGCAGGCAGCTTAGCTTTCCTTGTAGATTCAGTAACATTCCCCTCATTCCTTGAGGTAGGCTCAATAGTACTTGAAAATGCTCAGAATGCTGAGGAAACAATGGTAGGCGGATTATTCACAATTGAAATGCCTGCGATTATGGGCGTTATGAGCGCACTTATACTTTCATTCACACTTGGCCTTGGTATTGCAGTAACAAAGGCTGAAAAGCTTAAAGGAATTTTCAATGAGTTCCAGGGTATTATTTCAAAGGTAATTGCCAGCATAATCATTCCTCTTTTACCTTTCCATGTATTTGGTATTTTCTCAAATCTCGCATTCTCAGGAACAGTATTTGAGATTATGAGCGTATTTATTAAGGTATTTGGAGTAATTATACTTCTTCATATCGGAATACTTATTTTCCAGTATGTTATTGCTGGTGTTGTATCAAAGAAAAATCCGTTTGCACTGCTTAAAAACATGATTCCTGCTTATTTTACAGCTCTTGGAACACAGTCATCTGCTGCTACAATTCCTGTAACGCTTGAGCAGACTAAGAAAAACGGAGTTAGAGGCGAGGTTGCCGATTTCGTAATCCCTCTTTGTGCAACAATACATCTTTCAGGAAGTACAATCACACTTACAAGCTGTGCGATTGCGATTATGATGCTTAACGGTATGGAAGTTACATTTATGGGAATACTGCCTTTCGTTCTTATGCTTGGCGTAACAATGGTTGCGGCACCCGGCGTACCTGGAGGTGCGGTTATGGCTGCACTTGGCGTACTTGAGTCAATGCTTCATTTTAATCCTATAATGCTCAACCTTATGATTGCTCTTTATATAGCACAGGACAGCTTCGGTACTGCCTGCAACGTAACAGGCGACGGTGCTATCGCTGTATTCATTGACAAAGTGACAGGTAAAAATAAAAGTAAGGTAAAGGCTGAAGCTGAGGTTAACGCATAAAAAATATTTAAATTTGGGCCATGCAAAAGCATGGCCCTTTTTAACGCCAAACAGAAATTTGCAAGCGTAATTGACATTATTTGTACATTTTAACAAGCTGGTCTATTGTATAGAATTGAGTGCTGCCTGCGTCAGCTATGGCCTCATCGGACTTGATTAATATGTCAAATTCCTCACAGCTTATAAGCAGAGTGACGTCATCAGCAGCCGCCAGTGTCTCAAGCACATAGGCAGGAAGCTTGCCCTTGTTAAGCTGTTTCTCGGATACGGCTACAACATCGCCGCTATTGGCCGCTTTAAGCCTTTTAACGATGTTAAGTCTCTCAAGGGAAAAGCTTGAATTTGAGTTTTTTGGACTTACGGATGTGACCTCTGCTATACCGTCTAATATACCCATTTCCTTAAGCTTATCCAGGTCGCTGCCGGATATGCCGTTTATGGTTGAGCCAGTCGATATGGTAAGCGTACCGAAGGATTCCTCGTTACAGGAGCCTATTGCCGCATTTGACCCATTGGTTGTTGCTGTAATACTGGCGTTGTCCAGTATTTGTATGCTGCCGTTAAAAATAAAAGGATCTTCACCAAATTCATCGTCAGCATCGTCTCCAAGCCCTATGGCGGGGTTGTCGTTTTGGGACGTTGCCTTAACAACCGAGTTGTCCTTGATAATAATGGAGCTTCCCTCAGTCATATCTCCGTAATCACCGGAGCCGATACCGGCGCCGCCGTCCGTTCCTCCTACAGCCGTAACCTTAGCGTTTCCGCCAATGGTTATACTGCCGCTTATATCTCCGTAATCACCGGAGCCTATGCCTGCGCCGTATTCTCCCTTGTTTAATGCATGGACAGTACCGCCGGAAATAACAACAGAGCCGGACATATCACCGTCATGACCGGAGCCAATACCTGCACCGTCATCACCGGAGGACGCCGTAACATCGCCGCTTTTAATAGTTATTTTCCCCTCAAAAGCATCTCCGTCGTCCGAGCCAATACCGGCGCCGTCTCCTGCTGTGGAAACCTCCAGTCTGCCGTTGCCTTTAATGGTAAGCTCTCCGTTGGACACGTTTATTCCGGCCTTTGATTCTGAGTCGATGTAAATTTGGTTTTCACCAGCCAATTCAAGCACAACTGTAGCATTTTTCGCGTCTATTCCAGATTTGTCCGTGGCGCTGATGTTTACGCCGTTAAGTATAATGTAGGTCTTTACGCCGTCCGAAACAATGATACAGTTTGTGGTTTCACCGCTGCTTGTAACCTCATAGGTATCACCGGTGGTTTCCTCGATTTTTAAATCTCCATCCGTTGATAAATTGTGGTAAATTACTTTCGCGAACGCCGTGTTAGTCATGCCAAGTGTCATAAACGACGCCGTTATTAAGGCAATAAGTTTTTTCATGTCATGCGCCTCCTTATTTAGAAATTTAAAGGGAATAGGTCTCAATAGAGTAGATTATATATATCAATTATAATTTAGGGGGGGGGTAAAATCAAGAAAAATTATGCAAAATGCCTAAATAATTAATTTGCAAACGGTAAAAATGTATATTTATAACAAAAACAAGCTCCGATTTAAAATTAATCGGAGCTTATTATTGTGTATTATATGTTTAATTAACAGCCGCAGGTATCTGGATGCCTTTTAAATCGTGTATTGGTTACTTGCGGGTATATTCTTTGCTCATTTTAACAACCAGACCGCTCAAGGCGAGAAGGGCAAGGGCATTTGGAATTACCATCAGACCGTTGAAGAAGTCTGAAAGCTCCCATACAAGCTCAAGCTTCAGAGTTGAACCTAAAATTATAAAGGCTATTACGATAAGAGAATATATTTTTCCGCATTTTTTTCCAAACAAATACTCAGCGTTTATTTTTCCGAAGAAATGCCATCCGAGGATAGTTGAGAAGGCAAAGAAGAGAAGGCATATCGCTATGAATATATCTCCCCAGCTGCCAAAGCTTGTGATAAATGCAGTCTGGGTAAGAGCGATACCGTCTTTTCCTGATGCCATAGCACCGGTAGTTAGTACTGAGAATACAGTTAAATTAAGAATAATGAAGGTATCGATAAAAACTCCCATCATAGCCGTAAGGCCCTGCTCGTGGGGGTCTTTGACAACTGCCCTAGCGTGGGCGTGAGGAGTAGAACCCATTCCGGCCTCATTTGAAAAAAGACCCCTTGCAACTCCATACCTTATTGCTTCCTTTACTCCTATACCGGCAGCGGCTCCAAGCACAGCCTTAGGCTGAAAAGCGGCCTTGATAATTGTAGCAAAAGCGGCGGGAACCTGAGTGACGTTCATGCCGATGAGTATTATGCTTCCTACAATATATACGCAGGCCATTATAGGAACTACCTTTTCAACGACTGAAGCAAGCCTTGATGTGCCGCCGATAAAAATAAATGCTGCGGCAACTGCGATAATAATACCGACAGCTATTGGAGGCACATTAATGTTTCTTGACTGGAATACCTGGGAAAATGCGCTTCCAATTGAATTAGATTGTACCATATTTCCCATAAAACCAAGAGCCAGTATTATAAACACAGCAAAAAGTGCTGCAAGAACTCTTCCGAATTTACCCTTAAATGCCTGCTTTATGTAATATACGGGACCGCCGTTTACCTCACCGTTTTCAACGACTTTGAATTTCTGAGCCAATGTAGCCTCGGCATAAATTGTTGCCATTCCGAAAAATGCACTCAGCCACATCCAGAATATAGCTCCCGGACCTCCGCCGATTAGAGCGGTCGCTGCGCCTGTCAGGTTTCCTGTGCCGACCTGAGCGGCTATTGCAGTTGCAAGAGCCTGAAAGGAGCTCATTTCACCGTTGTTTGATTTATGCCCCTTCAGACGGATATTACTGAATACCAGCTTAAAGGATTCGCCAAATTTACGCACCTGTATGAACCTTAGGCGTATTGTGTAATAAATTCCTGTACCGCAAAGTATGAGTATCAGGAAAAAATTCCACATAAATCCGTTGGCCGACTTTACTAATTCTAAAACTGTTTCCATTTTTTTCTTCCCCTTTATTTATATTTATTCGCATATTTACCTGCTGCGTAAAAACAGCCGGCAAGCATAAAAATAAGAGCTTCCGCTTTTTGGCGGCAGCTCTCTAAAGAGTAGAACATTTGCATTCTGTTATGCCCTGTCCTTTTGCCTGAGAGATAAGCGTAAAATCCGCTGTACACCTTCGGCGCTCCCAATGGGAGACTCTCCAGAGTGTCTTTTTTTGAAGAACAGAATAAATATAGCATATGTTTTATGAAAAGACAAGTGTTATTGACAAAAACACACATGGTTCTAAAAAAGTATGGCGTATTATACAAAATAATTACTGGCATTACATATCATAAGTATTATTTCTCCCAAATTTATAGGCGGTTTTAATTATGGCTTTCTCTTCTGTAGAAAGCTCTCTTTCAAGAGACTGGGTAAAATACTTGAAAAGAGATTTAGTGTTAATGCCTTTTTTCTGGACCTTGGGTTTAGTTATTTTAATATCCGCGGGTTTAAAGCGTTCTGTAACAATAATATCGGGCTTTACTATTTTGAATATCTCGGCAGTATATACGGCGTCATTTAAAGCGTTATGAAAATCAGATTCTATATGCAGGTTTAAAAGCTCAACTGCATTTTTAAGGCCAATTGCCTTTCCCGGCTCATAGTGAAGATAATTTGTTGCGAAGCCCTGTATATTCATATAACGGTCAGGCATTTTAGCCGCGGGAAGCTTATGGTAACGAATGTTTCTATAGAGAGATTTTATATCATCGCTTCCCCAGGAACATAAGATATCCTCCTTTGGGTCAACAAATTCACAAAATGCCTCAAACACCTCTGAGAATGTAAGGCCGTTATCTAGTTCCAGTTGTGATATGCCTGTGATTTTTTCCACGTATGGATGCAGGCGCTTATATATAACCGGCTTAATATAAAAATTAAAATGACCGGAATTTTCAAAGTCAGAGTTCAGCTTTACGGCGCCGATTTGTATTATTTCAAACGGGCATTCGGGATTGCTTTTTGCCGCAGAGCCTGATTTAAAATCAAAGGACTGATTAAATTCCAAATCAAATACTATATAATTCATAAAAGAAGTCCTCCAGAGGTGTAAAATAACAAAGACGTATAAATGCGTATATACCTATACAAGTATATCATCTTTTTGTTCAAGTACAATATTATTTTTTTAAAATAATTTAAACATGTCAGGCTTCTGTTTTTTTGTGAAATATTAAAGACTTAAATTTAGGTTGTATATTTGTTTGGTGAGTGGTAAAATTTTAATAATGGAGGTGATATTTATGCGACTTGATTTTACAGAAGATGACATTGCGCAGGAGTATAATAAGATTGAGCTGGAGGGCGAAGACGTAATACTTATCGGCAAATTTATAGAAACTGTTGAAAATGAGGAAAACACTTATACAATAACAGGTGACGCTGTTGTAGAGGGTGAGCTTTATCACGATTTTGTTACTATTTTCGGACTTGTTGACGAGCCGGAAGAAATGACCGCAAGGGCTGTTGCGCAGTCCGAATGGGACTGGTTTGATTATGTGTGTGACTAAGATAGTATAAAATGCTGAACAATATAAATGTACAGGGATATGTTCAACAAAAATTGACAGCAAAATCTGTATATATTTTCAGCTTAAATAAAGAAGGATTTAAAGAAGTTTTAAAGAACTATAAAAGTATAGAAAACAAAATAAAATACCACAACAAATAAAAGGGGGAATTACCATGATTCAGATTCTTGCAGGTGAAAAAGGACAGGGTAAAACTAAGAGACTCATAGAAATGGCAAATGAGGCTTCCAAAACTATCGACGGTAACGTAGTATTTATCGACGATGACAGCAGACATATGTATGATCTGCATTACGGTATAAGATTTGTTGAGACTTCAAAGTTTAAGATTTGTGATTACGAAGTATTTATAGGCTTTATTTATGGTATTCTTTCTCAGAATGGCGACATTCAAAAAATATTTGTTGACGGTTTAAACAATATAATTCAATCGCTCAACTCGGATGATGTTGAGAGCTTGTGTGAGATACTTGAAAGGATCTCGAACGATTACAGCGTAGACTTTACTCTGATTTACAGTGCGCCGATGAGTGCAGTGCCTGATCAGATAAGAAAATATATCGCTTGATTAAAACTGAATAGATAACACAGCGGCCTGAGGTCACTGTGTTTTGTGATTACGGCCCGCCTGATATTATCAGGCGGGCCGTTTGGTATTTCAATTGTAGAAGAATTCTGATATAGAAAAACTTATATTGACATTATCCTTAGAGTAAGGTTTATAATAAAAAGAAAATTTTTAGTAAAGGAAGAATGGCTGTGAACTGCAGTAAAAATATGACAGGACATTTGCTGTGTGTTGTGACAGCTCTTGTTTGGGGAACAACTTTTATATCTACAAAAATATTACTTAGGGACTTTACCCCTGTAGAAATACTTTTTATAAGGTTTATGATTGGATATTTGGCTTTACTGGCTATATGCCCTAAAAGGCTGGACATTCGTGAGAAAAAGCATGAAATTACTTTTGCATTAGCTGGTTTTTGCGGGGTAACCCTGTATTTTCTATTTGAGAATATAGCACTTACATATACAATGGCTTCAAATGTGAGTGTAATTATATCGGCCGCTCCGTTTTTTACCGCGTTATTTGCTAACTGGTTTTTAGATGGAGAAAAGCCAAGGGCAAACTTTTTTATTGGGTTTATTTTTGCGATTGGAGGGATAGGAATTATCAGCTTCGGCGGTACAAAAATGCATATAAGCCCTATAGGGGATATACTTGCAGTGCTGTCAGCAGTAGTATGGGCTGCCTACTCTATTTTAACTAAAAAAATAAGTTCACACGGCTATAATATGATACAGGCTACGCGGCATATTTTTGCCTACGGACTGATTTTTATGGTGCCGGTTTTATTTATAACTGGATTTAAGCCTGAATTGAGTAAAATTCTTGAACCTGTAAATCTCTTTAATATAGTATATTTAGGAATAGGGGCTTCGGCATTGTGCTTTGTTACATGGAACGTTGCGCTGCGTATACTTGGCGCTGTAAAAACCAGTGTTTATATCTATGCTGTGCCGGTTATAACGATAATTATATCCGCTTTAATACTGAATGAAAAAATAACTGCTTATTCTGCAGTGGGAACTATTCTTACTCTTGCCGGGCTTATAATATCAGAGTTTAAAAAGGGTGAAAAAGACGTGGTTTAATATAAAAAGCGTCCGTTTGCTAGCAAACGGACGCTTTTTTGTTTGAATATGATGACTGTAGAATTATTAAATTGAAAATAAGCTGGCGGAGGAGATACCAGTATAATTAAATAATGGCAATTGTTATCAGACAACATGGTTTTTATAAAATAAATTAGTTTTAATGATAAATGCTAGATTATTGTTAAATTATTATAGCTTTTTTTTGTTATCGGCAGTTAAAATATAATATATTCGATTGAAATAGCTGGATTTTCATTATAATTTGTTGTTAATAAATGAACAAAGAGTGTTAAAATAGTAGCATATTTGGACATATTTACGAAAAAAGTGTATACAGTATAATATTGTTTGTAAAAAAATACTGTACAAATGACTGAAAATATGTTAAATATTAAATATAATGAAATAAAAGTACACTCGGTACTTCGAAAGGAGAATGTATAAATGGAGTATAATATCGAACCAAACAACAGATATCTTGGTATCTACAAAGCTAAGCTTAGAACACCCGATGAAATCGCTGAATATATTGAAGATGATTTTGTCTGTGCGTGTCCTACATGCATGGCTGAGCCTAAGGCTATTGTACATGCTATAGGAGAGAGAGCAAGAAGAGACGAGATAACAAATGTTCAGCACCACAGTGTACTTTCACCCGGAGGCGGGGATTATCTTGATCCGGAGCTTGCAGGAAAGTACTATCATGTATCATGGTTTACGACAGCCGCTTCAAGAGCGGGTGTACAGGAAGGCCGATTTGATTACATGCCTGCGCACTACAGTCAGATACCGATGCTCTGGAGAGAAAGAGTTCCTAAGGTAGATGTTTTCTATGCAACGGTATCACCTATGGATAAGCATGGATTCTTTTCATTTGGGCTTGTGGCAGCGGAAACTCTTGCCCAGCTTGAAAGAGCCAAATACGTTTTCCTTGAAGTAAATGATCAGGTTCCAAGAGTTATGGGAACTCATGTTGTACATATATCACAGGCGACAGCGGTTTGTGAAAGCTCATATCCAATGCCTACGCTTGAAGAGCTTCCGTTATCCGAAAACAGTAAGAGAATGGGCGCCATGATTGCTGAGCTTATACCTGACGGAGCAACAATTCAGTTTGGTATCGGCGAAGTTCCAAATGCTGTTGGTAAGCTTCTTCTTGAAAAGAAGGATCTTGGAATACATACTGAAATGTTTACAGACAGTATGGTCGACCTTATTGAGGCCGGGGCTGTTACAAATATGAAAAAGAATATTGATGTAGGCAAGACAGTCGCTGCTTTCTGTTGGGGCTCTAAAAGGATGTATGATTTCCTTGATGACAACCGCTCAATTGAGCTCCACGGGGTTGACTATGTAAATGACCCTTCGATAATCGGAAAGCTTGATAATTTTATTTCCATTAACGCTGGACTTGAAATTGATTTCCTCGGTCAGGTATGTTCAGAGTCAATAGGCTGGAAACCATACAGTGGTACAGGAGGACAGCTGGACTTTGTTAGAGGCACAGCTAATTCAAAGGGAGGAAAGAGCTTTATAGCTATGAACTCCACAGCTAAGAATGGAACAATCAGTAAAATAAAGCCTATCCTTACACCGGGAGCTGCTGTAACAACTACTAAAAATGATATAGATAACGTTGTAACAGAGTATGGTATTGCAAGACTTAAAGGAAAGACGGCGGGACAGAGGGCTAAGGCTCTTATTGAAATTGCACATCCAAAATTCAGAGAGGAACTCCTTTTTGAAGCTAGAAAAATGAACTTAATGATTTAAAAAATGTCAACGAGGATAGTCGAACAGACTGTCCTCGTTTTTTATCAGTTAAAAAATGGCGTCCCAAGCTTTATTAAGCCTAGGGACGCCTTATTTAAATTGTGGACGTATTATATTTACATTTTAGCGAGAGCTTGGTCAAAGTCGTTAAGTAAATCGTCAATGTCCTCAAGACCCGAGGAAAGCCGTATCTGTCCCATTGTTATTCCGATTGCGGCAAGCTCGTCAGGAGTAAGATCCCTGTGAGAGGCTCTTGGAGGATAGGTAAGGGTGGTGCAGACTCCGGCCAGCGTAGGAACGAACCTGACAAGATGTAAGTTGCTTATAAGCTTATCTATTTCCGCCTGACCTCCACAGAAATTAACGCTGAGCATACCTCCGTATCCGTTTCCCTCGAATTGGCTGTCGGCAAGTTTCTTGCTGGGAGATGAGTCTAGGCCGGGATAGTATACCTTCTCAACCTTTGGATGGCTTTCAAAAAAATTGGCCAGAGCAAGTGCGTTTTCAGACATCTTCTTGACCCTGAGAGGAAGCGTGCGAAGACTGCGGGCTAAAAGCCATGATTCAGTAGCTCCCAGATTTGAACCGTACAGACCGAGGTAGAAGTTCAAATTCTGTATGATTTCCGCCGAGCCTAAAGCCGCTCCGCCTACAATATCATCATGTCCGCCAAGATATTTGGTTGCGCTGTATAAAACCAAATCCACTCCGTATTTAATGGGCTTAGCTATTATAGAGGTGGCGAAGGTATTATCAATGAACAGCTTGGCTCCGTGTGAGTGAGCTGTATCAGCCAGGTACTTTATATCAGGAACCGACATCAGCGGATTAGCGATAGTTTCACCGTAAACAAGAGTGGTGTTCGGTTTTATGTAGTCAGCCACATCCTGGGTGTTAAAATCAATAAAGGTCGTTTCTACGCCCCAGCGTTTAAGCTCGTTCTTAAGAAAATAGAAGGTCTCGCCGTAAATGATAGGAGATGCTACAATGTGGTCGCCGGGTTTGACATTTGCTAATATGGCTGTGGTTATAGCCGCCATGCCGGAAGCAAACACCAAGCCCTTTTCCGCACCGTCGCCGGCTGCCAAAATCTGAGAAGTGGCGTCGGCATTCGGATTGCCTAAACGAAAGTATGCGTAGCCGGGAGCTCCTTGGTCACAAATCTGATCGATTGGATCAATGGAGTCGAATATATACGCGGAAGAAAGATAAATAGGAAATGTTTCAGGAACTGTCAGAGCCTTGTTCAAACCGTAGCAAAGCTCACCGTTTCCTGTATGTACGTATTTTGTAGAGTCACCTTTATTAACAGACATTTAATAGTCTCCTTTCAATATTTTAAGCGTTTGTTTTTTTCATACGAGGATATATAATCAGTCCAATTATAAAACCGACAACAGCCGGAACAATCCAGCCAAAACCGAGGCTGTACAGTGGAATACGGTTGAGAATGCTGTCTAAAAATCCAACATGCACGCCGTATTCAGCCGGAAGGTCTAAAATTGCATATACAACCGTCAAATAGGCTGCGCCTTTATATCCGCCGTCGTTAGGAATCCATTTGGAGAAGATACCCAATAGCATAATAACAAGAGCTATGGGGTACATAAATGAAAACCACGGTGAAGTCAGCGTTACAATAGTGTCCAGACCAAAGCTGGCTACTAACGTTGTGACAACGGGAACAACTATTACCAGAATTTTATAGGGAAGCTTACCGTTGGAGGCTTCCTCAAAGAAATCCGCTACCGCTGTTATCTGCCCGATTGCAGTAGTCAGGCAGGCAAGAAGAACTGACAGACAAAGCCCGTAGATTGCAATCTGACCGCCGCTTGAATGAATAATGGTCAGTAGAAGATTAGCGTTGCTGATAGAATCAGGCGTATATTCTCCGCTGACGCAGGCGCCCATGAACAGCAGGCCGCCGTAAATAATTGCAAGGCATAAGGCTGCAACAAGTCCGGCACCTAAATTAACCTTCTTAAGCTGTTTGCCGTCATATCCGTGATTACGGATTGTCGAAAAGAAAACAGAAGCCATAAGGAATGAAACAAGTACGTCGCCGGTGCTGTAGCCGCCAAGGAAGCTGTTTAAAAATGCGTTGTCAACAGAAGGCTCTGCCGGAGTGCCTATTGGACTTGCCGCGCCTTTAATAACCAGAATTAAAAGGATAACAGTCATGACCGGCGTCAGAATTCTTCCGACCTTATCCAATGCGGTGCCTCTGTCTTTGGCAAAGAAAAATGCAAGTACAAAGTAAATTACAACGGAAATCAGGTATGGGGCACCGCTCCATACGCCCTGCAGCCCCATTTCAATTCCTACTGCCGCTGTCCTTGGAATCGATACACAGCAGCAAAGAATCATAATTGCGCCAATAAAAACGTTGTAAAATTTTTTGTTCACATGGTCTGAAATGGCCTGTACGTTGCCAAAATTACCTAAAACCAATAATGACAGGATTGGCAGACCAACTCCCGAGGCCAGCATACCAATCATACCGGAACCCCAGCTCTGGCCGCTTTGAAGGCCGAGCATTGGCGGGAAAATCAGGTTTCCTGCTCCAAAATAGGTGGCGAAGAATGCCAGGCCGATAAATAATACATCAGTAAATTTAATTTTCTTTTGCTCCATATAATACTCTCCTTTAACTTAATACTTTTCTGCTGCTTGCTGCTGTACTGATTGTATTTTTCTTTGTACATAATATTCTATTATGTTTGCATTTCATTGTCTAATAAACATAAGTTATCCGTGGCTAATACTTTTTTTAATACAGTGAATAAAATTTTATATTTAAATACTGCCGGATTAGATGATATAATAAAAAAAAATATGCAAAAATGGGAAGGAATGTGGGAAAATGACATTAATGCAGCTTAAGTATATTTCTATGGTAGCCAAATGCGGCTCTTTCAGCAAAGCCGCGCAAAACCTATATGTTTCCCAACCTGGCATCAGCAAAATGGTGTACGCGCTGGAGGAGGAGCTGGGAATAACCATTTTTGTACGAGGCTCATCCGGTATTACTCTGACCGCTGAGGGACGGGAACTGGTGGATATGGGAAACCGGCTGCTTAATGACGCGGACCGTATTTCCAGTCATTTTTGTAAGGATGCATTAAAAAGCCATGAAACGCTGAGCGTAAGCAGCCAGCATTACTGCTTTGTGGTAGACGCTTTCATCAAGTTTCAGAATGTGACTGACAAGGAGTTTTATACTTACAAATTGCTTTTAGGGCAAAATCCGGAAGTTATTCAGCAGGTAACGGATAAAACGTCGGAAATAGGCATACTGTTTGTTAGTGCTGACAATAAGAAGCATATGAACAGGGTGTTTGGGGATAACAATTTGGAATTTCACGAGCTTGTCACGAGTATTCCGTATGTTTTTTTTCATAAGGACCACCCGTTGGCTGTCAAAGAGACGGTTGATATTGAGGAGCTTCAGCCATATCCATGCATTATGTACGAGCTTAATTCAGATTCGCCCTCAATACTGCATGAGGAATTTTTAATTCCTGGGTTTTACCCCAAAAAGGTAATTATAGTAGACGGGCTTTATCAAAGCGCGCAGGTAATGCTTAGGTCTAAGGGATATGACTTGGGCACCGGTTTGATTGTTTCAAGCAATAGGGATCTTGGTATAGTAAAGAGGCCGGTTACCGGATTTGATACTCCGGTTTCCATAGGATGGATTTGCCATAAGTCGCATATACTTTCCGCGCCGGCTGCAAAATTTGTTAATTATCTTCAAATATTCAGTGCAGAAGATTAAAACAGCTTCGGATGGTTTAACTTTTAGTTATTGGAAGCAATAATATTCCGGTATTTCTATTTTTATAAAATATTTGTTATTTTGAATCGGAAAAGTTAAATCAATAATAGGAGGAGTTGCTTATGAGTCAGCTTATTTTAAGACACCCAAAACTTGAAACGAAAAAACTTAAATTTGATACGGTAGAGGTTCATGCAGGAGAACCAAGGGATACCTATGGAGCTCTGATTCCTCCCATATATCAAACTTCCACATTTTATTTTGACTCAACCGATGAGGCTGTAAAAGCCTGTGACGATTTTGCTGAAAGCTATGCTTACAGCCGTATAACAAATCCATCTGTAGACTATTTGGAGCAGAAGCTGGCGGCACTGGAACATGGCAAGGGAGCGGTAGCCTATGCTTCGGGAATGGGCGCTGTCTCTGGAGCTTTGTTTGCACTGCTGAAGTGCGGCGACCATGCGATTTTTTCCAAGGCAAAATATTCTGGAACCGAAGATATTACCAGCGATTGGCTTCCGCGTTTCGGCATTGAGCACGATGTGTTTGACGCACAGGATTTAAGTCAGCTTGAGAGCCTGATTAAACCAAATACCAGGCTTATCTATGTGGAATCGCCTGCGAACCCAACTATGGTGCTGGTAGATATACAGGAGGTTGTAAGGATTGCACATAAGCATGGGGTCAAGGTGTTCATGGATAATACCTTCGCAACCCCGTATAATACTAATCCATTGGATTTTGGCGTGGACGTGGTAATACACAGCTTGACTAAATACATAGGAGGCCACGGTGATCTATTGGGCGGTGCTGTCGTTTCTAATGACGAAGCTTTTTTGAGAGAATGCCGATTGGGAACATTAATGCATTTTGGCTCGGTAATGGCTCCGTTTACCGCATTTTTAACTTGCCGCGGACTGAAAACACTTGGTGTCAGAATGCGCCAGTATAATGAAAGCGCTCTGAAAATTGCCAACTGGCTCGAAAAAAATCCGAAAATTGAAATTGTCCGCTATCCGTTTTTGGAATCAAATCCACAGTATGAAATCGCAAAACGCCAAATGCTTGGCGGTGGCGGAATGATCAGCTTTGACGTGGCCGGAGGACTTGAGGCCGGAAAGAAATTTATCAACAGCCTGAAGCTGTGTACGCTTGCTGTATCCCTTGGAGATACGGAGACGCTGGTGGAGCAGGCGGCAGCTATGACACATACAATGATTCCTAAAGAGGTACGTGA